>NZ_JBHTGY010000031.1:0-355010 GCF_042676305.1 Paenibacillus sp. GCM10027630 | reverse complement strand
GCTTTTAACACCTAGATTGAGCTTTGCGAGAACACTATTGAGAAATAGGGTGTATGGATTAAAATTTGAGAGATATTGAAAGCGCTTAATTCGACAGCCTGAAATCCTCCCGTTAATCCCAGCCCGAAGGGAGCTTCTACCGCAACTAGCTGGAAATCCTCCTGCTAATTCTACACTTCTGCGGTATTTCACCCAATAACCCCAATATTAGAGGGATATTTTCCAGCTAAACTCCTCACCGAGGATCAAATGGGAGAATTAGCTCCAGAAATTCCAGTTAACCGTTCGCTATCACTCCGACGAAGATGCATTCATGCCTCAGCAGCACTTTTCTTAGCTCTACATGCGCTTTAGTGAAATTGTCTCTATCTGTCAAAGTTTGGCGCATCCAAGTACACAACACATCTATGCTCTTTTAAAAAACAATGAGGCAGGGACAAGCTTACAGCCCCCAGCCTCATTAATTATTTAATATCCAACTGTAAACCGTTGACGGCTGTACTGGGGTTTCTCTACCTCATCAAGCATCGCGATCGCATAGTCTTCAGCAGAAATATAGCTTTCGCCTTTCTCATCCACGATTAACTGCTCCGTTCCTGTACGATACTTTCCAGTGCGTTCCCCTGGAGCAATCTTAGCCGCTGGACTTAGATTCGTCCAATTCAATTCTTTTTCTTGGCGATATACATCCAGTGCATCCCGATGAGCCGTTGCTGTAGGCTTTACGATTTCAGGGAATTCCGGGGTATCAATAAGAAGTACTCCAGGAGCCACCTCCAAGCTCGCAGCTCCACCTACGGCTAGAAGCCGATCCACGCCAGCACTTTTAACTCCTTTTATTAAAGTTCGGGTTGCTTCTACCATAGTATGCTCTTCACCAGAACCAAACGCTGGCCCAAAGGCACTAATGACAACATCATGTCCTGCCACTGCTTTAGCTACACTAGCTTCTTCGAAAATATTACCTGTTACAACTGTCAGGTTTTCATTTTGCTTAGAAATTCGGGAGGGATCGCGGACGATGGCGGTAACTTGATGTCCTCTCGTCAAAGCTTCCTCTAAAATACGTTGTCCAATAGTTCCGCTAGCACTCATCAATGCAATTTTCATATTCTTCTCCACCTTTTCCAATTTTTTAATAACATATCGAGGAGTGTTACGCCAGATCCGTTGTAACCACATCGATTACAACATGATCAAAAAAAATTAGTCCGCTTTAGACAGCTGAATCTGTTCAGCAAGCACGGTTACTAATTCTTTCATTGTAATATCAGCTAATATTTTCTCCATGGCATCTTGAGCACGACCTAATAACAGCTGCAGAACAGCTTGAATATTAGCCCCTACAGGGCACTGAGGATTCGGCTGCTCGTGGATGTGGAAAAGCTGGCCTTCCTCCACGACATCAACCGCTCTAAAGACTTCTAGTAGAGTAATCTCCTCCAGGTCCTTCAGTAAGTAAGCACCACCGGTACCTGCACGTACATTGACTAACCCAACCTTTTTAAGTTGCCCTAAAATTCTCCGAATAATAACAGGATTCGTTTTTACACTTTCTGCAATCCACTCCGAAGTACCATGAGCATCCTTGGCAATAGCTAAAAGTGATAATATATGAACGCCAATGGAAAATCGACTGCTAATCTTCATAACTTACACCCTCTCGATGTAATCATTATAGTTACAACCAAGGACAGAAGTCAAGCACATCCAAATATTAGTTAGCCTACCTCCGAAGATTCCATGCCTCGTTTGCATACTTCTCGCTGATCAACTGCTCGACTAACGTTTGCTCATATTCAGTCAGCGTGCTCTCTACTAGCTCAATATCCAAGCCCTCTTCCATCCCGGCACGAAACGCTTCTTCCACCTCTGGCAATGAAACGGGTTGCTTGCCTATATGGCGGCAAAGATCATTAATGGCAACGGCTTTATGGACAAATTGCTGTTTTAACCTGGCCTGCAGTCGCTCGTTCGAAAACTTCAATACTCTAAACAACTGATCCACATCCATATCGAGCAAAATCGATCCATGCTGCAGAACAACCTGCTTTTGCCGGGTTTGTGCGCTGCCTGCGATTTTACGCCCTTCGACAACAAGCTCGTACCAGGAAGGTGAGTCGAAGCAGGCCGCTGAGCCCATCGAAGCATATTTGCTTTTGTCCTCCTCACTCTCCAGCTGAACCATGCGCGCATCCAAGCCCAGCTTACGGAAACCGAGCAGCAGCCCTTCGCTCAACACTCGGTATGCTTGCGTTACACCGCTTGGAATGCCCGGGTAGCTCTCCTCAACAATAATACTGTAGGTCAGTTCCTTATCATGAAGTACGGCCCTGCCGCCTGTAGGACGACGTACAAAGCCTAACCCTTCCTGTTTTATTTGATCAAAATCGATCTCCTCAACCGCTTTTTGAAAATATCCGATTGATAACGTTGCAGGATTCCACCCGTAGAAGCGAACAGTCGGTGGAACCTTGCCCTCGCTATGTGCGGTCAAAATAGCTTCATCCACTGCCATATTATAAGCCGGGTCATTCATACCCGATGAAATAAATCTCCATTGTGATTTCATTTTGTACTCTCCTGTCTGCGTTTAATGTATGAATTTACTTTTTCACAGCTATTCGTTTGCCCGACGTAAGCTCGGGAATGATCAGCTCACGTAACGGTGAATCAGCAGCAGCACCCAGTCCGACAAACGCCAAAGCTCCGTCTTCGGCTAATACCACAAATTCATTAGAGAACACATCCGCATCAACCGGCCGATGCCCCCATCCCAGATGAATTTGCTTGCGTGTTTTCAGATCCAACAACCCAAGCGGCTTCTCCAGCTCTATATTTACATTGGACATATCATGACGAAGGATCAACATTTTGCCTTGAAGCCCAACCATACTATAAGAGTAGGGCTTAGTGTTGGACACAAAATTTTTCGTCAGCTCATATGGGGTTTGTGTTGGATTGAACTTATATATTTTATTAGACCATTCATTTTTGGATCGCTCTGATATCATCATATAAACATCTCCATTGCTGTCCAACGACACCTGATCGAGCGGATAGCGCCGCGCTTCTTGAATTTGTTTGCCCCATTCTCCGCTGAGAACATCGGCTTTATAAAGATTAGAGCTTGTCTCCGTATTATTCGAAGTAACGAAGTAAACGAACTGCCCGCTTCCCTTCACGCTTTCGATGCTCCCCGGCACAAACCATTCCTTTAGCCATTTATGCTCCAACATATCGTACAGTGCTACTTTTGTAAAATCACCGTTCTTCTGGGCCGTCTTATCAGCGGAAACAAGGAACAATACATCACCATATATATAACTGAACCTTGGAGATAGCTGCGGCGTCGGATATTGAAGGAAGCTGTCCGATTGCTTATTGCGCAAATAAAAGCCTTTGAACGCTTTCGGATCATTAGCATCATAAACGGTAATCACCGTATGCCCGGAGGTGTAGCTGATACTGCTTATCGGCTGCCCCGTCTGCAGAATCCGCTTGGAAAATTGGGTCTTGCTGTTGATGCTGTACACCTGAAACTCATCGGCCAGCAGCATATCGCCAGTTTGGTCTATCGCTTGGGTAGACTCAGGATCGATGGGCATCAAATGTGTCTTGGTCTGGAATGCAATAAACAAATAAACGGCGCTTGCGATAGTCAGCAAAATAAGAAAAAGCCATAAGAACCGTTTTTTCAACAACAATCCTTCCTTTCCACAATCCTATAAACCATCATAATGCATTCAATCGAGTTATGAAAGTGCCTCTTTTCGTCCATACTTAAAAGTAACGTTCATGAAAAAATTACTGATGTTCACGCGTACGTTTGCCAGCTTGCCTTCCCGAAGGAGGGCGATAAAGGAGCGTCTACTATGCAAACAACCGATCACAAAGAGCACGTGCGGCCGTTTAACGATCATGTTCAGCTTCATTTTGACAGGCAGTGGTTTGAAGAATTGCATACAAAAGCTCTTCGCAACGGCCCTTGGGATGATTGGACCTTATACCAGCTCGCTTACGAGGCGGAACAGTCCAGCCTTATTTCCAGCTTTGATGAGCTTCAGTGTCTCGTACACCTTCAACAATTGACCCCTATGCCACATCAGATCGATACAGCGAAAAAAGTTTTGAACGAGATGCGCGGCAGAGCGATTCTGGCCGATGAGGTCGGCTTGGGCAAAACGATTGAGGCCGGGCTTATTTTAAAAGAATACATCATCCGGGGCCTGGTCAAAAAGGTGTTGATCCTCGTTCCCGCTTCATTAGTGCTGCAATGGGTCCGTGAGCTGAACCAGAAGTTCGGCATTCCCGCTGTCGCCCAGAAAAAGGAATACATGTGGCAGCAAAATGATATTGTTGTTGCGTCCATGGATACAGCCAAACGTGATCCGCACCGTGAAATTGTATTAGGTCTGGAATACGATATGCTCATCATAGATGAAGCCCACAAGCTGAAGAACAAAAAAACTACCAACTACCAATTCATAACCGAGCTGCGCAAAAAATACTGCCTTCTGTTAACCGCAACACCCGTACAAAATGATTTGAAAGAGCTTTACAATCTCATCACTCTGCTCAAGCCCGGTCATCTTGGCGGACAAGGCAGCTTCCAGTCTAATTTTGTCGTGGATAAACGAATCCCCAAAAACGAGGATCAGCTGCAGCAGGAGCTTTCTAAAGTAATGATCCGAAATCGGCGAAGCGATGGCAATGTGAACTTTACGAAGCGAATTGTACGTAATATCCCGCTTACTCTATCACCTGACGAAAAGGCTCTTTATGATGGTGTAACCAGCTTTGTCAAAGGCAGGTATGAGGAAGCCGGCAGTGATCTGAGCAGTATTTTGTCTCTTGTAACGTTGCAGCGCGAAGTATGCAGCAGCCGGGATGCGGTGTTCATTACGCTGGTCAATATGTTCAAGAAAACGCCTGAGGATTCCCCGCTTCGCCCTCGAATTTGGGAGCTGGTTGAGCTGATCCGCAGCATTAAGGCCAACACCAAGGCGGAGAAAGTAATCGAGCTGATCAAAGATATTAATGATAAGGTCATTATTTTCACGGAATACCGGGCCTCACAAGAATATTTAATGCAATATTTAAAAGAGCATAAGATTACAGCCGTTCCCTATAGGGGCGGTATGAACAGGGGAAAGAAAGATTGGATGATGGACCTGTTTCGCAATCGCGCTCAAGTGCTTGTAGCGACCGAAGCCGGAGGCGAAGGAATTAATCTGCAGTTTTGCCATCACATGATCAACTTTGATTTACCCTGGAATCCTATGCGGGTTGAGCAAAGAATTGGCCGTGTTCACCGTCTGGGACAAATGGATGATGTGAAAATATACAACCTCTCCACCCAAGGTACCATTGAGGAATATATTTTATCCTTGCTCCATGAAAAAATCAATATGTTCGAGCTGGTCATCGGTGAGCTGGATACGATTCTGGAGCGGTTGGAGAAAACGAGCTCCATAGAAAATCATTTGGCCAAAATGATCCTGACCTCACGCAGCGAGGATGATATAAGACGTCAAATGGACGACCTCGGCCGTTCCATTTCGACAATCCGATCTGAAGTTGAGCAAACCGCCCAGGAGCCCTCACAGCTTGCAGCGCTGCTTGATTCCGTGACAGGACATCCTGCCTCTCAAGGAGAGGTGCTTCCATGAATCAAACCCAAATTCAAGAATTCGTAATGCGCTACCTGGAAGCGGAGAAATGCGATATTGTGGAAAAGCACCCGGCTTACGTTACCGTCAAGCTGTCTCCTTCAGCCGATAAGGAGTTAACCTATCGGCCTTATTACTGGAGCTTCGTGGAGCGAACCGGAGTAGCGCCCGAGACGATGACATGCACCTTTATCTTTGACCCGGAAGGCCACAAAGCATCCGTCCAGGAGACAGGCGGCGCATCGGCGGCAGGCTTGCCTCCGCAGGCTGTGCCTGCGAGCGCCAGACCTGCTTCGGGCAGCGCTGCGAATCCGGTGCCCCCAGGAGCCGCTGGACAAGAGCAGCAGCCGGACAGCATCCTTGGCCGCTACTTCGGCTTTGTGCCGACGCAGATAGTCGCACGAGTGCCCAAGGACGAAGTCACCTTCGGCAGCCGGAGGCTCGAGCAAATCTTCGGTGCAGTGCGCAACAAGGGACGTTTCGTCCACTTGTACGAGCAGTTCAAGCCGGAGCAGAAATCCACAGCAACCATTCCTTACGAAAATTGGCTGCAGGTGAATTTCAAGGTCGAGCTTGCATGTGACATGAAACGCAGCGAGATTCACTCTCTCGGAATCCACCTGGAAACCGGACAAATCCGTGAACGGTTTCAGGAGCTTCTACTCACTAAGCGGCTTACTCCGCGTCTGCCTGCGCAAATATTCATCATTCCGGATAAAATTACACTGCCGCGGGCCGTTATATATTTGGAAGAATATTTAGAGCAGCTGCTAAGAGGCTACGACCATAGATGGGCTCAGGAAGCAGGGCTGCGTCTGGCCGAAGAGATCGACCGTATCCGAGGTTATTACGAAACCTTAATTCAAGGGGCTGAACCGGATAAGCGGTCTGAGGTTGAAGCCCAATATGTGAATCGCAAACAAGAAATCGATTGGCAGTACAGACCACGAATCCAAATATCCGTCATCAATTGCGGTCTATTTCATCTTCAAAAAGGTCACTTGCCCATCAACTGACGAATTACGCTAAATGGCAGCAAAAAAAGAAGCAAAATGATTTTACATTGCTTACAGGTTCTAACAACCTTTTCAAGGCATATTTTATACAATAAGGGCATAGCGGCTCGTCCAACAAGCGTATCTCGACAAGAACACGCTTCAAGACAACAAGCTTCATGCCCTACATCCATACACAAGCAGGTGAATGAATGATCAAATCAACTTTATGGCTCGTGTCGCTCGTAATTTGGACTAGCCTGATGCTGCCTCTGCCTCTTTCAAATGCGGCTGTATCCAGCTCAGTACCACTCACCACAGCTGTAACATCATCACCCAATGCTGCAGCATCTACGGCCCCAAGCGCATCAACGAATGTGCCTGTGCCTGTACCTGCGCCAGCTCCTGTGCAGCCGGATAATAGCCTATCTTCTCCATCGTTAATGGATGCCATCAAGCAATGGATACAAAGCATTTCCGTAAAACCGGGCTATGAAGCATGGAAACAAGCTACCTGGACAAGCCAACCCCTTGGGCCAGGAACACATGGTTGGATCGTGCTGCTTCAATCTGATGGGAAACCTGTAGGTTACATGGTGATACATGCCGCCGACCCTAATAATCCGACCAAGTACCGTCTAACTGAATACGGAAATGGAAACACTCCTCTTTTCAGTATGCAAACTCTGTACCAGTCTCTGGTACAGCTCGAACTTATGGATACTTCATACCAAGCAGAACGTCTGTATACAAGCCCCCTGCAAGCAGTCTGGAAAGTAACCTCGGGTGAACATCTGTATTATATTGATGGCAAGACAGGTGAGATTCTCCCCCCTCTCGCAACTGATTCCGGGATGCAAGAACTCGATAAACCCAATGAAGAACAACTCTTTTCTCTTCTGAAGCCAGAGCATACGATAACCGCAAGTATACTGCTGCCCGAATTTGATCCTTATGAGCGTCTGCCTTGGGTGAAAGGCACTCCATTGCAATATGAATCAACCTCAGCGCTTCTCAAAGACCTTGAGCTGCAAAGAAAACTGACCTACACAGCCCAATTGTACCGTAATAAAGTAACCGTTCCAATGGCAGTAACCGGTTACCATCAATGGTCAAACAATGAAGTGTTTTTGTTGCTGGAACAAGCCGGGCAGCGTGCGATTCCTTACGACACCGCTTTCAAGCTAGGAAAGTTATATCCCTAGTACCTAATAGAAAAGCTTCCCTTCCTTAACAGTCGATTTTAGTAAAATCAACCTGTTAAAAAGAGAAGCTTTTTATTTTCTTATGCGCAAGCTTTGCGTCCACATCTGAATGGCTACTGGCAGCATGCCAAACCAACGGTATTTCCAATGCTCCCGGACTTCCCTCTGATTCGCTCTAGCCTGCTTTCGAACTTCGCGAGGTGTTTCCATATAATGCAGCAGCTGCTCGGTTACGTATTTAACAAGTTCATCGCTTTTTGCCAATGTAACCCCCCCAACTATCAGTATGACCTCTTTTGGGGCGGGGTAATCCTTTCTGCTAAAAAAAAGCAAAACACCTGAAGCTCACTTTCCGGGGAAAATGAATTTCAGGTGTTTGATGTACGGCTACATTTTTTCCGGTGCTTCCACTCCGATTAAGGTTAGGCCGTTGCGCAATGTAATCTGCACACTTTTTACTAGTGCTAATCTAGCTTGACGCAGCGAAGCATCATCTACAAGAATCGGGCACTCATGGTAGAAACGATTGAAGCTTTGTGCCAGATCAACCAAGTAACGGCTCACAATTGAAGGCTCAAGCTTGTACATAGCCTGCTCCACTCGTTCCTTGAACAAGTACAGCTGTCTGATTACTCCCTGCGCCTCAGCGTCCTCAAGCAAACCCAAATTCAAAGCCTCCGCTGATTCAGGCAGCTCGATGCCGTCCCCGCCATTAGCTCTGCGCAGCAGGCTGCATGTTCTTACATGCGTGTACTGCACATAGGGTCCCGTCTCGCCATCGAAGTTCAGGGCATCCTCCCAGGAAAATACAATATCCTTGACCCGATTATTGCTTAAATCACTGAAGATAATGGCGCCTACGCCGACTTGGCGAGCCACTTCATCCCGATTTTCCAAATTCGGATTTTTCTCCTCAATAATCTCCCGCGTCTTCTCAACCGCCTGGGTTAGCAGCTCCTCAAGTCGAATTACATTCCCCTTACGAGTGGACAGCTTGGCGCCCTCAAGACTTACTTTACCAAACGGTACATGTGCAAGCTTGCTGGACCAATCATAGCCCATCAGTTCAATCACCTTAAACCACTGCTGAAAATGCAAGCTTTGTCCTGCATCTGTAACATATATGGCTTTTTCGAAGTCATAGGTTTTATTGCGATAGATGGCCGCCGTAACATCGCGAGTATGGTACAGTGTTCCCCCGTCTTTCTTGATCATAAGAGCAGGTGGCATATTGTAATCGTCCAGCCGCACCAGCTGCGCACCATCATCCTCTTCCAACAGCTTCTTTTGCTTCAGCTCTTCGATTATGGCTTCCATTTTATCATTATAGAAGCTTTCACCCGTATAAGAATCAAAGCTTACTCCGAGTAAAGCATACATCTTCTCAAATTCCTTCAAGCTGATTTCAACAAACCATTTCCACAGCTTTAACGCTTCTTCATCCCCTTGCTCCAGCCTTACAAAACATAAGCGCGCTTCCGTCTCCAGCTCGGGATTGTTATCCGCTTCATCGTGGAATTTAATATACAAGCGTTGCAGCTCATCAATACCTTCTGCTTCGACCGCAGCCTGGTCCCCCCATTGCTTATAGGCAACAATCAGCTTGCCGAACTGGGTTCCCCAATCACCCAAATGGTTAATCCCTACGCAATTGTAGCCGAGAAACTCATGAATTTTATATATCGCATTCCCGATCATTGTAGAACGAAGATGGCCGATATGAAACGTCTTGGCGATATTGGGAGATGAAAAGTCAATGACTATATTCCGGCCCTGACCTATATTTTGCGAGCCAAAACGTTCTTTCAGTTCTAAAACCTCACCAAGCACATCCGCAGCAAACTGCCCGCGATTCAAATACACATTGAAGTAGCCGGATACTGCCTCCACCCGTTCGAACGCCGGATGAGCCTCCCACCGCTCCTTCAGCTCCTCCGCAATAGCTTGCGGCGCTTTACGCAGCTGTTTGCTTAATTTAAAGCAGGGCATAGATAAATCGCCCATCTGCGGATTAGGCGGGTATTCAATTAGCTCAGCGATTGCATCCTCACTAACACCCTCCACCTGAGAAACTAATCTGGAAGCGAGTAAACTTTTATAATTCATGATAGTTGATCCCCTTTTCTTTTCAATATCAAGCCGATCGGCAATCGGTATTTTATACAATAAAGCACCCCAAACGGGGTGCTCAGAAGACTTTTGTCCCAATATACCTTCATTGACATATGTTACATTATAGCTATCTGTAAAAATCGAGTCAAGCAAATAAGCAGGAGCACTAGGAGATTTTGAACTTCCTAACCACACCGCTAAGCTCTTCGCTTATTGTTTCCATCCCACTTGCTTCCGAAGTGATCAATCTCATAGAGTCCAACTGCCCTGCAGATAGCTGAGCGACCTTCGAGGATTGTAAGGATGACAGCTTGGCAATCGTCGCCGTTTCATGCACAGATGAGGCAACCTCCTGCGTGCCTGCTGATATTTGCTGGGAAATAGCCGAGATTTCCATGATCTGCCCGTTCGACTTATGCGCTTTATCTACGATATTTTGGAAGCCGCTGGCTAGCTGGTGAATGTATGTCTTTCCTGTCTCCATTTCGACCATTTCCCGCTCCATAGCCGCAACCATATGCTGAATTCTGATTTGTACCGACTCAATTAATTCAGAAATATGCTCGGAGGATAATCTCGACTGTTCGGCCAGCTTGCGTATTTCACCGGCTACAACTGCAAATCCTTTTCCCTCTTCGCCAGCTCTCGATGCTTCAATCGAAGCGTTTAACGCAAGCAAATTAGTCTGAGCCGAAATCCCCTTCATGACTAACACAATTTGGCCAATTTGTTCGGAGTTGCTGGATAATTCCTTGACAGCTCCTGACGATTCTTCTACTGATTCATGTATCGACTCCATTTGCTTCAGAACACGGTTCAATGTTTCACTGCCCTCTATCGCTGCGCTGAGAGTATCCGCCATCATCTCCGACATCGTCATAGCTGAATCAGCAATCCCATTGATCCCTTCAGCAATTTCCTCCATCGCACGTGCGCTTTCGTCAGTCCCTTTCTCCTGAGCATCGGCTCCTGCTGCTATTTGCTGCATCGCTGAAACCATCGTGTTAATCGAAGCTGCAGTCTGATTAGCGTCTCCTGACAGCACTTTCGATGTTCGGTTAACCTCTCGGGATGTATCCTCTATCGTATGTATCATTTGTTTTAACTGAACACTCATTTGATTCACAGAAGCAACCAGGCTGCCAATTTCATCCTTGCTTGTGCTGGTTATGGCCTCTCCGGTCAAATCGCCTTCAGCGATTTTTTGCACTCTGGCGCTAACGAGTCCAATAGGCTTTATCATCCTGCTGATCAAGAGATACGCTATTAATGCAGCCACTACTGGAAAAATGCCTCCCGTTTGTATCGTAAACATCAACATTGTGAATGTGCGTTCCTTTATAATCGATGCGTCGAAATCAATCGCCATCAGCGCCACAATTTCTTTGGATGAGTCATGATTGGCAAAGATCGGAGCATAGCCAGTTTTACGGTCAATACCTGCGAAGTTGTAAACAGTAGACGCTTCAGGATGCTTCATTCCCGTCAGCATATCAACAGCATCGCGATCAATGAATATTTTATCTCCCGCTTTATAGCCCTGCTCCTCCCAACGCTTATCAGGCACAATCAGCACGCCGTCCAAGCTTATTATTGCAGCATTTTTAAATATAGTTTTATGGTTAACAATCCAATTAACTTTGTCCTTTAAGGCCTGTGAAGCTTTGCCCTGTGCCAACTCTTGTATCTCTGCTGTTGTAAGCAGTCCCGAGGTAATGCTCGCACAGCCTATTAATTCATCTCCAGCCGCTTGGTCAATCTGTTTGTAATTCACAAAATATCCAATACTAAGAAGTGATAATACACTTATCAATACAGCTATAACTACCAACCATGTAACCTTACCTACAATCCCCATTTTAATGTTCATGAATATGCCTCTTTTCTCTACAATAGGTAGCTGTACCTACAAAGTATCATGATGAACTAATTTTGTACTGTGATAAATATCACACCTCTGTGTTTATTTAAAACTGTTACCGCTTTGTTACCGTTTCAAGCCTCGCCGATTGGTATAATGACTTAATGAATATTCCCTTGATAAGAAGGTGATTCCGACGTTACGGAACAAACTGCGTTTCTCGTTCACATTATTCACATGCATTGCCTTAATCTGCAGCGGCTGCGCACTTACTAAGGACCCTCAATCCTATATGCACTTGCCCCGGTTACCTGAGGAAAAAGAGAGCTTAAAACAAGTGATCCAGAATGCTCTTCCCCCGGGAGCCTCTTTGGTACGTCCCAAAAAGTCCAAAACAACCGGATCCATTTTCGTCAACGATCTTGATCGAGATGGCATACTGGAAGCTATTGTATACTACCAAGCATCGGAAAACAACAAAGGTCTTACCGGAATGCTGTGGCAGCAAAAGGGTGACACCTGGAAGCTGCTTAATGAATTCCAAGGAGAAGGCTATGAATTAGATACCTTGATGTTCGATGATGTAACCGACGATGGGAGCTTAGAGGTAATTGCCGGCTATTCAGGCGGGGAAAAGGTAGCTAAAGGCTTAATTGTTTATCGGTTTGATGGCCATAACTTCAGCAAAATATTCGATTCGCCTTACACTGAGTTCGTCGTTGATGACCTCAATCAAGATAATAAAAAAGACTTATCTATTCTGACCCTGGAACGAAATGCTTCCTCGTCATTAACTGTCCTTCAATACAGCCAGAACAGCTTTCAAACGATTGGAGCGACACCATTAGATCCTCATGTCAGCGGTTATTACTCGGTCCAATCAGACTGGATTGCAGAGTCCAAGCGTGGTATTCTGCTGGATGCCGGAATAGGCGCTCATTCCGCTTACACACAGCTGGTCTACTTTGAACAGGGCAACTTGATTAAAGCCTTCCCTGACAAAGACATCCCCCTGAAGCCGCGTCCTTCGATTAACGGTGATTTTAATCATGACGGTATTGTGGAGATAGGTATGGACCGGGTGCCGACGGGCTGGGAGAATGAACCTTATGTTTCTACTCCCTGGATTACAGCTTTTTACCGTTGGGACAGTCAGAAGGGCTACACTTCAGCTCCTCTATACGAATTGTTTATGGATATTGGCAGCGGCTTTTACTTTGAAATCCCTGCCGAGTGGAATAAAGACTATCAGCTTCAACGGCCCAAAGACGAGGGAGTGATCCGGTTCATAGCTAACCTTAGTGGAGAAACGGTGGAGTGGAAGACGATGTCTGAGGAAGCTTGGGTCAGTATGCAGCCTTCCACCGACTGGCAGGAAATAGGCCGAACGGCCAAAACGGTAACTGCTCTTCATCTTACAGAGGCCAGTGTCAAATATTCAACCCGTTTCCGGCCTCTGTCCGAGCTGGTGAAATAGCTGAACGCTTAATCATTTCGTCAAAGCGAAACTGTTAGGAGATGTGAACCATGAGCACCGTACTTATATTAGAAGATGAAGAATCCATTCGAAGCTTTATCGTTGTTAATTTGCTTCGCGAAGGATTCCATGTTATTGAAGCAGCCACAGGCAGTGAAGCCCTGCAATATCTTCAAGAGCACGCTGAGGTTGCCATAGCGCTGTTAGATGTCATGGTACCTGCTCCTGACGGCTTTGAAGTTTGCAAGTATATCCGGCAGAGTAACGAACGGATGGGCATTATTTTCTTAACCGCCAAAGTCCAGGAAAAGGATAAAATACTCGGCTTGACTCTTGGAGCTGATGATTATATTAGCAAGCCGTTCAGTCCGGGTGAATTGATGGCACGTATTCATTCCCTGCTGCGCCGTCTTGAGCTGAAGTCGCCATCAGCCAGCGGCGGTGATTTGATTCGCTCAGGTCCTTTTGAGCTGGATGCGGAAGTTCGTGAGGTCAGAAAGAATGGCCGCCTGCTGGAGGTAACTCCAACCGAGCTAGCTTTGCTAAGGATGTTTATGATCCACGAGGGTGTGCCGCTAAGCCGTGACTCGCTGCTGGATGAGGTGTGGGGGGAAGATTATTACGGTGATCCCAAGATGGTTGACGTCAATATTCGTCGCCTCCGACAAAAAATCGAAGAGGACCCATCCAAACCTGTCTATATCGAAACCGTGTGGGGCTTTGGATATAAATGGACGGAGCATCACTATGGTTAAAGCAGGAATGAGACGACTTGTCGTGTCGCATTATTTTCTCGTTGTTTTATTAACCTTAATTTTGGTTGAAAGTGTGTTTATTTACTCTGTCCGGGTTTATTACTACAACACCATCTCCAATCAGCTGAGTAATCATGCCCAAGTATCCGCCTCCTTCTATAATAAGTTTCACGCCAACTTAAATGTAATGCTGCTTGACACTCAGCTGGCTGATATTACGGATTCCTTCGCTCATAATAATGCTGAGCTTCAGGTCATTAGCACCCAGGGGACGATTCTGGCAAGTACAAGCGGCTTCGCTGTGCAGGAGCAGCTGCTGACCAAAGATGTGCAAGCAGCAGCCCAAGGAGCTACAAGCCGGTGGATCGGTACCAATCCGTTGACAGGTGAACGTATTCTGGCTGTCTCTACCCCTCTTCAATGGAACAGCCAGTCCATCGCCGTGCTGCGTTACATCACTTCCCTGGAAGCGGTTGACCGTGTCATTCGTACAATATCGAGTATCGCTTTGGTGATTGGCTTGATCATTTTGGCAGCTGTCACGCTGATTAGCATGGCTTTAGCAAACTCTATTGTAAAACCGCTCCAACATATTACAACAGCTTCTTCCCTTATGGCAAAAGGCCATTTCGATACACGATTAGATGAAACCTATCGGCATGAGCTTGGTGAGTTGGCCCGAACCTTGAACTATATGGCCGAGGAAATTGTCAAAACCGATAATTTGAAAAACGACTTCATCTCGTCCATTTCTCACGAGCTGCGAACGCCTTTGACCAGTATAAAAGGATGGAGCGAAACGATTTTACTTGGCGATTTACAAAATACGAATGAAACAAAAAAAGGTCTCAAAATCATCGCGAAAGAAACCGACCGCCTGGTCGGACTGGTGGAGGAGCTGCTTGATTTCTCCAGGCTGGAGCAGAAGCAGCTTGTATTGGAGGTTAAACAGACGAATATAGCCGAATTGCTTAATGAGGTATTGCTGCAGCTCGCAGCCAAGGCTTCTAGCAAAAATACTTCATTCCGATTCACTATCCATAACGCGCCTGAAAATGACATCATCCCCGGGGATGAAAACCGTTTGAAGCAGGTGTTTATTAACATCATCGATAACGCAGTTAAGTTCGCTCATCCCAATACGATAATAGAAATAACCTTATCCACCGAACGAGAATATTGCGTCATTCGTGTTCGTGATTACGGTATTGGCATCCCTACCGAGCATATTAGCAAAGTGACCGGCAAGTTTTATCAAGTTCACCCTGGTGGCGGAGGAACCGGTTTAGGACTTTCTATCTGCAAGGAGATTATTGATCTGCATGGCGGCACTCTTACTCTGGAAAGCCCCCATCAATCCCAAGGTACTGAAGTCGCTGTCCGTCTGCCAACCGGGCAGAAACTTCGGGGATAAATGCTTACAGCATTTTCTGCATCAAAATTACATCCAGCATCCTGCCGAACTTAAAGCCTACTTCCCGCATAATTCCTACATGCTTGAAATCGTAGACTTCATGCAGGTGGATGCTGCTCTCATTGCCTTCGACAATTCGGGAAAGAACGGTATGCAAGCCCGCTGCAAGCCCGGCATCAAGCACTTGCTTCATCAACTGCCTGCCAACCCCCAGGCCCCTGTAATCACTATGGATGTATAAAGACAGCTCAGCGGTCCTTCTGTAGGCTAACCGATCGGAATAAGGATTTAATGAGGCCCAGCCTATTATAATACCCTCCTGCTCAGCAACCCATATAGGGTATAACTCTCCATGGTTGTGAAACCATTGTGTCTGCTGCTCCAAGGTACGCAGCTCCGTATCAAAGGTTGCCACCGTATTTAGTATCGCCTCATTATAAATGTCCAATATCGATTCAATATCCTTATGCTGTGCTGATCTGATTTCCAACCTTGTTCCCGCCTTTTCGTATTATTTTCGTATTATGATGGTTTATGAAGTTCTTAAGGGCGTCACCAATTAAATTAAAAAACCACCTGCTATGAATCTAACAAGTGGTTGGATTGAAACAGGTCGTTGCGTTCATGCAGCGATAGGCTTGACGCAATCACCAGCCATGGCTGCGCATGTCTTTTATCACAACAAATAATATCACTCTGGCAGCAGTACTGTCAACGTATCTGCTGCAATTGTCCTCTCATTTGCCTATCTCAAACGCATCGAAATCTGACTCAATAGTATGAATATATCTTCGCGATTAAAAACTCCATCCTGATTCACGTCAATTTGCGATGCAGCATTACTCATCATTAGAACTATATCGTCCACGCCAATCCGATTATCATTGGACAAGTCGAGCTTCTTGAAGGTGATGACGGGTCTTGATTGGATTGCATTGTTTAATTCATTGCTGCTTGTTTTAAAGGCTCCGCTTTGTATGGATATAGAAACCGATGTTTCGTTCAGTAACACTGGTGAGGCGAAGCTTAGTTTTATAGTTTGATGACTGGAATCAGTCAAATCATAGACAGCATTAGTGGCCGTGCTTTGAACCCCACTCGCGAGGATTTGAAATTTGGCCGGCTGTACCCCATACGTCACATCCAGAACCGATGATAATTTTATCGTTATCCTATGTCCCGATTCGTCACCAAAAGCTGATAGGATGTTAATGTCTTTCATTTTGGGAGTTTCCAATGTTACTATTGCAGCTTCAGCGGCTGTTAATTTACTTAGATTCGTTACAAGGCTTTTTTGGCTCACAGTAAGAACGTTATAGGCAATGCGTGCCACTGTGATAGCCGGTTTATCCGTTAATGCCACTGAGGCTTGGACCGGCAGTTGTCCTATTAACGTCATCACTGCAGCTGCTGCAATTTGATCTACTTCCAGTGCTGCTATTGCCGCCTCCGCTGCTGTTAGCTTACTTAAATTGGTTACGAGGCTCCTTTGAGCCAAAGTAAGATTATTATAGGCTGTGCGTGCCGCTGAAATAGCCGGTTTATCCGTTAATGCCACTGAAGCTTGAACCGGCAATTGTCCTATAAGCGTCATTACCGCTGCTGCTGCAATTTGATCTTCCGTTTGATGTAAAAAAACTTCGAGTTCAACAAGTCCGCTGTATGAAAAGCTTCTACTTGTAAATACGACTCTTAATTTATCGGATGTAACTGTATCGAAATCTACCGTATTTAAAGTGGTTGCAGGTGTAGCCTTCGAACTTAATGACGCCTCAGGCAGTTCAGGAGTTTTGATTTGGTTGGTCGGACTTATCCAGTCACTGCCATTCCAGTATTGGATAAGATAGCTTGCTGGAGTCTGAACACCCCCGCCGTCATTAAATACATATAATTTTACCTGGTTAAAGGATTTAGCGGAACCAAAATTAATAGCTACCCAATCCGTCGGATTCGGAGAACCGTAATTGGTCCAACGGTCACGTGGACTTTCATTGTAGGAGAATATGCCATTCACCACACTCCATACACTATCGCAGCCGCATGTGTTGGATGCAGTGAGTTCCGGATAACCTGTACCATTGGGGTTTAAAGCAAGATTCGGTTCATTGTCTGCATGAGCCCTGTTTGAATTGGTCAGCAAGGTTAGAAGCATGACAATCATTAAAAGTACCGGAATCATACTTTTTTTCAGTACGGTCGACATATTCATGAGGATCTCCGTTCTTCATGTGATGCTCTCCTGCTATCAAAAGGGAGTTTTACCTGCTCAGGCTTTTCCCGCAATAAACCGATGAGTATATATAGAGTCGAAATTAGAAGAATGCAGCCTAATGCGTTCCATATGATCAGCAACATTTGCTTATGCCCCTCCTTGAAATTCTAGTTCTTCTTATCTAAATACATATCAGATCCATTATCCCCAGTCCTTTCGACCCACACATCTTGCAAGCTCACAAGTAACTTTTGGGAAAATAGCTATATACATTCCTCAATCTATCCTAAACTATATGTCTATTTCTATTATAAATGATTCTAACGACCTATAAAAGGTGAAAATACTCACTATTATAGACATATTTTTGTCTTTTTTCGACATTATTTTATGGTTCATATGACTTAGGTCATGTTTGTGGTACTATATAGATAGTAAATACTTCATTACTTGTGAGGATATAATATGGACGCACAAATACATAAAAGATTAACTCTAATATTGACCCTGGTCGTTATAACAGCAACCGTTACTTTATTACTCCACACGACTGAGTTTTCTATTGGATTATGCCTCCTATCCTGCACTTTTGTAGTTGTTCTCCTGATTCGGGATTACATCTTGAAGATCGATTTGCACCAACCGATTGGCGTTCTCTTTTTATTTTTTCAGCTAGCATTGGCTCTTGTTATTTCCGTAATGTCTGAAGACTTTTTTGCACAGGTATATATCTTGATTCTCATAGGAGAATTTACCTTTCATCACTCCAGAAACCATTCTATTATTTTTACGACAGTAAGCTATGCTGGCTGTCTGCTAAGCCTCTGGACTTTTCACCAATTCCCCCCCTTTGAACCGATATACTATGCTTTTCCTCGTGTCATCGAATACTTCGCCATTTTCGGAATAAGCTTTCTTGCAAAAATTGCTTTTCAGCAAAAAAATCAATTGGCCAAAGACAATGAACAGCTGCGAATCGCCTCAATCGAGCTGGAGAGAAAAGCGATTCTTCAAGAACGGACCCGAATATCCCGTGAAATTCATGACTCGGTTGGACATACGCTAACCTCAGCATTAACCGGACTGCAAACAGCAGCCCACGCTATCGGGAAAAACCATTATTCCCTGGCACTCGAGATGATTGATAGGACGAAAGAAAACATTCTCAGCGGTCTGGATGATGTTCGAACTTCCGTACATCTGCTGCGAGAGAACATGCCAGAACACCAGTTCATTCCCGAGCTTATAGGTTTAATTGAAGAAACCAAAAGACAAACCAACGTAGAGATTGCTTACGAAATAGACAAAAATATACCGGATTTGTCACCAATGATTGAGCTAACTATTTACCGTGCACTTCAAGAAGGTCTAACTAATGGAATTCGGCACGGCTCCAGCACTTATTTCCAATTTTCATTAAACTATTATACCGGGCATATTCGATTTATTTTATCCGATAACGGTAAAGCTCCAAATCAGATTAATTACGGCTTTGGTTTGAACGCCATGAAGGAGAGAGTAGAGGATGTCGCAGGAGAACTGTCGATTTCTAACCAAAATGTTCCCAGTGGGGTAACACTTGAGATAACCATACCCATTCAGACAAAACCGATTGAACGGAGTGAGCGAATTGTCTAAAACAACCATTCTTATAGCAGACGATCAACCCTTAATCCGTGATGGCTTAGCGGCCATTCTAAGTATGGAAGACTACATCGTAGTTGCCAAAACGAGCGACGGTATGTCAACAATTGCACAAGTACAGCTGCACCGCCCTCAGCTTGTTTTGATGGACATCCATATGCCTAAGCTTAGTGGTCTCGAGGCAACCAAGCAGATCAAAACGGAATTTCCAGATATCAAAGTGCTGATTCTAACAACCTTCGAGGATGAAGAATACATATGGGAAGCGATACGACATGGAGCGAGCGGATTTTTAGTTAAGGGGGTCGCTACTGAAAAGATTCTTTCAACGATTCAAGACTGTTTGGATGGGAGAATAAATTACCCCTACACCATTCAGTTACGCCTGGCTCAGGCGATTCAGTCAGCGGAACAGCATGACAAAGGATCATCGAATGAAATACTCGCGCCCTCACATTCCGATCAACAGCACGAGGAAAAATTGTCAAGCTTGTCTTTGCAGGAGCTAAACATTGTAAGAAATTTGAAACTAGGAAAGTCCAATCAAGCTATCGCTTCTGAATTATTTTTGACTACAGGCACCGTAAAAAATTACCTTAGTGCTATTTACAAAAAGCTGAATGTTTCCAATCGATCTGAAACCATAGCTTACCTTCACAAAAATGATCTATAATATCTTCCACAAACCAATCAAATTGGTCAAAGTTCAGACAAAAAAACAAACCGCGTCTCACCTCATATCGAGGTTGGATGCGGTTTGTTTTGTTATAAACATGACTAATCAAGTATTAATACGAGCCTGACTTATCCAATATGCGCAGGATCATAACTGCTGCTTCAGCACGGGTTCCAAGTGCATCTGGGTTGAACTGTTTCTGTTCATTGCCTTCTACGATTCCTGATTTAACTGCAGCCGCTACTTCTCCCTTAGCCCAATCGCTTACTTTCGATCCGTCTGTGAATCTTTGATCTAAGGATACTGTTTCAGCAATTGCTTGGAATTTAGAACCATCCAATCTATTAAGAGCACGTACTGCAATCACTACCATTTGCTCACGAGTTATCGCTAAGTTCGGGGCAAAGCTGTTATCGCTGACCCCTTTCACTAAACCTTCTTTAACACCTAAACTAACTTCAGCAGAATACCAGTCGCCTTGTGTAACGTCATTAAATTGGTTCGTTGTTTCCTTCTTATTAACGTCATTAATGGCGCGAATCAACATAGAAATAAATGCTGCGCGAGTTACTTCACCATTAGGGTTAAAGGAATTATCCGTAACACCGTTCACTATGTGTTTAGAAGCCAACAATTCAACCGTATCTTTAGACCAATGAGACTGAACATCAGTAAAGGTCTTATCATAAGTCATCACTATAAACTTACCGTTCAGCTGCGATACGTTAAATACTTTAGCTCCATCGCGAGTTACGCTGCGGATAGGAACCCAAGTACCGTTCTCTTCCTTATAAACGTTATATCGCTTTAGATCATTTGAGTTAGGGTAAGCCACAGCCAGCTTGACTTCTAATGCATGAACCGCCTCAACACCTTTAAGCGTACTGGCACCATTTTTATCCACTACGTTCACATTTATTTCAAGTACATTTGACTTAGATGAATAGTTAGCAGTCATTGAATTAGGTGCAACTGACTTCATAGCATCAACTGTTATAGTCGCAACAGCTCCATTTGTTACTGCAGAAGTTGGGATATTAACATTGATACTAACAGAGTCAGATTTAAGCTGTAAGCCTAAACCTTTTTCCGCTAACCCAGATAGCACATTAGCAGGAATTTCGATTTGGGTACTAGCCTTCGTCAGATCTTGCAGACTCAGCGCTATTTTATCAAAGCCATCTTTAATATCAACAAAAGGCTTCAATATGTCCTCTTTTAACGTAATGATATTTACTATCGATCCATCCTCTTTTTTCGTTTGCGTAACAGTTACCGCATCACTGGAAGTAATGATGAGGACGCCATCTTCTACCACTGGAGGATTAGCGACTGCAGAATTCGAAGTGGTATTTGAATTATGATGATTTGGCCTTGGAGTTGGAGTCGGAATAGGATCCACCGAAGATCCATTTGAATCCAAGATGAATGTAACGCTAGTTTTAGCAGATTCATTATTACTAAAATCAACAGACGTAACGCCAAATTCATAGGACTGTCCATATACCAATCCAGATACCGTGTAGGTCGAGCTAATAACCGTTGCACCATTTACACGACTTCCGTTTACATATACATTATATCCTTTCAAGTCAGCCGCTGAGACTGCATTCCAAGTTAAAATAATTGAATTATTTACTTGCAAGGCTTGGACGTTCGCCGGAGCTGGAGGTGATACTAAATCCAGGCTCAAAGCATTTTTAGTTACTCCGTTTGACTCATTGCCCGCATTGTCAAAGGCAGTAACTTTGTAGGAATAAGTAGTGCCGTTTTGAGTTACTACATCCGTATAAGTCGCGTTTACTACAGTACCAATCTTGGTACCGTCGCGGTATACTCTAAACCCAGCTAAATCATTATCATTAGGCGTATCCCAGGTAAGTACAAATCCTGTGCCATTAGGTGTGATGTTTAGGTTAACCGGATCTGATGGTGGAGTAGTATCAACAATAGGCGCAGCTAATGTAGCCGCGTTTACAGTTATACCCGAAGATTCCACATTATACTGATCAACAACGATAAACTTATAAGTATAAGAGGTATTCGGGGATAAGTTCATATCTGTATATGTAGTACCCGTTACTGTTTGTTCAGCACCGTCACCACGTCGTATCAAAGTATGCTTGAATTCCCCGAAATTCGGATTCGTCCAATTCAAGGTAATTTGGTTAATAGTAGAAGAGTAAGTCGCCCCAGTTACGTTAGGAACAGGTGGAATGGATAACACGTTAAATGAACTAGTCTTCGTCAGCTCTACGTTTCCGGCCATATCTATTGCATAGTAGGCTAGAGTATAATTGCCGGCTGCAGATATATTCAACGTATTGCCTTGAGCGATATTAGTCAACGACCCGCCATTCAATGAATATTTTATGCTACTTATACCACTGCCGGAAATATCCACGCTGCTAAATGTGATATTCACAGCATTCCGGTAATTTAAAGAATCCACAGTGATGCCTGTTAAATGAACGGAACTTACAGGAGCTGTCGTATCGATCTTCAGTATTAATGTCTTTTCAACCTCCTTATTCCCTGTAATATCAACAGACCAATATGTAACCGTTTTAGTCCCGTCACCACTTACCGTAAAAGGTCCGGAGTAGATCGTTTCAGAACCGGAAACACCTAATGTATCGCTTATTCTGTATTTCGTAACAATTGTATCCCCTACTGTCGCGTCTGTTGCATTAAGAGTTACAGTAACGCTTGTATTATACCAACCATCTAAACCAACCGTTCCTGCAGGGGTCGCAGTAGTTACTGGAGGAATTGTATCACGACCTGCTACCGTTAAATTGAAAGCTTTAGTGTCCAGAACCATACCTTTTTGAAATACTGCAGTCAATGTAACTATTGACTGACCCAGCAACGGGCGAGTTAGTACGGCGTTAACAGCACCCGTATCACTATCAGTAATAATGTTAATAACACTAGAATCATTGGAAGACCAAGTGATTGAATCTAACGTATTTCTAAGACGTGTCGAATCTATAATTATATTTTGCGTTATATGATTAGAGCTGTCTCCATCTTGATACCCAATCTGAAGGTTTTCTTTAGTATCGGCTACTATTTGAGCATCCGTACGGACCGGTACGGCTTGGATTACGGTCAACGTGAACGTTTTAATGTCTACAGCCGCACCTTTTGTTATCGTGGCCGTAAGAGTAACCGTTTCATTTCCTGTAGCAGGACGTACTACTTGACCATTAACAAGAACTACTGCCGCATTGCTAGAAGTCCAAGTGATAGAGTCTACAGTACTGCCTACACCTGTGGAATTTATAATTACTTTTTGCGTTACATAATTTTCGCTATCTCCGTCCTCATAGCCAATCTGAAGATTTTCTTTTACTTCTGCTACAAAATCTTCAGGGGTTGCTGGCGCTTTCCTTACAACCATAACAGTAAATATTTTGCTATCTGGGGCTGCAGAACCGTAGGATAGGCTTGCAGTAAGATTTACGACAGCATCACCTGCAACGAATGCAGGTCGGTTTACGACTCCAGTGCTGTCAATAACCAAATTTTTGTCAGAAACCCAAGAAACCGTTACTCCATTAACTAGTGTGGGAAGCGAAAGGTTATTTGTTATTCTCCCTGCACTATCACCGTTGGCATATCCAATCGCCAATGCAGCTTTTGCATCCTGAAGCATCACGTCATCGGAAGGGGCAGCAGCTACTAGTCCTGGTGTCGGCATAAAAATACTTATGATCATAGCGAATAAAGTAAATATGACTAGCGATTTTCTAAGTTCCATTTGATAGAATAACCTCCGGTATGTAATTGTTAATTATAGTAATAATAGAATTCAATTTATTTATCCCCAAACAAACTCCTTCCTGGCGACAATCTTCAACCACCTATAATAACATATTATGAAAATAATTGTGCATTTTTCTACATTTCTCAACATTCAATCCGATATTGATCAGACCTTCCAGGTCCACTCTCTTCTTCCATTTTGACTTCATTCAAACAAAAAAACTCCAGATTTCTCTGGAGATATTATGATAAAATATCGATATGAAAGGTATTGTCAATGATTTCCGCGATGAGTAATGGTTACAGAGGAAAACAGCAGGCCACCAATAAGATCAAGATTCATGAACAGGAAGTCTCCTGATCATAGGTTTCGTCCGCACTTCTATGACGATATTTTCTTTCGAAGTGTGATATACAAATCGCTCATTTTTGGCAGAAAACAGTTCTTTCCATGCTTCTTGTGCGTCCTGAATAGTCTTGATCACAGCCACTTCTTCGACATGAAGCATACTGTCCTCATAATGGGATTTTAGTTCTTCTACCAAAACAAATTGATCTGGAAAAAGGTCTCTCACTTCTGACCAGAGCATACCGTCACCTTCTTCGGTTCTTTTCTATTAATTATACTATTGTTCTCAAGCTCTCACATCAAGCCCCATTGGAAAGTTGCAAAAAAATAAACCCTTCAAAATTAATTGAAGAGTTTTTCGCTTTAGGTTTGGTGCGGTCAAGAGTTAGTTCCTAGTGACAATCAGTAATTCAAGCTTAAAATGGCACATCCGCAGTGTTAATGGTAATATTAGTTTACAAGCTCTTAACTGGAGGTGTCCTTGATGAACTGGAATGAAGTTCGAAAGCTGTACCCCAACCGCTTCGTGAAACTCCAAGTCTTAAAATCCCACATTGAAAATCAAGTGCGGTATGTAGATGATATGGCCGTTATCCAAGCTTTCGATGACGAGAAGGAAGCAACCAGGGAGTTGGTTCGTTCCAGAGATGACATAATCGTATATCATACAGGCAAAGAAAAGATTGAAATTCAAATCAAGCAATTGTTCGGATTTAGGGGTCAATATGACAAACATCGAGTTTAGAGATGGGCTTGTGTTCACTTCAATGAAGGTTTTTTTCCGAGGAAAATCAATTGTAATTGAAAATATTGTCGTTGATACAGGAGCCGCGGAAACGATCATTTCCCCTGACGTTGTAGAAGAGATTGGTATTTTTGCTGAGCTTGACGATTATGTACATTCTTTCTATGGCGTAGGCGGGAGCTTGCATAACTTTTTCACCAAGCAGGTTGAAGCAGTAAATCTTGGGTCAGTGAGTCTCAGCAAGGTAAAGTTGGATTTCGGAGTTATTGATCCCCAAGGAAACATTAATGGACTTCTTGGACTTGATATTCTTATGAAGTTAAATGCTGTGATTGATTTGAAGAATTTAGCCATATCTCTAGAAAATTAAGCGGTGACGTAACAAGCCATCAACATATAAGTAATCGGGTAGGGGCTACACATTACTTGAGAAGCTTCCTATACCTTGTCCTCACTCGTTTCCATTGTTTCCAGTGAATCATGCGAATTCGTCTTCTCATCCATTCATCCGTTCTTTGGGGCCGTTTCTTCATATCCGCTATCTTGAAGTAGTTAACCTCCCCCACAATATACCATCTCAGCTTTTCTGCTCATTCCTCGTTTCCCATCCCGTTGCTTCTTGCGACGAGTTCCTTTATTCGTGTTCTCATCTTTGCTATGGGTTTGGGTTGATTGGACTTTATCTTGTATTGCGAATTCATCCCATGCGTTATTCCTGATGATGTTCGTGTTCCTCAGGTCGGAATTTTGCCTCCAGCTTCCTTTAGAATCCACTTCGCGATGGACACCCTGCTCTTGGCTAGTGATTGGTAACTACAGCCCCCCTCAGTGGAGTTTCACCACTAAGTTAATCGCTATGCGTGGCAAAAAAAAAATAAACCCTTCAAAATTAATTGAAGAGTTTTTCGCTTTAGGTTTGGTGCGGTCAAGAGGACTCGAACCTCCACGTCATTGCTGACACTAGAACCTGAATCTAGCGCGTCTGCCAATTCCGCCATGACCGCAAATTGGAATTATTGAAAACATGTAAATGTTTCGTAACTGCGTGATTTATAATAGCACGATGCCATGCATGAAGTCAAGCCTCTACGTATATAAAAAAAAGCGCCAGCGAAGTGCAGCCATATCCTTATGTTAACTTTCATTATTTAATTCAGGTTCAAGTTTTTACATACCGCACGGATTACGTAAATATCACGGTTATTAGCGAGCAATAAAATAGCAATAACAGACCCAAGCTATAAGACACCAGATTGGTAGCGTAAACAAAATACCGTAGACTGTTCCCTTTAATGGGGATCCTTCATCAGACATCCTATACCCTCCTCTAAATCCATGCGCCGTTGTGCTTTAGACGGATTGTTGGATTATATAGTATGCTGGGTTTTGCACAATTATTCTCTGATTTTTGAACCATTCATCATTTTTTCCAAGCTTGTTCCATATAATGTGACAACGAGAAATCTTTGCTCATGCAAAGATACTGGGAGGATTCCGAATGGTTCTATATCAAATAGCTATTGGCGTCATAGTGGCATTATTGTTGTGGGGGTTTATAAAGCTAACCTTCCATTCCATGCTTTGGATAATAGGAATTGCTATTATAGCAAGCTTGATTGTCCCCGGTGCATTCCTTTTTCTAAGCGGCCTTCTCTTCATCCTTATCGGGATGTTAGCTACATTGGGTATTATGTTTATTTTGGGGGCTTTCAGGCCCTAGAGACCATTATTTACTGCTTTAAAACCCGTCCTGGACTTCTACCCTTCCCTGTAGGCCTGCAGAGCTCTTAATGCCCATTCCTTGGCGGCCTGCTTGTTTGCCATTGAAGGGACATCGAACAAATGGGTATCCGCCTGCCCCGCTTCCGCAGCAAGCATAATGACATCTCCGCTTACCTCGAGCTCGCCGACATTTTGAAGCCTCAGAGCGTAAAAAGCATCCAGTTTGACGATTTGCAGTTGCTTCATAGGATTCCCTCCATTTCCCTAACATCTAACTTATATTGTTCCAGTAACCGCTAAGCTTATACCTTGAATTCTGAGATGGATAAGAACTTAATGAACTTGATAACCTATTCTCGGGGAGGTGATATCATGACGGGCAGAAACAACAAACCGAAAAATAGAGGACCTGCTTCGCATCCATCCAGGCTGGAGCAGTTTGATGAGAAATGGGCAGAAGGTAGAAATACGAAATCAGAAGCTAATAACTCAGAGTCAAAGTAAATGAATACCAAGGATCTACTACTCCGCTTTAAGAACGAACATGCTAGTCAATGGGATAGAGGCAACTTATAAATTTATTACACTATTTAATAAAGGAAACAGCCGGGGGCAACCCCGGTTTTTGTTTTTCACCCTTCAATCCATTCTACATTTCGCTCTTCAGCAAAAGGCTGATAATGATGGTTGCGGTCAAGCTTAACAATACGTCTGTTTTGTTTACGAATCATCACGGTTTCATCATCCCAAGCTACCACTATTCCTTTCACGTCATTTTTGACATCAGCATCTCTTACAACACGAATTAAAGTTCCGTCAACCCGATATTGATCCAGAAGATCTTCCGTTATCATTTGTATCACTCCTTTTCCATCTAGTTTATGTAAGAATAGAATACACCAAACGAAGCGCACAATAAACCTGTTAGTATAAGTCAAGTCATTTGCCCAAAAGAAGGGAAGCTCAAACAACATGGATGTAAACACAGAAACAGAGAAAAAGACCTTTTATGTTTCAGTTGGTCAAGGAGAAATACTGGAGCCTTCGAACATGACAGGTAATTTCGAATTTGAAATCAACGCAACTGAGGAAGAACGCGACCAGCTTGAGGAGCTATTCGAGGAATCCATGGAAGCTCAAGAAGATACAGGCATTCGGGCGCATATCCCTTTCCGCGAATATCATAACGATAAAGAAAATGATGCCGCTGATTATTACTTAGCACAAATTTACAAGAAACTGCATGAGCTTGGAACTTCAGAAACTAAAGCTCATATCGAAAGTATGAATATTTTGCCAGACTGAAGTGAATTGAATATTTTGAACACAAAAACAAAACCTATTCCACCGTAAAGGGTGAAATAGGTTTGCCCATTCTTACTGTATAGCACCGTACATCGTACGACTAGCTTACATGTTCTTTAGAATCATTAGTTTCAAACCAGTAATCAAGAACTTTGCTGGACATGACTCTTTTTTGTATATAATCTACCTGCTGTTGAGAAAATTGCTCTTGCCATTCTTCCCCAAGCTGCTCACACAACTTAACAATCGTCAACAATTCGGACCACGCTACGTAACGTTTATACCAAAAAAATTGAGGATGTTCAATCATATAGGGATACAGGTCATCAAACTCTGTATGTTTACAATCGAGGGCACGTTCAAAGTGAATTTTGGCTTCACTTAACTTAGTCTTAAAAAATTCGGCAGGTACACCATTCCCCATAGCAATGCCTCCTCTCTTCGCATGTAATTATTATAAATGAAAATGACCATGCTGAAAAGGTCTATTGATTTTGAAAATAATTCTTGAAAACCACACTATTCAAATTGTATTTTCCCAGGCTCCATGGAAGCAATTCTAGCTAAAGACTCTACACGCACTCCAGATTCCCTGATCGTACGCCCGCCTGCTTGAAATGATTTTTCCACTGCAATGCCGACACCAACCAAGTGAGCGCCTGAACGGCGTATGATTCGGATCAACCCTCTGGCCGCATCGCCATTGGCAATAAAATCATCGATTAGTAGAATTCGATCCTGAGGATCCAGAAACTCCCGCGATACCATTATATCGGTGACCAGTCCTTTGGTAAAAGAAGGTACACGCTCGCAGTAGGTTTCTGACGAATCTGCATTGAGCGATTTCTTGCGACGGGCAAAAACCATTGGTACCCCGAGCTCTTGCGCTACTGCAAAAGCGATCGCAATCCCGGAAGATTCAATCGTAACTACCTTTGTTATATTCTCTTCCCTGAACAAACGAGCAAATTCTTTTCCCATTGCTGTAGTCAGTGCAGGATCAACCGCATGATTCAATATGGCATCCAATTTAATAATCTCGTTTGATAGTACAGTACCCACTTCTCTTATACGTTGTTTTAATAATTCCATTTATGCTCCCCCATCCGCAAAACTCTTTCCGTTAACTTATCACAAGGAGATTCCGGGTTTCAAGTCCTAATGCAATAATCTTTTTTTAAGAAAGTGCAACTTCGGCTTGTAAAACGCGTCTATATAGATGTAATGCGAGAAACATTGACTCTGTCCACGTAAAAAGCTTTATGAAAATAATAACAGGCTATTTTCATAAAATTTGCCTTCTTTTTGTCATAAATGCACTTTGTGGATTACTCATGAACAGAGTATGATTAGGTAGGTTATCTTTAGGGTAATTAATGTACAACCAACAGATGAACCCGGATTAATTCTAACAAATTATTCAAGGAAGGAAAGATTGGGATGATCAGACAAAATAAATTAATCGCTCTTTGGTCTATTCCTTTAATCTTCATTATGCTGTTAATAGGATGTAAAGATACATCAACTACGCTGCAAAGTCCCAAGCCTGGGGAATCACAAGTTCAACCTCCAACAGCAGCAAATATTGATGTGACTCATAAGCATGATGCAGCCGAAGTGAGCGTACCTGTCAAACAAGCAGATAATACACCAGCGATAGTGAATCCAAGTGATAAGGTATCATTGGCGAGTGTTGAGCATAATACTCAGCCTGATCAGGAAACACCGGACAGTAAACCGGCTTCGGCCGCGAAGCCAAAGATTGATATTCAAGACCCTTATAACCAGGCTAAACCGACGCTGCTAGGATTAACTTTAAATACCTCCTTGGAAAAGGTTACAGCGAAATACGGTAAACCGAAATCGCAATTCGTCATGGAAGATGATAGCGACCCCATAACGGTGTATGACTATACCGATTTCCTGGTTGGTTTTAATCAGAAGAATTTGCTCCAATTCATCGACATCCGCAGCAGTGATATCAATCCCGGTCTTAATGGACTTAAGCTGGGTCAATCTACGAATGATGTGTTCAAAACATTAGGTAAACCGGATTCCAACACAAGCTTTGTACTTACATATAAATCAACAGGAGCTGTATTGNACTCCATCAAGCTCTTCGCTGTAGAGTAATGTGTTACTGGTAGCCCCGAAACATATAAATACAGAAGCGCAAAAAAAGGACCTCCATCGAGGTCCTTTTTTTGCGCTTCTGTATTTTTTCAATGAGACTTTTGACGCTTGCGGCGATAACGCCAATAGACATAGGTTCCTGCCCCGGCCAATACAACCAGTATTGCAATGGATAGTCCCAAATAATGATGAACAACACCTGCGATCATCGGAGCGTTTCTGCCGATAAAGTGACCCAAAGATAGAAATGTCAGACACCAAACCAATGCGCCGCTGCCAGCGTACAACAAATATCTCCATAATACGACACCACTTACACCTGCTAAATAACAAGTGAAATGCCTCACCCCGGGGACGTAGTATCCAAATACGACCGCCCATATCCCATATTTTTTAAACCAGCCCTCTGCTCGTTCTAACCTCTGAGGCGTTAGCTTCACCCATTTACCGTATCGATACAGGAAGGGCTTCCCAACGGTCTTTCCTAAATAATAGCTAACGAGCATTCCAGTCATTGTACCGGCAAAACATACTATAAATGAAGTACCGAATGATAGTGGCCCGCCTTCCAAGGTTAAGGACCCTACTGTTGTCATTAAAATCTCATCAGGTACGGGAATTCCAATAATCCCTACAGCCAAAAGGCAATACAATGCAATGTACCCATAGTTTTCTATCAATAGTAAAATATCATCCAGCACTCAAACACGCTCCAACTTCAGATATAATCAACGAATATAAAAGTTCTAATCAATTTTAACAGAAACCTGCCATTTTCCCAAGTTCAGTGTCATGTGTTCGTCCACTCACTCATACCTTGTACTATATCGGGAGTAACATGCCGTGTGAAAGGTAGGTATTTAGATGAGAAAACTCGGCAGCATCGCGCAAGTCAGTTTTACCTATGTCGGTACTGTCGTGGGAGCTGGATTTGCAACTGGCCAGGAAATACTGCAATTTTTTACTAGGTACGGTTGGATGGCCACGCTTACGATTGGCATTTCCAGCCTGCTCTTCGTTTGGCTTGGAATTAAGCTTATGCTGCTGGCTCATGATGTCAAAGCGCGTTCCTATGAAGATTTAAACAAACTCCTCTTTGGTGAAAAAGCTGGACAGTGGATAAGTCTGTTCACTCTCGTAACTATGTTCGGCGTAACAACGGTTATGTTAGCAGGGGCTGGCTCACTTTTTGAGGAACAATTTCATTTGCCATACCAACTCGGATTGTTACTGACATTAGTATTCTCATTTATCGTATTAAATAATGGAATGAAGGCAATTCTTGCCGTAAACTCCATAGTTGTCCCCTTAATGCTCTCCTTTAGCTGTATTATAGTGTGGTATAACTGGGACATGCCTGGCTCAAACAATTGGCTTCAATTAACATCCGATCACAGCATAATTCGCATTTGGTTTGCACCATTTCTTTATGCCGCCTTCAACCTGACCATGTCACAAGGAGTGCTTGTCCCTCTAGGAGCTCAAACTAAGGATCGCTCCGTTCTATTCTGGGGAGGAATTTATGGTGGAGTCATTATTGGAATGATGCTGCTAGCGGGCCATTTTGCTTTATCTGCACAAATGCCTGGAATTTCCCAATTTGAAATCCCCATGGGACATTTGATTCAAAATCTGGGCCCACTACTGCAGTTATTGTTTATTGGTGTAATCTATGGAGAAATTTTTACAACTCTTATTGCTGATGTTTATGGGCTCTCCACTCAGCTGGAGCAACGAACCAGATTTTCTCAAAACCGGATTTTACTGTCCATCCTGCTACTCAGCTATTTAATTAGCCAGTTCGGCTTTAAGACACTGCTCTCCACCCTTTACCCGCTATTCGGCTTGGTCAGCATCGCTTGGTTGGTTATGATTATCCGGTATCGTAAGCGGTCGATCCGCCCGAACTAACGATAGTACAAACGCCAACCTAAGAATCATAAACAACATACCAAACAGTGTAAATACAAATCCACAAATTAAGTAACCGTAATGATAAAGCGGGTAACTCTCCGCATCACGAATAACAGCAATAACATCCGTAAACAGAAATAAGCTCCCCACAGCAAATACGGCAATTAATGCGTAGTCAAAAAAGGTCCAGCGCAGCATTGCAGCCGAAACTGCACTTACAGACGTTATTCCAGCCTTATCTGAGGGCTCTGCTGTCACAATATCTTGAGTTGATTTGGTTTTATGATGCTGGTACAAAGCCCAAGCCATAAATACAGCAGAAGCTGTAACCAACAGTCCAATACTTCCGCCCACGATTGCCAGAATCAATTTCATATTAGTCACCTGCCTCATTTCTCAATAATAACTTTGTATCAATCTACTGTTGAAAGGATAATTGATATAGTAGCCAAATAGAAACTCCAAATACTATGACGGGGAAAACCCATAATACCACTTGCAGAGCTTCATCCCTTATTAAACCTGCCGATCGCCACAACCAGCGTAAATTCCAGCTATCCAATCGAGACAGCAGGTTCTCATCCCCTTGAATTTGTGCTGAAGACTCTCCACTTTCGACTGGATGCGCTAAATTCAGCTTGATTTTTCCTCGTTTCCAACCCACTTGATAGGTTATTTCCCGCTCTGTTCGTTGTTCAGGCTCCATCATTGCGCCTCCGTTTGTTATACTATATACTATAGTATTTATAACCTGTAAAAAAAGCAATGGATTTGTGTAAAGGATATACTTGTTTACGAAAAAATTAGATATAATTTGCAGGAGGAAGAAAATATCATGCAAAAAGTAGTTGCAGTTACCGGAGGGGCTCAGGGCATCGGAAAAGCTGTGGCTTTTGCTTATGCCAAGGCAGGCTATGTGGTTGCTATTGCAGATGCAGATCAGGAAGCAGGAATGGAAACAACACGTGAGCTTCTAGATACAGGCGGTCAAGCGGTTTTTATGTGCGTGAATGTGGCTAAAGAAGATGAAGTCACTCATTGGATACAGAGTATCCACCATGAGTTTGGGCGTATTGATGTTCTAATTAATAACGCCGGGATCAGCCGTAATGGCAGCATGCTTCAATTGTCTGTCGATCAATTTGATGAAGTAATTGGTGTGAACCTCCGCGGCGCCTTCCTATGCTCGCAGCAAGCTGCTGCTGTGATGAAGCTTCAAGGCAGTGGCGCTATTGTAAACATGGCCTCTACAAGAGCTCTGATGTCTGAAGCCGATACAGAAGCTTATTCTGCCTCCAAGGGTGGCCTGGTGGCGCTCACACACGCTATGGCCGTTAGCTTGGGGCGTTATGGCATACGCGTTAACGCGGTTAGCCCCGGATGGATCGAAACACGCGATTGGCAGAAATCGACGAATCGGCAGGAGCCGGTGCACAGTGAGCTTGACAAGCTCCAGCATCCAGTTGGGCGGGTCGGGACTCCAGAAGACATTGCGGCCGCTTGCCTCTATTTAACAGGAGACCAGGCGGGGTTCATAACAGGTCAGAATCTTATCATTGACGGTGGAATGACGGTCAATATGATATATGAATAATTATTATTATTAATTCAGCGAGGAGCTTTCATCATGTGGTTTGTATTTGCGGCTGCCTCAGCCGTTTGCTTCGGCTTAAGAGGTATTCTGTATCAATGGACTTCCCAACGCCCTATCGACCGAAACTTATTGCTGTTCGGGGTTTATTTATCGGGAACAATTATCGCATTAATTATTAATTTGTTTGCAGAACAGCATTGGTCTTCAGGAGTTTGGATAGGTGCAGTGATGGGCTTGTTCTCCTTCATTTCCAATGCTGCGATATATCGTGGCTTTGCAGTTGGAAAAGCAGCGATCATAGCCATGTTCACAGGCTTGCCGCCAGTTGTGGTTGTAATTATGGCTTATTTCATATGGGATGAAAAGCTAAACCTTTGGCAGACATTATCCTTTGTCATTATCATCTTCGGACTTTTGTTAATCCGATATTCCAACGAAATCTCTTGGAGTAATTTAAAAGGGGCGCAATGGGGCGCTCTTGCTATGCTTGGCTTTGGATTAACCGACTTATCGTCCAAGCAGGCCACCCTGTTAGGTGCAGAGACATTGCCTACACTGTCCCTTATGTACATTACAGGTACTGTGTTGTTCGGCTTCACCTGGTATTCGAATCAACGCAAAAAGTCAGCCTCTCACACTGAGACAGCTGCAGCAGCTGAGGTTAGTATTGAGAACGGGAATAGTGCTGCTATGCCAACCCCTCCACGTGTAAATTGGAGCATTGGCAAAACGCTTCTCTGGGGTATGATTGTCGGGCTAACGAATATTTCCGGAATGATGCTAGTTATGCCAGCCTTTAAGCTAGGTGTAACAGGATTAGTTTCCGTAGTTATTGCCATGAACGTAGTATTCGTACTTTTATACGCCCGTTTTGTCTTGAAGGAACGTTTTACGCCATTGGAGCTATCAGGGCTTTGTGCGGCTATGGTTGGCATTATTATTCTCCGTTTAGCAGCTTAGAGGAAGCTTCCTACTCGACACCAAAAGACCGATCCACATGTTGGGATCGGTCTTTTGGTTATAAGAAAAGGTTATGATTGCTCTTTACGGTACGGGCGGTACACACTCTTAAGCTGTTGGACAACCCGTGACATAGAGTAGGAATTCTGCGCCTTATCCCAAGCTACACGTCCCAGATTATACCGGTACGTTGGATCTCCGATCACTTTCTCCAATGCGTTAGCCAATGCGGGAACGTCGTCCACCGGTACCAACAGTCCATTCTGCCCATGAACGATTTGTTCCGGTATTCCACCTACATTCGTGCCTATCAAGGCCAATCCACAAAGTGCCGCTTCGGCAAACACGGAACCAAAGGACTCGGCTCGGGACGGAAGTACGAATACATCAAAGAACGGCATGAAGTCCTCTGGATGCAGCATATAGCCGTAGAAAATAATTTCCTCATAAATATTCAGCTCTATAGCCATCTGTTCAAGCTCTTGACGAATGGGACCATCCCCAATTAGATGGAGGACAAAGGAATGGCCTTGCTTCTTAAGCTCCGCGCAAGCTAATAATAAAGTATCCAGCCCCTTCGCCGGGACTAACCTGCAAACTGTAATAAGCTGTGGTGTTTTATTCTCATGGGCAACCGGACGAAATCTTTTCTCATCAAATCCGTTCGGAATTACACCAATACGCTCGGGCTCCTGCACATATTCGGCTAAATATTGCTTGAATGAACTGGATACCGTTATGAGCTGGTCAACCCGCTCCTCAAGCTCCCGATAAATCGAAGTTAAGAAGGCATGCTCCGGTCCGTTTTCCTTTATTTTACCGTTCAGCACCAATTCCTTTTCAAAGCTTGAATGAACCGTCATTAGAATGGGCGTATCCGGGAACAACTGCTTCATAACGAGTGCAGCTATGGGATGATGGGCATGAATCAAATCATATGTTTTGTTCAAGCGAAGCTTCGTCCACCACACATAGTCCTTATATGTTTGTATATATTTGTCAACGATAGCATTGCCTGCATACACTTCCCAATCAAACGTTGAGAACTGCACCGGCTCAATTCCCTTGCTTCGTACCCTCTTTGGTAACGAAAACAACTCCATTTCCCAGCCTCGTTTATTGAAACGATCCAGCATAAAAGGAATCATCGATGATACTCCACCCGGCTGCTCCGGGGGGAAAAACAAAGCCTGTAATATATTCATGGTTGCCCTCCGCAAAACGTCCAAGTAATAAGACAATTTAATACTTACATCGTAACAGTATTATTTGGCTACTACAAGAGTGTAAAATAAAACTTACAAGTGATCTTTTCCGTGATTCGTGGATATAAAAAACCTCTTCCGAGCTCATTTTACATCGTAACAATGAAGCTTTGGTTACATTGTATTCCTGAGCAGGAAGGAGGTTTTATTAAAAATAAAAAAGCCCTCAATCAAGAAGACTGAGGACTTACATTGAATTTGCTATTAGGCGAAAACAAATGAAGATAGGCCCGGTGGGGGTCGAACCCACAACCTACCGGTTAAGAGCCGGTTGCTCTGCCATTGAGCTACGGACCTGCACATAAAAAGTATATTATCACAGGTTACGTATATAGTCAATTCCACACTTCCAGTTTTTCTTCATACCATTAAATATCAATAAGACAAACCAAACGAATGTTTGCTATAATAGATCTATCTGCATAAGAATGCGAGGTCAATTACGCACAATGAATGGTTTACGACTAGAGGACTTATGGTTAGGCACACTTGGTGCCGTCGTTTCATATTTAATCATTTCAGTTATTTTGCTGCTTACATTGCTGGTTTCTATCCGACTATTAATGACACGGCGAAAAATCGGATATTTCTCCATCATGCTCTCTTTGATCATTTTGATGGCGCAGCATTATCAATTAATTTATTTTGAACTGACACATTCAACAAGCGATTCAGCTTTTTATTGGGCTATGATGCTTAAGCTATTTTCATTTCTGCTTGTTAACTTAGGAGTCTATCAGCTGTACAACCCAACTCGACTTAGAGACGGCATCGTGTTCATCCTGTGCTTCGCAGTGACAGCGCTATTTTCTTTGAGCTATTGGTATATCCCTGAATGGCTGCAAGGAAGCAGCGACCAGATTCGCTTACTTAGGCCGCTTGGAATCGAACTATTCTTGTTTGTGCTTATATTCGTTAGTTTTCTTCTTGTGAATCCTCGCATCGGTCAAAATATCAAGTACCAGCTTATGTTGACCTTATATTTCTGTACACATATGATACATATGGCGAATAGCTATGTTTTTGGTGGTGTGCAAACCGTATTAACCAAACTCGAGCAGATCATACCTATGGTGTTCCATATCGTACTGTTCTTGTTTATTTTCGAGCGTGTCATTGAGCTGATGCAAGCCATCTATAATTCTTCCATCAGGGATGGACTAACTCAGCTGTATAATCGCAAGTACTTCTACAACCGGGTTAGACAGCATATCGAAGGGCGTATACAGGTGTCCGTGCTTTTCAGCGATATCGACAATTTCAAAAAGCTTAACGATACAAAAGGCCATCATATGGGGGATCAGGTGTTAAAGCAGGTAGCCAACATTATAAAAGAGGAAACCGATCAAATAGGCATTTGCGGCAGATACGGTGGCGAAGAAATGGTCGTTCTAGTTACGGATACAGAGACAGATGCCAGTAAGCTTGCAGAACGTATCCGAGCCAGAATCGAGGCGGAGACCATTGTAACTGTAAGTATGGGTTTGAGCCGTTACAGTAAGAACGTAACTGCCGACGAATTGATCAAGCAAGCGGACGAAGCCATGTATAAAGCCAAAACAAGCGGAAAAAACAAGGTCGTTGCTTGTTGATAAGTATGTTTTTATTCTATATCGAACAGAACTTCCAGGGGCTGATCCAGCAATTCACTCAGCCTCTTAGCTGTGGCCGGACCTACTGATTTGACTGAGCGTTCCAGCAAACTTATGTAGGATGGGCTTAAGCCTGATCGTTTGGCTAAATCTCTTTGGGACAATCCTTTTACAATTCTTGCTTTCACAAAGGCGTTCGACTTCGTTGTGATTTTCATCTTAATGAAGTCACCCTCCTTTCAACTGTAACTGACAATTTCCATTATATCACTATTTTTTACTATTGCAACCACTTATGTTTACTTTTGAATACAAACTTATGAACGTTGAAATTACATATGTATACTGTTATCATAATAATGTTAACCATTGTTTACTTCTAATTATGCAGGTGCTGCCTAATGAACTTTTATGAACAACTGCGCGATATGCGCAAATTAAAAGGCTTCACCATCAGAGAGCTGGCTGACCGGTCCGGAGTTTCTGCCGCTTACATCTCTCAGTTGGAAAATGGAAACCGCGGGGTTCCCTCGCCTGATGTGCTGATGAAATTGTCGGAAGGATTGAATACCCCCTACTCCGAGCTAATGGATATTGCAGGATACTTGGAGATGCAAGGATTGGAACATAATGAGCCTTACACCAAGCCACAAGTGAATCTACGGCGCTTTCTGCGTGAAAATGATCTGGTGTTCGATGGTATTGAGCTGTCTGATCAGGATAAGGAATGGATAGAGCGCATGTTAACCGCATTATTCTGGAAAGATAAGCGTAAGGAATATTCGAACGATAATAGCCAGGGCTAGTCAGTTTGGCGTCATTAACTCAATTGAGAACATATAAAATCCCCCTGCTTCATCCGAGGATGATATGCAGGGGGATTTTATATGTCTTCCGATTAACTCGATGGTAACTCACGGTATGCAATAGGGTCTCTGACTCCTGCTTCAGCGAAGCCTTTCAGCCTTAAGCGGCAGCTGTCGCATACCCCACATGCCTCTGACTGTCCATTGTAGCAGGATGTCGTTATTTGGTATGGTACATTCAACAAGGTTCCTTGGCGAATAATGTCAGCCTTGCTCCAAGTGCTAAGCGGGGTTTTGATGCGAATAGGTCCACCTTCCACACCCACCCGTGTTGCCAGCGCCATAACTTCCTCCACTTTATGGATAAATTCCGGCCGGCAATCTGGATAGCCGCTATAGTCCAGCGCGTTGACTCCTATATAGATCGCCTCAGCACCGATAACCTCGGCATAAGAGGTTGCGATGGAGAGAAACAGCAAGTTCCTCCCTGGTACGTAGGTGACGGGTACTTCTGAATCTTCTCTTGCTTTCTCTACCTCATCCACATTTGTCATATCTGGAACATCAATGGTTTCATCCGTTAGCGCGCTGCCGCCGAACTCCTTCAAGAAGCCTAGAGTAATGACTTTATGCCTGTTCTTCACATTATAATGCTCAGCCACTAAACGTGCATTATCCAACTCGATTTTATGCCTTTGACCATAGTCGAATGTAATTGGGTACAGCTCGTAGCCTTCCTCTTGCGCAATCCCCATACAAGTTGTGCTATCCAACCCACCGCTTAAAATAATGACCGCTTTTTTCGGTTCAAGTTTTGTAGTCATATTGCTTCACACCTTTTTCATGATTTACTAAGAAGACTAAACACCGCGGGTAGCCGGATCCCATATTATCTTGTGCAGTTGCATATTTAATTTGACATGGGATAGACCGTGGTCGAGCATGAGCTGTACCAGCTTGGCTGGCGGCATTGTCTCCCATACTGGGCTGAATAGAGGCAGGGCCTCGGTTGAATAATGCTCTAATACGCGGACAGCCTCATTAAAATCACGATCGCTTCCTATTACAAACTTTAGCTCGTCCTGCTTGCGCAGCTTGGCGAAGTTGGACAAAATCATTTTATCGGTCTCTCCGGAATCAGGAAGCTTGTAATCTACAATATACCTAACTAGAGGTGAGTCAATGCTGTCCATAAATGGGGAGACATCGATCGCACCATTTGTTTCGATATGCAGATCTGTCAACGTCTCGATTTGCAGCAGCGCTTTAATCAATGCCGCCGACTTGTCACCATATAGAAGCGGCTCTCCCCCTGTTAAACATATCCGAGTGGATCGATACTTACGTACTTCCTCTACAATCTCCCCGATTGTCATGACACGATCCGCTTCCTCAGGAGGGTAGCTGTACTTCGTATCGCACCAGGTACAACGCAGATTACAACCGAATAATCGCACGAACACCGTTGGAAAACCGGCCCCAGTCCCTTCACCTTCTACGGTTTCAAAAATCTCGACCATCGGTAATTTGATGTTATTCGTATTCACAATAGCGTCCTCTTGCATTTTAACTTCCACCTGGTACATCCCCCATCATAGCCGCAGTAACCGCTGCATAGCTAGTCGGCGTTTCCCACAGTCTAACTTCCTCCAAACGAACCTTTGGATAAAGCGATTCCTCGCGCAAAGCCTGGTCCAATTGTTCGTACATCCAGACCACCATATTTTCAGCAGTCGTATTCATTAAGGGCAGTACATCATTCAAATAACGGTGATCCAGAAGGTTCATGATTCGTTCCTTGGCAATTCTCTTAATATCACCAAAATCAATCGAAATACCTCTTTCGTCCACTTTGCCGCGCATGATTACCTGCAGCTTATACGTATGGCCATGCAAGCTTTTGCATTTTCCTTCGTAACAATGAAGATGATGCGCGCTGTCGAATGTAAACTCCTTGGAAACCAGTACTTCTTTATCATGATATTTAAGCTGGTCCTTACTTATATCCACACCCAATCGCTGTACTTTTGTTGGGATTTCATATTCCATTGTCATCTCACCTCTTCCTGCAAAAAAACAAACCTAATTATAGCATGGACACTTCATTTATCACAATAAGACAAAAAAACTCCGTGCCTGTCCGAAAGTCAGCTATCCCCTCCATCACAAGACGCATTATAGCGGTATGAAATGAAACAGGATCAGCCGGTTTTCTCGGCAAACTACGGAGTACTATTGTATTCTGTTAATGATAAGCCTCTGTTTCAAACATTAATTCTTCAAAAGGCTTGTTCTGAAACAACATGGTAACATTGAACGATTCAAATTCTTTTTCCTTGTCCAGCTCCTGCATCAGTAATGTGCTAATGCATTCACGATCATCGGAATTACCCGGTTCCCGAAAATCGATAAATCCAGTTAGCTGCCTTGAGCTAATATCTATGGTAGCAGTGCCAATGGGCAATCCACCGTATGATTGTTGGTATATTTCATAGGTTAGAGTATCGCCATCATCGCGAGCAAGTACGATTGTATAATCCTCATTCTCCAACTCCCCGTCAACGGTTTCCCATAAACTTTCTGTCTCGTTTCCAACTTCATCCTCGAACAGATCTTGATGGGTCAGCTCAATAGTTTCAATAATTTCCTTATCCCATTCCATATTAAGAACAAAGGTATCTACTTCATCCTCATCAAAATCACTTACCAATAGATTAGCAACAGCTTCTATTTCATCCTCATCAGGCTCAAGCATCCAGGTCACAGTCCCGCTTACCTCACTACCGAGGATTCGGATCGATGCTTCGGCAACCAATTCCTGCAATTCATCATAAATATGATATTCAACTTTGTTACGAGACTCTGCTACAATCATCAACTCGTAAAAGTCATAGGCTGAATCCTCTGCATCCGAAGCACTCTGGACAGGCACGGTGTCCGTATAAGCATTCATTACGTACTCATTTTGCTCCATTGGATCTTCATCCTCGAACCGTTCATTCTCCGGCCAATCAAAATCAAAGTCATGATCCTCTTCCACATTATAAGCTCCAGTTTCCAAAGTATCCGTAGCAATGATATGGTCATATTTACTGTATGTAACCATTACATCGCAGGAATGAACCCCCAGAGCTTCAATCTGAAATTGGATATGCTCCTGTAGAAAAGCCATGACACGCTGCTTAGCATTACGAGGAAGGCTCTCCTCTTCCAATTGGATAGCCCCAGAAATGCGGTCTGCCTCGCGATATACCAGTGTCATGGTTCCAACAAACTGATCGTTCCACAGTATGTCGCTAACTTCTCCGCCTGTCGTCTTCAAATCCGGTCTGAGCATAACATCGGTCATTATTCTCGCCTCCAATGGACTGTATGGTCGCAGTGACTTTATAAACCATCTTTACTAGCGTGTCCTAATAAGCCCAAAAAGTATGCATAGGGGACAGGAGTCCATATCGATCAAAGGTATTTGTCATACTATAAAAGTAGACCGACAACCAAGTTAACTTAAATAATTAAGGCTTTAAACCAACGTTCTTCTAAACCATTATTGCAGATTGTCTTGTTGATCGGTTAATACAAACAAATGGGAGGAATCAGCATGTCTGTAGTTGGAGGATTTCACACGAGCACAGGTGTTATTTTGGTATTGTTCATTTTGTTAGTCATTGTATCTCGTGCCGGCTTCCTGTAAACTTGCGATTAAGCGTCAATGAACTTCTGTAACTAGGTAAGGAAGCTTCTATCTCCGACCTAACAGAACCCCACTTGGATAACAGCTTCGCTCTCCTTAAGGACATGTGCTTAGTCCAAGGTTTAAGCAAAGCCAATATAATGCCTTTTAATTAATAAAAAGACCGGTCATACGGCAATTACGCTGTGACCGGTCTTTTTCCTGCAGGAATGACTTGGCTGCTTGCAACAACTTTAAGAACAAGTCTCTTTAGACTATTTCTAATTTAACCAATGCTTTATAAACACCATTATCATTGTTAGATAAAGTAACAAGATTCGCTGCAGCTTTTACTGCATCAGGTGAATTCTCCATAGCTATACCCAAACCTGCATACTCAAGCATTTCTATATCATTATAATAATTCCCCATGGCGATAATCTCCTCCCGGGGAATATTCCATTGCTGCGCAAGCTTCTCCAAAGCTTTACCTTTGGAAGCCTCCAAGCTCATCACGTCAATAAAATAATCACCGCTGCGGATATATTGAAGACCTTTCGGCATCTCCATCAGCCTCAAGTCGTTCTCTACATCATCCATTAGCTCTAAAGCTCCGAAAATCGTGAATTTGACAAGTGAATGGTTCAGAAGCGTTACATCGCTAACCCTCTGGGGTTGAAGCATATATTTCTCATACATGCTTTCCTCCGTAGCACCTATTTTATCGACGTACATATCAAAAGCCGTATTTACGTCAAAATGAACTTGTTTATCCCTGCAATAACGGATCACAGGTTCAATCTCGGTTAGAGAAAATCCACTCTCATGCAGCAAAATACAGCCTGGTGTTTGAATTGTCGCTGCACCATTATGGGTAATTAACACTCCCTCTAAACCTAACTGCTCCAAAATCGGAACCGCATTCCCCGGTCCCCTGCCTGTACAAAGTACTATTCTTATTCCTGAAGCATGTGCTTGCTGCAGCGCTTGCTTGGTAATGTCCGTGATTTCATAATTATCGTTTAATAGTGTTCCATCTACATCCAATGCAATCATAGAATATTTCAATTCCCTCAAGCTCCCCCATAGATCCCTTTGCCATAAACTCCTGTCAACTCAACCCTGACGTATTGTTAGCCTGCTGCAGTTCTTTGAGCTCCTCAGCAGTTAATTCCCGGTAGGAGCCCGCTTCCAAGTACTCATCTAGAAGCAGGGGCCCCATCGATATCCGTTTCAAGAAGACGACCTTTTTTCCAACAGATTGAAACATACGCTTAACCTGATGGAACTTCCCTTCCATGATCGTCAATTCAATCTTTGAAACCTCACCCGCAGCGGGCTCCCCAGATCTTAGAATAACCAGCTTCGCAGGCATCGTTACATATCCATCATCCAATGTCACACCTGCTGCAAAGGCATTTTTGTCCTCATCTGTAACTTCCCCCTCCACCTCGGCAAAATAAGTTTTGGGTACATGCTTGCGCGGGGACAACAAATTATGAGCTAACTTGCCGTCATTCGTTAACAGCAGCAGTCCCTCTGTGTCTTTATCCAACCTTCCGACGGGAAATGGTTCAAATGTCTGGTATTCCGCAGCCAATAAGTCAATAACAGTACGGTCTCGAGAGTCCTCTGTCGCCGATATAACCCCCTGTGGCTTGTTCAGCATCAAGTATATAAACTCGCGGTAACGAACTTCTAATCCATCCACAGTAATTTGGTCTTGATCAGGATTGACCTGTATGCCGCCGTCTTTAACTGAACGACCGTTCACATAAACCGTTCCGGTTTTCATCATTCGTTTGATCTCACTGCGCGTACCGTGACCGGTATGCGCCAACAGCTTTTCCAAACGTATCGTTTGCTTCATTCTAGGTCCACCTCCAACCGGCTGGATACTCATTTTTCAACATACCATCTAGCCATTTCCCCCAACCGACCGGATAACCGTCGATACATACAAGACAATAGCCTTTCAAGGGGATATCTGTTTGGGATCTTATAACCCTTTCCTGGGGGATCTCCAAAGTTTCCCCCTTCAAATACCTGATTGCAGCGCCATCTCCTACTGATAACGAAACTGTCCGGACCGCATCGGAAGCCTGCAGCCCCATTGCTAACGCATGTGAAGGCTCAAAACGCTGCTTGCGGAAGCTGCCCAAGTACCAGCCTGGACGAATGACACGAATCCCATTCAAATTAGGAAGGCCCTCTGGCGCAGCATATACATGGTCGCCGTGCAGCGTAATAGTGCCTATGGCTACGTTTGGTGCGTGCTCTGCTATAAATTGATGCAGCAGCTGCAAATCAACGGCAGGCTGGTCCTTCACCTTAACTGACGGACGAGAGCCTTCAGTGCCGCGCTGCCTTCCAGCCTTAGCCTGCTTACTTACTTTCATTGCTTCAAACCTGCCAGATGCTTCTTGCAGCAACGGCATCTCATCAACCAATTCATCCTCATCATCGATGGAATATTCAAGTACCGCTGCAAAATGACCTTCTCCCTGCAGCAAATGCGGCCATAATCTCACTGTACCCTCAACCGCCTGCTTGGAGCGTTCAGAAATATGAGGCGCTGAAGCTTTCTCAAACTCATCGATCCTGCTACCCGCAGCCCTATCCACCCAAGCCGGCACACCGGAACAAAAACCATGTTCTGGAGCAATCGGCAATACCTTAAATCGCGGATGTGCTTCGATAAACTCCGCTATCATTGCTTCATTTTCTTCTGGAGAGAACGTACAGGTAGAATACACGATCCGTCCTCCTGCTCGCAGCATGACAGCAGCTTGTTTAAGAAGCTCCCGCTGCATCTCAGCATACTTCTTCACCCAATCGGGCTGCCAGGCCTTGGCCATATCCTCTTCCTTACGGAACATGCCTTCCCCCGAACACGGGGCATCGATCAGAATTTTATCAAAATAGCTTTCGAAAGGCCGCTGCAGCTTTTCAGGCTGCTCATTAAGCACAACTGCGTTTCGTACGCCGCTCAATTCGATGTTCTTCACCAATGCTTTCACTCGATCTGAATGAATATCGTTAGTTACCAGAATGCCTTGACCCGCCAGCTTCGCTGCAATTTGCGTCGATTTACCTCCTGGTGCCGCACATAAATCGAGTACACGCTCACCAGGATGAACGTCCAACAGCTCGACCGGTGCCATTGCGCTTGGCTCTTGTATATAGTACAAGCCCGCATGGTAGTACGGATGCTTGCCGGGCCGATCCGCTTCGTTATAGTAGAACCCTGTCGGTGTCCAAGGAATCGGCTTTAATGGTAAAGCTGAGATGGAAAGGAATTGCTCTACACTCGTTTTCAACGTATTTATCCGCAGCCCATACCACCTGGTATCCTCATAAGAAGCAAGAAAAGCCGAATATTGTTCACCCAGCATACGCTCCATTTTAGTTAAAAAAGCTTCAGGCAACTGACTGCTCATATTCGTCCAACTTTCCGCATCTTATTTTACACTAAATACCTGTTCCAGTTAATTCCACTGAAAAAAATACATCTTATCGCCTTCAGGCTGCTTTTGATAACGTGCCAACCAATGTCCGCTCAGCAGGCTAAACGTATTATTGTCCCAATTATATTTCTTATAGTTCAAAGCCGCTACTACCAGATCAGATCGGGTTAACGAACTTACGAACATCCTTTTCATCCCTTCATCCTCATAGATAACAATATCCTCGTCCTCAAGCAATTGGACCTGGTAAGCCGTCTTCCAACGGGTCATGTAATAATTGTTTTCCAAAAGATTTACAAATACTTGCTCTTGATTGGATGGTACTAAAGCACTGAGCGTTACTTTACCGAACACAATATCTTTCTTATCCCAATTGTCAGGAACATCCGTTTTGCTAAGCATTGTCATCGAGCCTGTGCTCATATCGCCCAGCAGCCAGCCTAACGTCTTTTTGTAGGGCTGTCCATTACCGTTCATCGCGACTATGAATTTATGCAGCAGTACCGCTTTCTTGCTTTCACTGTAGCCTCCGAATTCAAGCCTTTCCTTCGCATCCTTAGATAAGCTGAATCGCTTGGTTGGATTCCCTTGTTTATCTATCAATTGAACGCCATTAGGCAAAAGCAGCGATTGCTTATCGCCCATCATTACATTTTCCGGCAAACGGTCGTAAGTAAAATTATAATACATTATTTTCCCTTGTACATCCATCCCAACCTCAACAAAACCCTTCTCAGTAAGTAACGGTTGGCGTACCATTCCTGTACTCAGGTCGATCCACGACACATCATTCTGATAACGCGAGGTACTATATAGGGCAATACCGCTGTTCGCCAATAGTTCAAAATATTCTCCAGCCTTGACTTCGTTCGAGCCTTCTATAGCCTGTCTAACCTCACCCGTACTCAAATCATAGCTTGAAATTCCATTCCTGCTATCTCGTACGAGCAAATGTGATTTGTCAGGGGCAAGCTGGGAGCTATAAATAATCGGCGGCTTGCCGCTATTCACAGCTTTATATGAATAACGGAATAATTCCATTACAGGTGTTATCGTCTTATGTATAAAATTAAATTTATTGACCAAATAAACCCACTCATCATGCTCATTCTTTACAGTTGTGTATAGAAACTCATCCCCCGATAAATAACCGCTCAATCCCGTCGATTGCAGCCCGGCCTCCAGTTGTTCACCATTAGAATAAGTAAACCCTATCGGTTCTACGAGCATTTGTTGTGTTTGCGGATCGGCAGATACAAGATCTACCTGCACCCAGGCATTACTACCCTCCAGCTGCTGCCGTTGTACCAAATAATCCATTCGTATTCCATCCGGTGCCGCATATTGTCCTTGTACATGCCCTTGCTTGGCAAAAAGCTGAATTCCCTTGTTTATTTTGGACTTGTTAACCTGCAGGGAGCCAAAGTTGTGTTGTGGCAATTCAACATTGGAAGCTTTGAAATCATCCGCTGCTTTATAGCTGACAGGTGCAGTAATTAGCTTGGCAGAACTCGCCTTTCGTTCGGATGTTTCAATGGGTTTAACCAATAACGTTTTCCATACAGGGTATGAAAAAACAACGAAGCTTGCCGCACATAGCACAGCCAGCCCCACTGCGAACCAAATGAAAGGTTTTTCTGCTTTTCTGATGTTGAGTTTCATAACGTATTCCCCGCAGTCTGTTCAAAGAATCACTCTACGTTGTAAGCGTAATGATGTATTCCACAACTCTGTAAAAAATCCTTCATTTAATGACCTGACCAAAAAAGGTATTTCATTCCTCATAAGAAAAGCTTCTATTCGAAGCAATCTCCATGAAGATACATTCGTGTCCTAAGCGGCTTTTCTTGCAATATTAGAAAGGTGAGCCTCTGGTCGGTTCAAACTTATACATCGAGCTGGTACTTCCGGCTCCCCGCCCCATAGAACATAGGGAGCGATTAGCGATAGGGGGCTTGCATCACGTGAGATTGAACGTCAGTTCGCTGATACTAACGAAACCTGGTACCTCTTAGCGGACATAATCGTTCCGCTATAGCTTGAAAGCACAAAAAACAGAGAGATAACGGAACAGCTGCTTCCGTCATCTCTCGTTATGTGCATAATATTCATCATTCGGCCCAAATAGCGGAATTCCGGCTTCCGCTATCGTCTTAAAATAGATGCGACAGATTAAATAACGGAATTTCCTGTTCCGTTCAGGACCTGAACAGAAATCGAACGTACCAATGTGCGCTTTCGTACATTGGTACGTCTGGATGGATGGTTGTGCGACTTCAGCCACTTATTGAAGTGGTGTTCCTATGTGGCTTGGAAGCAAACGCAGGAATACAAATTTGCCTCACATAGTCATGCTCTGAATAAAATGGGATCCGATTAACCAGAATCAACTACCACAAAGCGGCACAACTCCCCTCGGCATTCCCTCGCTTGTAGAATAACTGGAAAACCTCCATCTAATCTCCTCAATTATACCCATAATTCTGATATAACTGGAATTTCCGGAGCTAAATCAGAACATATCCCAGTTTACGGGGTAATCCGTCCCAAATAGAGGTATATTTTCCAGTAAAATGATCCATTGAGGCAATAGAGTCAAAATTAGCGGGAGGTTTTCCATCTAGTACTGCTGCCATAAATTATATTCGGCAACTGCGCTATTTGAACAAAGGCGCTGATTTGGAGTAAAGTCCAATTTTATTATTCTTCCTCATGACTTACTTCAGGCGGATTCAGTGTAAGCTCTGCGACCAGTTGAGCTAGTTCTGGATCTGTTATATGTATATCCAAGTCATAAAATGCAAACGGCTCCTGATCCAACCGCTCCAAGCGCTTCAGATAAGCCTTACTGTCCAGTATCAACCGTTCCAAATCAATGCCAAGCCGCGGCTGCTTGGAGTGTTCAAGCTTCTCCAGCGCTGCTGTATACAGCTTAATGGCTCCGCTCACATTACCGTTCCTGTAATGGTACAGGCCTACTGCAACCTGCAGAAGGCCTTGAAATATAGGAGCTCTGCCTTCCTCCAGCCAAAGCTCCTCCATAACCTCATGACACTCGAAATAATCCCGCTCCACATTAAAGTAATAAATAAACTTAACATAAAGCAGGTCATATGGCTGCTCTCCTATCACGGTTTCACCTCAATTATTTCGGACAGGATAAGCGCAGCTGCTTCTTCAAGCAGTTACCCTTTTTTGGCCCGTGCAATAGCCTCATCGATTTCAGCAGACAGCTCTTTGAGATACCTAACGTCATCAGTCTCCCAATGCTCGTTGAAGCGCAGCTGGAATTGGGCTGCTTCTCTTACTCGATAGTAGAAATAGAGCTCCTGAATTCCATTTAATACCCGGGAAATAATATTCGAATTATCATCAAATAACTGCTGCGCTTCCATAATTTCATCACGGATACTGCTCATCTCCTGGTCAAGCAAATAGGCAGCTTCGGCAGCTTTGCTAAGCCGCTTAATCACTTCCTCCGGCAGGCTCTCCCGGTATTTATAATTAAGCGAATGTTCTATTGTAGCCCAGAAATTCATAGCAAGTGTCCGGATCTGAACCTCAGCCAACACTCTTTTCATCCCAAGTGCTGTTTGCACCGGATATTCTACTATCATGTGATAGCTTCGGTATCCGCTCGGCTTCTTATTAGTGACGTAATCCTTCTCATAGACTAGCGTCATATCCTCACGCTTACGGATCAGCTCAGCCAGACGTTCTATGTCCTCAACAAACTGACACATAATACGTATGCCGGCAATATCCTCAATGCCTTTCTCCAATTGCTCACTAGGAACATTCAACCTTTTCGCTTTTTCCAAAATACTGGAAACTTTCTTAACCCGCCCGGTTACAAATTCAATTGGAGAATATTCCTCTCTGCTTTTCAATTCACCGCGTAATGTTTTAAATTTAACCTTCATTTCCTCAACAGTTTGTTCATAGGGTAACAGGAATTTTTTCCAGTCGCGTCCATCCATCCAAGTTCCTCCATTCTTACTAACGCCGGTGTGCAGAACCGACCGCTTCCGTTATATGGCTGAATCCATCCTTCCGCAGAAGGTTTAGTAATCCCTCATTCAAGTTTCGAATCAATCCAGGTCCTTCATAAATGAGTGCCGTGTAAATTTCTACCAAGCTTGCACCGGCACATATTTTGTCATAAGCGTCCTTCGCCGTGAAAATACCTCCCGATCCGATAATCGGCAGCTTTCCTTCAGTCGCTGCATATATCGAGTGGATCAGGCGAGTCGAGCGTTCGGTGAGCGGTCTGCCGCTTAAGCCGCCCATTTCTCCTTTATGCTGATGAGTCAAACCATCTCTTGAGATTGTCGTATTGGAGGCAATGATGCCCGAAACACCGCTATTTACAATAGTTTGGACCATGTACATAACTTCTTCATCTTGAAGATCCGGTGCAATCTTCACAAGAACGGGCTTGGCTGCCCCTCCTTTTTGTTGATGCTGCAGCTTCATTTCTGCTTGAACGGCGTCCAGTAGTCTGGATAAATCGTCACCGTGCTGCAAACTTCGTAAATCCGGCGTATTGGGCGAGCTGATATTCACTACGAAGAAATCGCCATAATCGTAAAGCCGTTTAATGCAAGCCCGGTAATCATCCTCTGCATGCTCATTTGGCGTAGCCTTGTTTTTCCCGATATTAACGGCTACTGGTATAGATCGCTTTCCCGATTCTTGCAAATGCTGCGCCATCGTTTCGATCCCTACATTATTAAAGCCCATACGGTTGATCAGTGCCACGTCCTCCGGCAGACGGAACAAGCGCGGAAGCTCATTGCCAGCCTGCGGCTTTGGAGTCACCGTGCCAACCTCCATAAACCCAAAGCCTATGCTCGAAAAGCCTGTGACAGCTTTCGCATTTTTATCCAAACCCGCAGCCAACCCAACAGGATTAGCAAAAGGAATTCCCCACAATTCGGTTCTCAATTCAGGATACTCCGGTACCGCGTACAATCCTCTCAGCAGCGCCCTTCCTCCTGGTAATTTTGTAGCCGTGTGAAGGCCATCTATTGTAAGATGATGCGCCTTTTCAGGATCCATTTGAAATAAAATCGGCTTAACTATTTTTTTATAAAGCATTATGTCTCTCCCCCACGAACGATAAGTTGCTCTCTTTGAACAGTTTATCGTTTTATGCAGGAAAAATAAAGAGGACATGTCTTGCAAAATCATCTACGCAATGGGTTACATTATGATAAAATATTCCTAAATCCACTTAAAAGGCAGGGCTGATCCCTATGCAGCGTAAAAAACCAACTTATTTGCAGCAGCGTAAACCAAAAGATGAGATCAACAAAAAACTTTTAATTTGGGTGGGCTGCGTATTCGCGGCAATAATTATTGCCATGACCGTATTATTGCTATTGAATAAATAATGCTCTATCGTTCAATTAACATCAAAAAACAAAGAAGGACGTCAGGTTTTGTCACCTGATATCCTTTTTTTGTGGTGGATTAATCCAACCATTTGTAAACTTTACCAGGATTCGTTTCATTGCTGTTAAGCGGCAGGCGGAACACCGGCTCCCCTCGCTTGATTTCAGACGGCAAAAGGCCTTTTCCGATCGTCACAGAGGTGCCTAATGGAACCATGTCAAACAATTCCTCAACATCCTCCTGCAGCATGCGAATACAGCCTAATGATTGGTCCTTCTCAATACTTGCCGGCTTATTAGTCCCATGGATGGCATACAGCGTATCTGAAAGCGTCATACCTCTGCTGCCAAAGTCGCCATTGGATTTTCCGTTCGGATTCCTGACCTTTTCCGATATCTCGAACGTGCCCTCAGGTGTTTTATTAGCTCCGAGGCCTACCGGATAGCTGCGTACAATCATTTGGCCGCTTATAACTGCCAATCGGTGGTTAGTCTTATCAACTACAATCCGAATCGGTTCCGTCAACGGCTTCATAAGCCCGCTTACGCTTGAAAATGAATTAGGAGAACCAGGCGATCCAGAACCTATGCCCGCTGTTTCAGGCACAGAGCTTGGAGTAATTGCAGCTGGATTCTTCCCCTGACGGTCAGGTGATTCTACAGCGAGTTGTTCTTTCTGCTGATCATACAGCTGCTGCATGAAAGGTGTAATGCCTGGCAGTACATTTTGTGGATATGGTTGATTCAATGCTTGCAGCTCTTGAGGCGGTTGACCATTTTTACGTGTATATGAGGCTATGGCTGAACGAAGAACAAGCTCCTGCTCTCGTTGTCCTGCCCAAGATTGATAAATTGCTCGTGCTTTTGAGGAATCAGTAGGCTGACAACTGCAGCTCTCTGCATCATGATAGTAAATTTGCTGTTGAGCGGCATCCTGTTTACCTTCGACAGAAAGCAATAAATCCGGCGGTTTCAGCCATGAGATCCACTTGCCGTCATCAGTTGGCTTGCCATAAGCCAATATCGCGTAGCTGTTCAATCTTTCCTTAATCAACATTTCCTGCAGTGCTGCACCGACGTTTTCTTTGCTTTTACCGGCCGTCACATAATACACCTTGGTTTGTTCAACCATCGCCGCGCTAACATCCTGGGGAAGTGATGGAACACTGGGTAATGGAAGTGAGCTCGGTTCAAATGGTGGTGAATAGGCAATCGCTGCCAATGCCAGTGTCGTTAGAGCAGCTATACGGAAGCGATTAAGCCAGCGTTTCCTCATCCCCTTACGTTCCCATTGCTTTAATGATTGGAGGGATTCCAAAGAAACAGGTATAGCTTTATTCTCAAAGGCTTCGTAAACCTCTCCTGCTTGTGAAAAGCAATACAGAGCTTTACCTCGTTTACCTTGAGCATCATATTCACGACCTAGCAAATACCAGGCCATTTTATTATTCGGGTGCTCGCGCACGTATTTTTTTAAGTGAAGTGGATCTTCTTGATGCTTAAAAAATTGTCGAAGCTGCTCCTCATGCTCTTTTCCTTTCATCCAATCCCTTCCTTCCACCCTTACCTCTTACTATCGGCTTCTTTTTCAAAATTTTTTAGGGCAGAAAAAAACACCACGGTATCAAGGGACCTGGTGCAAAAAAATTTATACGATGTATTCAACTAAAAAAACTTATTCTACCGGTGCAACAAAGGGTCTTACTTCAAATTCATCCTTTAAATAATTTCGTGTGTGCATAACGGTTTCGAAGGCCTTTACAACCCAGGGATCAAAATGCGTTCCTTTGCACCGGATAATTTCATTTACTCCATCCTTGTAGCTTCTTCCCTTGGCATAAGGACGATCTGTAGTCATAGCGTCAAAAGCATCTGACACAGCGACTATCCTGGCATAAAACGGTATTTCCTCTCCTTGCAGCCCTTCCGGGTAACCGGATCCATCCATCTTCTCATGGTGATACATCGCAACCTCAGTCGCTTGAATCATCCGTTCTTCCGGCTGCATCTTGGATAATATTCGGGCACCGATGGTTGTATGGGAAATCATAATCTGGAATTCCTCTTCATTCAGACTGTCGGCTTTTAGCAGCACCCGATCCGGAACACCAATTTTACCAATGTCATGCATCAAGGCAGCCCTGTAGAAATGCTTGCATTCAATTTCCGATATTCCCAATTCCCTCGCGACCCATAAAGAATATAGCCCCACTCTAGAAGAATGACCTGCTGTATAAGGATCGCGGGAATCCAGAGCTAATACTAGCGAATGAATAACGCTAATTGAAAAAGGATCATTGATTTCAGTCATACCCTTCTTCAACTCATCCGTCGATTCCAGTAATAGTGAGAGCTCCTTATTCCGCTTCTCCAATTCTTCCACTCGATTCTGCAGCTCTTGCATACTGGACATTCGATCCCGCCTCCAACCTAGTGGGCTTTTGACTTCTATCATAATCCAAAAGACCTATGATGTGAAGAGCAGAACCTTCTGCTATCCAACATTATAGGTCTTTCAATAACGAAACCTCATACAGCTATAGACGTTTATTAACGAAGAATAGCAGTCCTTGCGGCCTCATACCACTGGACATTCAATCCGATTTGTTCAGCAAAGAAACGAACGGGCACAAATGTAGTATCGTCCTTAATGTAAGGTGCAGCATCGGTTTCCTTCATAACTGCATCTTTTCCTTCTACTGTTTTTTTAATACCTGTTTTATCGATATACAATTCAATGGCAACCCCGTCTTTCGACAGCTGAACACTGCGTGCTGCTTCATTAAAGGTTACTTTGTAGCCCAGTGTTTCTGTAATCGCTCTGACCGGAACCATCGTTCTGCCGTCTTTAATTTCAGGCTTCACATTAAATTCAATCAGTTGCGAGCCGTAAGCCACCTTCACTTCATTATCCTTTGGAAGATTGGCTGGCAGTTTATAGAGACTGATCTTACGAATCTTATTATTGCCAGAATCTGCTACAAGGATGCTTCCATCCTGTTGCACGGCTACGTCGGAAGGATTTCTTAACTGAGCGCTGCGATCTGCTCCATCCGCTTCTCCTCCACGAAGGTTTGCAGCTCCTGCAATGGTGGACACTTGACCATTCAATAAATAGCGAATCGAATGATTATGGCTGTCTGCAATTAGAAGTCCGCCTTCATCCGTTACTGCGATACCTTGAGGAGAGTTAAACAAAGCTTTATTAGCAAGTCCATCGGCATAATCGCCGGCAGCATATAGGTCTGACTTTCCATACAAACCCGTTTTGGCATCATTTAAGCTGCTGCCCGCCACCGTCGTTACCATGTTATTCTGCAAATCGATATATCGGATTCTTTGATTCCCTGTGTCACTTACATACAGGTTTCCTTTGCTGTCCAAAGCAAGCCCTGTAGGTTCGTTAAACTTAGCAGATGCCAGGGTACCGTCCGCAAAATCACCTGATTGAATCACTTGTCCAGGCGTAACCTCAATGAGTCTCCCTGACAAGGAATTTAATGTCTTAACTTGCCCGGTTGGACTGATACTGCGAATCAAATGATTCAAAGTATCGGCAACATAAATAGTTCCATTTGCTGCAACAGCTACATCAGAAGGATTGTAGAAGCTAGCCTCCATCCCTGCAGCATCCTTCATTCCGATTAAGCCGTTACCGGCAATAGTTGTAACTTGACCGGAAGGTGTAACTTTACGGATCGCATGGTTCGCCGCATCAGCAACGATGATGTTGCCTTGACTGTCAATCGCAAGGCCGGCAGGGTTTTGGAAAAATGATGCATCCGTACTACCATCATATCTTCCACCTTCAGGAAAACCTTTAATATCTTTTTTCAAACTAAGACCTGCGTAGGTGGTTACTTGATTGTCTTTGACTAAACGCAGCAAATGATTGCGAGTGTCGGCAACAAGCTGAGCACCGTTAGGCAACACAACGATACTGGTCGGGCTTCGGAATGATGATGACAAAGCGGCCCCGTTCTCTGCGCCGAAATCACCGATTCCTGCTACTGTTTTGACATCAGTTAATATCTGGTCATTGCTTCCCTTAACGCTATCTGAGGATAATGATGCTCCCCATGCCGTCGTACTGCTCATCAGTACAGATGCTATAAGGCTCAGAGCAACGAGCTTACTTACTTTTTTCATATGGTTCCCCTTCCCGAATCATACCCTACTTAGTTACTGTAATCGATTTGGGAGTTGTAAACTCCGCAACAGTAGCACCGTTCTTATTAACAACCTTGACATAAATAAGATCTACATTCGTTGGACCCGTTGCATTGGGAGAGAAGGTTAATGGAATTGAAACCAAAGCCTTTGTCCCAACTACTGTAATATTTTTAACCTCTGCTGTTGAATTAGTTGCTTCAAACTGAGAAGCTGCATAGACCAATTCTGATTGCGTACTTCCAGTATGCTGCTTCAATGTTTCTGCTGATTTATCCGCCCCGTCAAATACGGTATTCGGTACGTCTACAAGCTCTTTTGGGCCATTGTAGCTTAATGTGTTGTTATAGAACAGATGAGCTTGAATCGCATAAAACTCCTTATCCGACAGGAAATTTTTCATAGACAATTGCAATGTAACGGTATTGGCATCTTTGCTAACCTGAGTTAACGTAATATCCGTTATTTGAACAGTAATGGTCGGAATAGTAATGGATGCACTGAGCCTGCCTCCAATTTCAGCACGAGCCTTTAAATTATAGACTCCATCAGGTAGAGTTAAAGTGAATACGGAAGGTGCATCCCCTTTGCCCACAATAGTAGATACAATGGTTTCACCATTCAGAATTTGGATGTTGGAGTTTGCTGCCGCCGTTAGCTTTACTTCAACACTTCCTGTTGTATTCGTTGTTACAGCTGTTGGACTAATCAGTACAGGCGGCTGTACAACAGTATTGCTCGGTCTGGATGAACTACCACCTGATGAAGGTGACGGACTTGGCGTTGTTGTTGGTTCATTGCTCGAGGATTTCTCCTTCTCAGCCTGGAGACGCTGCTTCTCCTCATCACTCAGCTTGCTTGTGTATTCAGCTTCCGCTTTTTGTTTAGCTTCTTCAATTGCTTTTTTATTTTCTTCTTCAATTCGTTTTTTTTCTTTTTCCATACTTTCTAAGATCGCTTTTAATTTTTCCAACTTTTCCTTTTCAAGCTTTAGCTTCGTTTCTAACTCAGCTTGCTTTTTTGCATTTAATTTTTCAAGCTCAGCTTTTTTTAATTTTTCTTTCTCAGAGTCTACACCCGCAGTCTTATCCAAAGGCGCTACTTTATCTAAATCCAGCTTTTTCGTTGCATCATTAATTTGGTTGTTGGCATCCGAAATGATAGCCTTCATTGCATCCGGAGTAATTTTATTTTGCGCCAATGCAGCTAAGGCAATATTTCCAATAAGGTTATCCAAGTTTTTAGCGACTTTATCCAGCTCTGCCGTATCCTTGATCGTCAGTGAAGATTCACCTGTATTGGAATTACCGTTCTCTTCAATCTCTTGTTTCTTAGCAGCAATAAATTGTTGATTTTCTTGATCTATAAGAGATTTATTAAGAATAAGTGCTTTAATGACTTCCGGGGATGCTGTCTGTACAAATGTATTAATGTCAATAATATCGACTTTAAAATCCAAATCCTTTACTTCATCCCTGCTGTCAAGATTTAACTGTTGGGATGGCAGCAAGATCGTGTTAGTCGTTTGCTGGGTGCCATCTTGCCCATTGTTTGTAGTTGTTGATGCATCAATCTTTCCTGCCGCCAGAAACACGGTCATAATTCCAGTTTCCGGATTAATCGATACGCCTAATTGCGTTCCACGAACACCCATGACCGCGGTTGGAGTCTCAACTTCAAATTCATCCTCCGAGCTAACCAGGGATTTAACCTTAACCCACAATGAGCCTGCCCATGACTTTATTTTGGACGTTTTCCCGGCCCCTTGTTCAGACAGCTCCGCAATGATGATTTCCGCATTCTCACTTACCGTAATCTCGTCTTCGTGGTCGGCAATTTTTAATACTGCCGAGGAGCTTGCTCCGGTAATAATGACATCGCCTTCGTTTAAGCTCATATCTTTGTAGGCTGTGTATGATTTGGAGCCTCCTGCCTTTTTGACGCTAACGGTACCATTAGCAGCAACTATTATTGCAGCTCGAGTTGATTTTGCTTCTGCTGGCTTGGCTAGTGCTGTTGATAACAATGAAAACACCATGCAAAATGCAACAAATAGCGACAAAAATGATTTCTTTTCACCCATCCTCATCCGCTTTGAATGTCCCACATTAAATCTCCTCTCATCTCTATCAATCTTTTTTACGAACTAACTCACTCTATTAATTGTAATTTGATATTTTTTAATTAGCAATGCAAAATTTGACACATTACGAGGCTTTCCCCGCTTTCCCTCCCTCTGCCGGAGTACCCTTTATGCTTACCACTTCAAAAAGCTTCAAAGCCGAGCTTTTCCCCTTCATTAGCTTCTCGCCGGCAAAGTTATATTCGATATAATCCTTTGTCTGCTCATAGGTGGATTCAGATACCCAAACTTGATTCGGACTGGCTGTCGATTCGATCCTTGCTGCTGTATTGACATTGTCTCCAATGGCCGTATAATCCACCCGCAAATAAGAACCAATATTTCCTACAACTACATCTCCTGTATTGATACCAATTCTTATACTAAGATTGATCCCATATTTAGCCTCGACATCAGCACGAACCTGCTCCATCCCTTTTTGTATTTCATGGCCCGTCTTTACGGCATAGAAAGCATGGTTAGGCACATCCAGTGGAGCATTGTACAGGATCATGGCTGCATCACCGATAAACTTATCGATTGTGCCGTGATTTTCAAGTGCTCTCTCTGTAATTAAGTTGAACATCATATTCAAGAAATCAACGACTTCCTCCGGTTTAAGCTTCTCCGATAGCGGTGTAAATCCACTAACATCAAGGAACAGCAGCGTTAACTCTCTTTTGATACCGCCTAACTGGATTTCCGAATCGCTACTGGCAATCTCTTTGACCAAATCAGGAGAAATGTACCGTCCAAATTGCTTGGTTATGTAGTTCTTTTGCTTCGTTTCAAAATAGGTCTTCATTGCTATGTTCCCTAAATAGGAGACTAGGCCGCTCAAAACCGCCCCTACTGAATCCAAGTAAAAATCGCTATAAGCAAATGTTAGGTATTGTACTATCATGAGACCTATTGAAACGGAAAAGACCAGAATAATACCGGAAATTGCTTTTAATCTCCATGTTAAGAAACCGAATAACAAAATCATCAACGCTGCTAATGCGACGGTCCAAGAGCCGCTGACAGGGGTAATAATTTTTTGATTCAGGATTTGATTCAAAATATTGGCATGGGCATAAACCAGATGCATGTGGCGTTCAACCGGTGTAATCCCTTCATCTGAGCCAGGTGCTGTATAACCTACCAAAATGATCCGGTCCTTGAAGGTACCCGCCGGAATTTTCCCCTTGTACACTTCGGAAAAAGGAATGGTTTCAAAATCTTTCTCCACGCCGTCCCACTTGATGGTCAACTGGGATTTCGGACTGTTTTGCTGCACTGGCATATTCACATATTTACTTACATCTGCACCGGCTAATTGAGCCATGGCAAGTCCCATTGAAGGCAATATACCTTCTGGCGTATTGATCTGCAGCCAGTTAAAACGAATTACACCATCCGTATCAAAAGCCGCGTTAATATGCGCTTTGTTCATAGACTTGTTAATGGCGGGAATTGGATTTTGCACCCTCTGCGCCATGATCAATTCGCCCTCTTTAACTTTAGTAGAACGGGCAAATTCATTTTCTAATTCGGCATGGGAAGGAAAGATGATGTTTTTATACTTAGCAATCTCCTCGCCAAGCAACTTGTCGCTCTCCGGGTTATTGCTTTCCGTGTAAAGCTCAATATCGAATCCGATAACTCTAGCTCCGGCCTTTTCCAATTGATTGATCAACTGAGCATATACTTTACGATCCCAAGGATAGGGACCGACCGCCTTAATTGATTCCGCATCAATACCGATGACAAGGATATCACCATGTGGTGCTCCAGTCATGGATTGTTTCATATTAATGTCGAATACTTGGTCGGAGAGCACTTTCCATAGTCCAAAAGTAAGAAAAATCAAACAAATGAGGACCACTATTGTATTTCCGGTTACAATTATTGCCGTTTTACTGACATTTTTTCTCATCTAATCCCTCCAACCCAAAGTTTCGTACATAATCTTATCATAAAACCCATCCAAATACATGGAATTTCTACGAAATTTAACAAAAAAAGCCCTTTTTCCTAGGAATAATTCCCCAGAAAAAAAGGCTTTTTGTCGAATCAATTATTAATTGAAAGGATTAATTGAAAGGAGTGTCTGCTACTTTGATAGAATCAGTAGGACAGCCGTCTTGAGCATCCTGCAGATCGTCATACAAGTCGTCAGGAATTTCAGTTACGCCTTTGTTGCCATCACCGTCAAAAATAACTTCAGCTAAACCCTCATCGTCATAATCATAAATATCTGGAGCTGTTGCTCCACAGGCTCCACATGCGATACAGGTATCTTTTTCAACCCAAGTGTATTTTGCCATCTCTAAATTCCTCCCTAAATTGTAAGCTCATCCTAAAATATAATATAAAACAAGAGAAAGTTCAAATAGTATTCTTCATATGAACTTCTATCCATGCCGCAATCCCATTTATATCGTCTATATCAAGAAAAGGAATCGTTGTAGGTGCTAGCTCTTTTAATGATTCCAACGATGCGGCAGCTGCTGGAGCTTGAGATAAGCTTTTAAAAATTTCAGCCTGTTCTTCATTAAGGAATAAAGCAATTTTATCATGGGTTCCATTTTTGAAGCCTTCTACTAATATGAGCTCATAGCTTTGAGCTTGCAGCATTTCCACTATTTGTTCGAGATCCACAGCTTCCCGCCGGAATGCCATATAGGAAGTTGGTGATACAACTACTGTCGCAGCAGCCCCCGCCTGCCGGTAATGGGTGGAATCCGATCCTTCAGCCTCTTTATAATGCCCATGAGCATCGTGCTTAATCACAGCTACTTTCAGTCCGGAATTGGTAAAATGGGCTACTAACTTTGAAATCAGAGTCGTCTTCCCACTATTTGAAAATCCCGCGAACCCAATCACACTCGTCATCTCTTACTTCTCATCCTCCAACCGATTTAGCTTAAGATGATCCATCTGCAGCGATGTACCTCTCGCTTTATGATCTCGTATGAGCGATGATGGATCGTCTCCCAGCATACCCGCTGTCAATATCGCGCTTTCCCCGAATTTATCACGAAGAGCATCCAATGTTTTATTAAGCTTTTCCCTCACAGGCTGCTTCTCATAATCGAACAAATCCAATTGAACTGCGGCCTCGGCTTTATCCAATAAATTCTGAAGTGTGATTCCAAGCAACCGGACCGGCTTGCCCTTAGACCAATGCTCTTCAAACAATTTACAAGCCATGCTGTAAATGTCCTCACGGTTTTCAGTTGGAGTTTGCAGCTTTGCCGCACGTGTAATCGTCCTCATATCGGGATCTCGGATAGTAATCTGTACAGTCTGGGCCAGCAGCATCTGCTTGCGGAGACGCCTGCCAACCTGATCCGACAAATTAAGAAAAACTCTGCGAATATCAGCTAAATCGGTAAAGTTAATAGGAAGTGTTGTAGTATGACCAATCGATTTGCTTTGTTCCCGCTCCGGATGTACAGGTGAATCATCCTCGCCATTGGCTGAATGTCTTAATACAACGCCCATCACGCCGAAATGCTCTCTTATCAGCTTCTCTTCTGCTTTGGCAAGCTGACCTAAAGTATGGATATTCAAACGCTTTAGCTTTTCGGCTGTTTTGCCCCCTATACCGTATAAATTAGCACAGGGAAGATCCCATAATACCCGCGGCACATCTCGTTTTCGAAGGACGGTAAGCCCATTTGGCTTCTTCATGTCGGAGGCCATTTTGGCCAAGAGCTTATTCGGAGCAACTCCAACCGAACAGGGGAGCAGCAGTTCCTTCCGAATACGATTTTGAATAAGCTCAGCAATTTCCAGTGGAGTACCAAATTGCTTGGACCCTGTTATATCCACATAGCATTCATCGATCGACATGGCTTCCACCATTGGCGAGTAGTTATATACAATATTCATAAAGGCACGGGAATATTGCCTGTACAAATCAAAATTCGGGCGAATGAGGATCAGCTCAGGACATTTTTTCACCGCTTGCCCAACCAGCATACCCGTCTTAATTCCCTTTGCCCTTGCAGCGTAAGAGCATGTGACGATTATACCTTTGCGCAGCTCCACACTACCGGCAACAGCTGTCGGCTTCCCCTTGTAAAGCTCAGGCTCCACCGCCTCATGCACCGAGCAATAAAAGGCATTCATATCAATATGAAGAATCACTCTTCCATTAACCGGATATGCTTGCTTATTTTCAATATTCATAATCTGTCTGGGTTAGAAGTGACATTTTTATTCCCCCATAGGAAAGTGACGTAACATAGCCGTTCCTCTTCAGGATACCTTCCTTGCATTTGCAGGTCAAGCCGGACTGTCCGTCTATTTTGTGAAAATGATACCCTATGTTGGAATTATTGTGATATAATAATGAATCATATTTTGTGCAAGTCTTATTGCAGGAGGATAACCCATGGCCAACTTCGTAAAAATCTTCGACACAACTCTTAGAGACGGCACCCAAGGTGAAGGTATTAGCTTATCCGTTGAGGACAAGATGAAAATTGCCCGCAAGCTTGATTCCCTTGGAGTTCATTATATTGAGGGCGGATGGCCCGGCAGCAACAATAAGGATATTGAATTTTTCACACGTGTTAAGGAGCTTGGCCTCAAGCATGCAAAGGTTACCGCTTTCGGCAGTACTCGACGCAAGGATACGCTGCCTGAGAACGACATCAATCTCAACCGTATATTGGAAGTTGGGGTTCCGGTTGCAACGATTTTCGGCAAATCATGGGATTTCCATGTTCACCAGGCCATTCAAACTACATTAGAAGAAAATCTTTCCATGATATACGATTCCGTTCATTATTTGAAAAATAAAGGCTTGGAAATCATCTACGATGCTGAGCATTTCTTTGACGGTTATAAAAACAATGCGGATTACGCACTGCAAACTATCAAAAAAGCAGAGGAAGCCGGAGCGGACTGGATCGTTTTATGTGATACGAACGGTGGGTCCCTTCCTCATGAAATAAGTGAAATCGTATCCGTAGTGAAGCGTTCCGTATCCATTCCCGTAGGGATTCATGCCCATAATGATTGCGAGCTCGGAGTTGCGAACAGCTTGGCCGCCGTTATGGCCGGTGCGACACAAGTTCAAGGTACAATTAACGGGTTTGGAGAACGATGCGGCAATGCGAATTTATGCTCTATCATCCCTAATTTACAGCTTAAGCTGAACTACTCCTGTATTTCGGAAGAGCAGCTGCAAAGCTTGTCTAATGTTGCTCGTTATGTAAGCGAAATTGCAAACATGCATTTGCCTGTGAACCAGGCTTTCGTAGGTGCAGCGGCTTTTGCTCATAAAGGCGGAATTCATGTTTCGGCAATCCTAAGAAACCCTAGCACTTACGAGCACATCAAACCTGAGCTTGTCGGTAACAAGCAACGTGTGCTTGTATCTGAGCTGGCAGGCCAAAGCAACCTGGTGTTTAAAGCTCAAGAGCTTGGATTAGATTTCGATCACAATAATGAGCAATCACGTAAGTTGATTGAACAAATCAAAGAGATGGAGCATCAAGGCTATCAGTTCGAAGGAGCCGACGCTTCATTAGAGCTTCTAATCCGTAATGCTTACGGGAAGCAAGAAGAATTATTCACCTTGGAATCCTTTAAAATCATAGTTGCCAAAAATGCCGGACAGCCTGTCGTTACAGAAGCTATAGTGAAACTGAATGTAAATGGCGAATCCGTCTATAATGCTGCGGAAGGCAATGGCCCTGTAAATGCACTGGACAATGCACTACGCAAGTGTCTGCTGCAATATTATCCTGTATTGCAAGACATGCACCTGAGCGACTACAAAGTGCGCGTGCTTGACGAAAAGGATAAAACAGCGGCTAAGGTTCGTGTATTAATTGAGTCCACTGACTTCCAAAATACATGGAGTACAGTTGGTGTATCAGCCAATATTATCGAGGCAAGCGGAGACGCCCTTATCGATAGCCTGCGATATGCTTTAATCGGGAAAACAAGAAGCGCTGTGCAAGCCGAAGAGCAAAAAGAACGCATCGGGCTTGTCAATCATTAAATGCTCCTATTAGAATAAAACCGCGGCAGCATGGAATATTATTCCTGCTGCCGCGGTTTTATTATTAACCTTGGCTGTTAATTAGCAATTGAATACGCTTTTCAAGCATTTCTGGTGGGAGAACATGTATCACATCCCGAAGAATACCATGCTTATCAACCAAGAAACTGGTCGGTACAAACAATATCCGATACAGCTCCGCAGTCGTCCCTTTCTGGTCCAGCAATACAGGGAAGGATAGATCGTACTTTTTCACAAACCCCTTTACGTCCTCCAGCCTATCATCTCTGGTGACATTAACGCTGTACAGATCGAATTGTTCGCCGTATTTATCAAACATCCGTTTTAAATCCGGCGCTTCCTCATGACAAGGACCACACCAAGAAGCCCAAAAATTGACAATCAAAGGTTTCTCTCTTTCGCCGCCAATTTGATATCCTTTTCCATCCAATCCTTGTAACGCAAATGACGGCACCGGTTTATTCCTCGCCATTTCTGGCGGTCTAATCCCCCCTGCGGCGCGAACTTCTTGGCCATTTTGTATCATTTGATAAGCCGCTAATCCTGTTAATATTAAAGCAATTAGCAATACTGGAAAGTTCCGTTTCATCCAAAACGCTCCTCTAACCCAAATATGTTTTATTTTATATTGTAACCAAAAAGGTTCATTGTTAGTTGGAGCTCCCTTCTAAGTCGGACAGAATGACAAGATCAACCCTAGGGCACATTATTTGTACAACACTGTTCTAGAGGAGACTTTCGACCGATGCAAAAGACAAAGAATCGCAAGCTGAACATCACCTTCGAAAGCGATATGGAATCGGAAGCAACTACAGCTCCTGACACTAATCAAAAGGATAAAAAAGGCAGCACATCCAAAGGACAAATTTGGGAATTCATAGCCATTGCTACAGTTCCCTTGGTACTAGTATTAGGCAATTCCATGCTGGTTCCTATTTTACCTGAAATGCAGGAAAAGCTCGGAATCAGTAAATTTCAGAGCAGTCTGGTTATTACCTTGTTTTCGGTAACAGCAGGTCTAATCATACCGATCTCAGGCTACTTGTCAGACCGTTTCTCCCGAAAGGCCATTATGATCCCATCATTAATCATTTATGGAGCAGCAGGCGTTCTAGCGGGGTTTGGAGCTGTCTGGAACTCGTACACGATCATTATCATCGCCAGAGCCATTCAAGGGCTTGGCGCTGCCGGTACGGCCCCTATAGCGATGGCATTGGCAGGGGACTTATACAAAGGAGGCACGGAAAGTAAAGCGCTAGGCTTAACCGAAGCTTCCAATGGAATGGGTAAAGTACTAAGTCCTATCATCGGCACTCTGTTTGCCCTCATTGTCTGGTATGCTGCCTTTTTCGCTTTCCCTGTATTCTGTTTGATCTCTTTGCTTGCAGTCATGTTTTTATTAAAGGAACCAAAAAAAGAAAAGCAAGCGCAGAAGCTTAAGCCTTACTTGAAATCAATCGGCACTATTTTAAAACAGAAAGGACGTTGGCTGATTACTGCTTTTTTCGCGGGCTCCTTGGCGCTGTTTGTTCTATTCGGCGTTCTCTTCTTTTTATCCAATATATTGGAAGAAGATCCATACAACATCGATGGCGTGAAAAAAGGCTTAGTGTTAGCCATTCCCTTGCTAGGCATGGTTGTAACTTCATACACAACCGGAGCCATGATTAAGAAGAATGGAACCTTGATGAGATGGCTGATGAATATCGGGCTTGTTCTTATGACGATAGCGCTAGGAGCCTGTATTTTTATTTTAGAAAAAAATCTCTATTTCTTGATAGGCTTGCTAACGATTAGCAGCATCGGAACAGGATTGTTATTGCCATGCTTGAATACTATGATCACGGGGTCTGTTGAAAGACAGCAACGAGGAATGATTACCTCGATCTACAGCAGCTTAAGGTTTCTTGGAGTAGCCTTCGGCCCTCCGTTGTTCAGTTGGATGATGGACATATCCAGTCAAATTGTTTTCATTACCGTAGCCAGCTTATCTCTCCTGACGCTTGTCCTTGTATTCTTTCTTATTAAACCAAAAGGACAAATTAGTTAACAGATCTTCCCGCATGTTTACAAAACCATTATACTAGGTAGATCAAACTTAAAAGGAACTTGGCTAGCCATGTATAGATCGGTATTTATTAAAAAAGTTTTGTTTGATCAAACGGCATACTATTGCATAGAAAAAAAGCCGTATGAAGCCTGCGGCTTTTTACTTGGTTCTCTAGAAGCGGATACTGTTTATGCAGATGAATTTATACCCGTGGCAAATGTTGCTGAAAATGCTTCAGTTTGCTTTATGATGGATCCCGCCGCAATGATCCCTATTGTTACGAATACTTCAACTAATAAAAGGTTAATTGTAGGAGTGCTGCATTCTCATCCGACTGCCGCAGCCATTCCATCTGCTGAAGATCTACAATCGGCATGGCTTCATATTCCAAGCCACTGGATTATGTCTTTACAGCATGATGGAATTATTGACTTACAAGCCTATCATTATTTGGAAAATAACTTGCATGATGCATCGGGCCGCACGGACTCATTCGCAAAAGTTAGGTATACCTCGATGGCATTAAATATTTACGATAATTAATGGCTCAAAACCGAAATCAGCGCTTAACGAAGTTATTCGATTCCGTCTCCTTGTCCAACCTAGCCCTGGACAAAAACTTAAGAACGGTAATTACAACGCACACGACTTTATTCGAATTTATTCGAATTGAAGCCACTGCCTGCTCCCAAAAAACTGCATTTATACATCCTTTAGCCGGTATTTCCGAAAGTTTCATAGAATTCATACAAATGTGCATTTATTTTTTCATTCTTAGCTGAAGCGGAGCGTTTCCCATGAAAATGGATGTACTTTTGCAGGTTTGTTCTCTCTACCGCAATTCCGGTAGGAAAATAACTGCATGTTTGCAGGATTTTGCGAGGACTAGTGGTCGTGGAGGGTCAAGTACTGTTTTTGAGGTTGAGCCTAATTAATTTTAAAAAAACTTCTATTCGAAAGCCTCTCGATTAAGATACATTCGTGTCCTGGTGGTGGCTTTCCTTCTAATATTAGGTGAACCTCCGGTTCAAACATCACTTTTAATATTATCAAACAAAAAGCTGCGCTAACTTGGTGTGTCTTCTACGTGTGTGCGTTTGGAGGGATAGATACGGGTTACTGCCACTGCTGTTGAAGTCCTGTCTTAAATGGTAGCGTTGGAGATACGAGATTCAAAGTTAATTGCTTCGAATCATACATTATTCCCGTGATTTGAACCACTAGCGGAAGGAATCCTTCCGTTATGGCATGGAAGCACACAAAAACAGAGCGATAACGGAATAACCTCTTCCGCTATCGCTCTGTTTTGTACATAATTCTCATCATTCGCTCCACATAGCGGAATTCCGACTTCCGCTATTATCTTAAATTGGATGCTGTAGAGTAAATAACGGAATTTCAAGTTCCGTTATGGACTTTTAGCGCACGTAGCTGATGATTGAAAACGTAAAAAAATTAAGAATTCAAAGATGTTAAAATTAGAAATGGCACCTCAGCTTCATATTTGTTTCATAATCGTTTGTACCAGGCCAATCCGCGGGTCGAACTTTCCAATAGGTCAAAAAACCTTCGGCGCATTCACACCCAAGGTCATTATTGTTGATAGCTTAAATGCGTGTATAGATCACCGAGATTATAAATCTCTCTCGAATGGATTTCAAGCAGCAGCTTACTCCATAGCTTGGCGGTCATCAGCGCATCTTCCAGCGCATGGTGACGGGTAGTTACTTCCACTCCATACAAGTCCAGCATTGAATCCAAATCATAGCTTTTCAGCTTTGGATTAAGCCATTTGGCTACCATCATTGTATCTAGAATACGATGCGATAAATTTATTTTCGACGTTTTCCATAGGGCAGAATTCAAAAAATGCTTGTCATGCCCCGAACCATGAGCAACAAGAACCTTTTGCTGAACAAACTCCAGAAAACTTCGCAGCCCATACAATAAATCAGGAGCATCTCCGACCATTTCGTTTGTAATTCCGGTTAAATGAACTATTTCCTCAGGAATAACTCTTCTGGGATTAACCAAGCTATAAAAGGTTTGTTCTTCCATTATAGAATCGCCATTTACTGATACAGCGCCAAACGAAATAATTTCATCCCCATTATACGGAGAAAAACCGGTCGTTTCCAAGTCGAAAACAACCAGTTCCACCGTATTTAAGGGGATATCGTATAAAGAGTTTTTCCGCTGCTCCTTCATGATGGATCGAATGAAAGCCATCTGCTGGGCGCTTTGCGCATTAAACATTGAAGTAATGGCGGGTGTTATTCCGCCCATTTTGTATAGATGCCACATTCTTCCCGCAGGCTTCATGTCTTTCATAACAATACCACCTAACCTTTTTCTATCTCTTTATGAACACTTTTCTTAACATACTTTTGCAGATCATTGCCGATTCTTAGACAGAGCTTCAGCTCACTGATCCGTTCCTTGGTTAATCCGTCTGCAGACAGCTTTCCCCTGCTTGTGTAATGCCCCTCTTCAAGCTGAAAAGGGGTAAGCGATCGGAGCTTCAACGCAATGGACAACGCTTCCAGCCAATCCTGAGCTATTTCCTCTTCAACAAAACCGGTCTTCATCAACCCCAATATCCGCTCCTCTGTGGAGGAAGCCTTCACTCCTGCTTCCACAGCCAGCAGGCGAATACCGCTTACAATCGGAATATAGGCCCCATACTTAATATCAACTCCGCCTGCATCCTCACCGTATCTCTCTTTAATGAGCTGTCCGAACAAGCCAAGCGATATCTTATGATGAAGCGTGTTATGCAGCATGTGCTCCAGCATGATAGGATGCTTGCGGACATAATCAAAAAACTCGTCCAACACCGCTGTTACCAAACCCTTGTCGCCAAATACAGTTCTCATGTCTGCAAGTATAAGCAAATATCGGATATGCTCCCAATGCGGATCCTGCATCCACTCGTGAAGCATCGAACGATAACCGTTCAGCGGCTTGCGCCATTTCTCATTTGTGCAAATCACTCCGCCTGTGCAAGGAGGATAGCCAAGCTGCATCAGCAGCTCACTGACAGTTTCTGCAAGCAGCTTAAAATAAACAATTGCCTGCTCCTCGATCTGGAAATTAGCTGGAACCTCATAGATCAATCCATTATCCTGATCGCTCCACAACGTCTGTTCGCCGCGGCCGCCACTTCCAAACAACACAAAAGCAAAAGGTACCGGAGGATCGCCGCCCCCCTCTTGCCGTACTTTCTCTTGTCCAAGACCGACAGCCTTCTCTATAAAAAGATCATGGACTTGATTCAGCTCACGGTTCCATTCAATTGAAGTGGAAAGAAGGAGACGCCCTTCGAACTCCTCATGCAGTTGATCGCGTATTCCTCGAAGCTGCTTGTAATCGCCAGCCCTTTGAATTTCACTGCGAATCATTTCTAATGAGAGTTCCATTAGGTATCCCCTTCAGCCTTGTTATTTTAGTTGGTATGAAAACCTCTAACACAATTATTTTACAAAGTTTGAGCGTTTGTTTGAGCTTTCTTCATAGCTTCTGGATAGCCGTAAGTACCATGCTCGGAAAGATCCAAACCAACAATTTCTTCCTCTTCAGTTACACGAAGGCCAATGGTTACTTTAATTAATCCAAGAATGATGAAGGACAGAACCAATACGAATGCGAACGCTCCGAAAACTCCCAACGCTTGAACACCCAATTGGTGCAAGCCTCCGCCGTACAATAGACCAGGTCCGCCAACATTTACCGCTTTAGCCAGTTCTGGTGTTGCAAAGATACCTGTTGACAATGTACCCCAAATACCAGCAATACCGTGTACAGAGAAAGCATAAACCGGATCGTCAATACCCGCTTTTTCAAACCATTGTGCTGTAAAGAAGGTAATAATGCCTGCCAGAGCGCCGATAATGATCGCATCACGTGGAGTAACGAATGCGCAAGCTGCTGTGATCGCTACAAGTGCCGCAAGCACGCCGTTCAACATGCTAGGGATATCCGCTTTACCGAAGTACATCCATGATACCACAAGGGCCGCTACTGCGCCTGCTGCTGCTGCAAGGTTTGTTGTCAAAGCTACATAACCAAAGAATCCATCACCAGTTGCACTTAATGTGGAGCCAGCATTAAATCCGAACCATCCAATCCAAAGGATAATAACGCCCAGAACGGATAATACTTGATTGTGTCCAGGAATTAAATTAGGTGTTTTATCTTTATTAAATTTACCGATACGTGGCTTAAGCAAGATTGTTGCTACTAATGCAGCAGTCGCGCCCTGTAAATGAACAACCGTCGATCCTGCAAAATCCTGCATACCCAATTGACCAAGCCAGCCGCCTCCCCATACCCAGTGAGCAACAACCGGATAGATACAAACGGTAAACAAAATTCCGAAGATAAAGTAGACAGCAAGCTTACCGCGTTCTGCAAAGCCGCCCCATGCGATAGCAAGTGATACACCTGCAAAAGCAAGTTGGAACAAGAACAAGATACTAATAGGAATAGGTGATTCTGCAAAAAGGCTTATAGAAGCTTTTGTTTGCTCCGCACTGCCATCAAGGAAAAATCCGCCTTCTCCAATGAAGCTGTTTCCGTCACCGAAGGCAAAGCCGAAGCCGATTGCCCAAAAAGCAATGGCGCAGATACCGAAGGTTAAAATGGTTTTACCAGCAACGTGACCCGCATTTTTCATTCGAGTGGATCCTGCTTCGAGAAGTGCAAAACCAGCTTGCATAAAAATTACGAGTATTGCTGCCAACATGACCCAAACGGAGTCGATGGCACTTGCCAGTTGTGCAGGGGTTTTGTCATCCGCTGCAAATGCCATAGTCGGTAATAGCAGAGACATAAGGCCGGTTGATAAAAGTAATTTTTTAAACATGGTTGACCACTTCCTTCTTAATGTTAGTTTATATAACATGTTTTGAAATTCTTAATGTCATTATATACAGCAATTCTGGATTTGACAATAGGGTTTTTATCAAAAAAACGTTAAAAACGAAAAATAACCTGACATGGATTATGCATAATTCGGATTTTCTAACGATATACTAGTGAATCTCCCATTAAAACGTGTGATATATACTAACAATCGCCCATTGTACGCTTTTTGTTTATTTTTTGTTAAATTGTTTAATGTCAGGTTTGGCTTAATCGGCGTCCAAGCTACATATATATAGAAGAAGCACTTATACATCGGATCGTAAAAGCATAACGTTTGACTGTATGGTTTCATATCAGGTATCATATATAGAAGCTCAATTAAGCCGCTATACATAATCCGTTTAATGTATTTACACTTACGCGCTATATTATTTTTCTTATAAGGAGGGAACTCGATGGGGATATGAAGCTATTTAAAATCGGCGAACTCGCTCGTTTATCGGAAGTCAGCTCCAGAACAATCGATTATTACACTAAGATTGGTTTAATCGAGCCAGAAACACGTTCAAATACTAACTACCGGTTATATAGCGATGAAACCTTAACCCGCTTAAAACGTATTGAAAATATGAAAAGGGAGAAATATACCTTAGAGGAAATCAAGGCGAGCCTTCAATTGTGGACCAAAATCAGCAAGGATGAGATTGTGACAGAAAAGCTAACATCACTACAGCTCCATTTGCAGCAATTGCAAAAGGAAGTTCTAGAAATTAGCCCTATTCTCGAACGATTGAAGCCTTCACAATTAAAGAAACTAAATAAAGTGCTCACACCTCATACCGCTGCATGTATCGAGGCCTTGCTGCTACTACTGGGTAAAAGCCCCTTATCCTAATACAAACGGAGGTCTGCTGCCATGTTTTTTCATCCGATGGATTTCTTGATCATCATTGCATTCGCGCTTTCTTTATGGGCGCAATTCCGAGTTAAGGGCACGTTTAACAAATGGGCCACGGTCCCAACCCAGAGCGGCATGACTGGCTACGAGGCAGCCCGCCGAATGCTGGATGCCAATGGACTATATGACGTACCTGTAGAACCGGTACAAGGAAGGCTTACCGACCACTACGACCCTACGCAAAGGGTGGTTCGCTTATCGGAGCCGGTATATTATGAAAACTCAATCTCCGCCGTCTCCGTTGCTTGTCACGAAGTTGGCCATGCCATTCAGCACAAGGTCCATTATCCAATGCTTTCACTTAGACACACCATGTTCCCCGTTGTTAATCTAACCTCCGGGGTAGCGCCATTATTAATTTTGGCCGGTCTATTCTTTCAACAGTTCAACTTCTTGCTAGGTCTTGGTATCATTTTCTTCTCCGCCGCCGTTGCTTTTCAACTAGTAACGCTGCCTGTAGAATTTAATGCGAGTAATCGGGCAAGGGATCTTATGATTGCTGAAGGCTTTATCTCTAACGAGGAAGAACGCGGAGTTGCCAAAGTATTAAATGCAGCAGCTTTGACTTATGTAGCAGCCGCACTTATCTCGCTTCTGGAGCTTCTCAAATACATTATGATCTTCAACAATCGTAACAACGATTAATTAAATATAAAAAAACAAAGCCATCGACTAAGTCGATGGCTTTGTTTCTTCGGTTTCTTGGAAAAAATGGAGTAGAAAACTTTGAAAACCCTCTGCGACAAGCGGCAGCTTATCACCTGTTCTTTGAATCAATCCGATACTCCGGGTCACTTGCGGTTCAATAACCCGTACTTTGGCAGGCTGGAGCTGACTAATCTCCGTCAAGGCCATCTCCGGAAGTAAACTGACTCCCATTCCTGCGGCGACCAGTCCACGAATCGTATCGGTTTCTTCGCCTTCAAAACCAATCTGCGGTACAAAACCCGCCTTTGCACAGGCTTCAAGCACAATGCTCCGCAATGAATATTCCTCACTGAACATAACAAAGGAATCATCCCTTAACTGCTCCAGTCGAATCGTTCCGTTATCAGCAAGAATATGTCCTTGCGGAACAATAGCATACAATTCCTCTTCAAGCAGCAAATGCCCGCTTACATGTTCATGCTTTTCAGGAAACGGAGAAATAAATGCCAAATCTATTTCCCCTTTCACCAAGTCGCGAATTAGACTATTATAGGTTCCTTGCCGCAAACGAAACTTTACATTAGGATGCGTGCGGCGGAAGCTCGCGACAACTGTAGGCAGCAAATAAATGCCCAGGCTGTGAGGGAAGCCTATGCGTATTTCTCCCGCTTCCGGATCTAGAAATTCGCGAACCTCAGTAACAGCCCTTTCCAGCTCCAGTAAAATCTCATCTATTCGACTTAAAAACAGCTTTCCGACAGAGGTTAGCTGAAGGTTTCGTCCCTTTTGCACAAACAAAGCTACACCTAGCTCTTCCTCCAGCTGATGGATTTGTCTGCTTACCGCCGATTGAGCAACATGCAGCTCCTCAGCCGCTTGAGTTACATGCTCTTTTTTCGCAACTTTCACAAAATAATGAAGCTGTCTTAATTCCACAATGCTTCTCCTTCCGATTGGACAAGTTCCTTTTAAAAAGCTTATAATAAATGATGGTGAAATACCAATCATTCTCAATGAAAAATAAGGAGGCCCATTTACTATGGCACAAGAGCGTACTGGTGTAGCAACACTTAAAGGCAATCCGATTACTTTGATCGGTCCAGAACTAAAGGTTGGCGACAAAGCACCTGACTTCAAAGTAAACAAAAACTTGATTGAACAGGCATCATTAGCTGACTATGCAGGTAAAGTCAAACTAATCAGTGTCGTTCCTTCCCTGGATACAGGTGTATGCGATGCTCAAACTCGCCGTTTTAACGAAGAAGCGGCAACGCTTGGCGACAACGTGGTAGTACTGACTATCAGCGTGGACCTTCCTTTTGCACAATCCCGTTGGTGCGGTGCAGCAGGCATCGACAAAGTGATCACTTTATCCGATTACAAAGATCATTCTTTCGGCCAAGGTTACGGCGTACTGATTAATGAAATCAAACTATTAATGAGATCCATCTTCGTAATCGATGCTAATGACACTATTCAATATGTCGAGTACTTAGGCGAGATGACTGAGCATCCTAACTATGAAAATGCAATCGCAGCAGTTAAGAAGCTCGTTTAATCAAGAATATTGCATTGTTTCAAAAGAACAGCGGAGAAGCACTTAGCCTCTCCGCTGTTCTTTTCTTTAAATGCCATAAGAGCATAATCCTCAAGCAATGTATCTTAATTGAATAGCTTCTAAATCAGAAACTTTTCTTATTGATCCATTTTGTGAGATGCAAGTCGTTTATCCAGTTGTTTGTAAATCTCCAAGATCGTTCTGTAGTTGGAACCAAGATCGCCCAATGATCCTCTCGAAGCTGAATAAACATCAATAGCTGTTTTTAACGGATTGATTCCAAATAAGGTTAAAGTGATGTCTTGTGTCCGTCCGGTAACCGTTTTTCTTTCCACAACGATTTCACCGACATTCTTGACTTCGTGAAGCAGTTTATACCCGTTCATCTTCTTGAACATGTTGGTCACTTCATCCCAGACCTGATCCTTGGAAAGCTTATAATACCGGGTTTTCAGGGCCGGATCCTTCGCTTTTTCTCCTGTTGTCTCATGGCTACGAATTAGGCCGATTAAGGTGCGCTTTAACAAAGCTTTCCCTCCTCATAGAAGTACAGTACAATAATTTCCGTATACACTATTTTAAATCATACCATTGATTGGCCTTCATATAAAGAGTTATTTCACATTTTAGACAATATTATGTTATTTACATTAAAATAAGTTACAAATTCATGACAGATTTAAAATCACTATTTCTAAAGATGCCTTAGAGGCCAAAATTTTTCAATTATGTATAAAGCGCTGGCAACCATTCAGCAGGAATTTCTATTTTCCCTCCGAATATATATATCATACAATTTGTTTATTCAATAAACTAAGTATGAATATCAATAGTTGAGGTGAGTGTATTGGCTTATTTTTTAGGAATTGATTTGGGAACTTCAGCAGTAAAGTGCATTCTGGTAGATGATCAAGGTGGAGTCAAGTCTAGCCACAGTGTTGAATATCCCCTGCTGCAGCCACAGCCAGGTTGGGCAGAACAGCATCCTGAGGATTGGTGGAAAGGAACTGCCGCTTGCATACAAGCCTTGTTAAAAAAAGCATCGGTACAGGGTGAGGAAATCGCAGGTATAGGCCTTTCAGGTCAGATGCACGGATCCGTTTTCCTTGATCGTGAACTGGAGGTGGTTCGCCCTGCTCTGCTTTGGTGTGACCAACGTACTGCCGCCGAATGCGATTGGATTGAACAAACCATTGGCAAAGAAGAGTTGGGCCGCTTGACGGGGAATAAAGCACTTACCGGATTCACTGCACCAAAGGTGATCTGGTTGCGCAATCAAGAGCCTCAGCATTACGATCGTATCGCACATTTAATGCTGCCCAAGGATTATGTAAGGTTGAAGCTGACTGGCGCCTTCGGCATGGACATGGCGGATGCTAGCGGCACGCTTCTCTTAGATGTGGCGAAGCGCAAGTGGTCGCCTGAGGTGGTTGAGCGGCTCGGTATACCGATGGAATGGTTACCGCCTCTCTTCGAGAGCAACGACGTTGCAGGGCATGTCCTGCCCGCTGCAGCGGAGCTGACTGGCCTGATGGCGGGTACCCCCGTCGTCGCCGGCGGTGGCGACCAAGCCTGCGGCGCGGTCGGCGTAGGCGTCGTGCAGCAGGGCATCGCCTCTGTTGCCATGGGCACTTCCGGTGTCGTGTTCGTCCATGACGACACGTACCAAATGGACCCGGAGTGCAGGCTGCACTCCTTCTGTCACGGCGTGCCGGGCAAGTGGCACCGCATGGGCGTGATGCTGGCCGCCGGTGGCTCGTTCCAGTGGTGGAAGAACCACTTCGCGTTCGAGGAGCTCCAGCAAGCTGAAGCGGAAGGCCGCGATGTGTACGAATACTTGACGGCGCTTGCCGAGACAGCGCCTTTAGGCAGCGAAGGCTTGCTGTTCATGCCTTATTTGACAGGCGAACGCACGCCCCACCCAGACCCAAAAGCACGTGGCGGATTTATTGGGTTGAACCTGCGCCATACAAAGGCACATCTCACACGAGCAGTGCTCGAAGGTATTACCTTTGGTCTACGGGATTCCATGGAGCTAATAAAAGCCTCCGGTATCGAGATCAAGGAGCTTAGGGTAAATGGAGGTGGCGCGCGAAGCTTGTTCTGGCGGCAAATGATCGCAGATATTTTCGGATACCCTGTCGTTACTGTGAACTCCACGGACGGACCTGCTTATGGTGCTGCTGTAATGGCGGCCTCAGGGGTACTCCAGAAGGATGTAGCTGCTTTATGCGATGAATGGATTCAGGTCGTAGACAGAGTCGAGCCTAACCCACTTCAACAGCGTGAGTATGAGCGGTACTACGAAGTATATCGTACCCTATACCCTACTCTACGGACAACGCTTCACCAATTAAATGATCTTGTATCCCCTTAATAAAAGGGAGAAGCGTTGTAATCAACAGCTTCTCCCTTTTATTCTTTGTTCCTATTAAGAAAAATGCCTTTTGGCGTCCTTGGTGTATGATCTACGTTTGTGAGCTTTGGGGGGATGGGCGTGAGATTATAGCCGCTGTTGAAGTCGTGTTCCTTTGCATGGAAGGCTAGCAGCGGGATGAACACGAGCTTCAAAGGCAGGTCGCATACCCGAGCAGTTACCGGAGGTGACGACCAGTGTGGACGCTTACGCTCCTCCACTCCACACCAATTCTCTCTTTTGGTCTACTCTGTTCTTTGCGCCGCTTCCTTACTCCCCTTAGCCGGTCTTCGTGGCGTTATTGAACCCCTCCGCAGTGCCCCATGTACAGTTAGCTTCACTATACTTTTAGCGAAGAGATCACCTGCACATAACTCTAAACAAACGCTATGTACTGCATCACCCACGGAAGTGAAGAGCAATGCGGAAGTAATTGTTCCTTTATCGCCTGAAAAGTCCAAAAATCAGTGTGATACGGGAACAGCTTGTTCCGTTATTACTCTGTTTTTGTGCATAAATGCTCCAATTCGCCAACATAACGGAATTCCCACTTCCGTTATCGCCCCAGATTGGCGGCAGCAGATGGAATAGCGGAACTCTCAGCTCCGGACAAAATCCTCCAGGACTCATCGCCACTATCCCTATAAAAATTCCCCTTGATCAAGGGGTGCATTAAAGATCTTTAGCTTTAATGTAGTTCCAATCTAAGCAATGTAGGCAGGTTACTAGCTCATTCTTCATTCCTTCGAAAAGCTTTCTGATCGAACCTCTTTCATTGAGGATACATTTCAACCTTAAAGGCAGTTCGTCTTGCGAGATAAATAAAATACCCTCGGCAAACTTATATTAGAAAGGGCATCTTACTTTAGTACTGTAAAGCACATAAACTTAAAAAAGCTTCTATTCGAAGCCCTCTCAATGAAGATACATCCGTGTCAAAGCGGTAGCTTTTCTTGCAATATCAGACTTGTTCAGCTCCGCTGAAAATTTATAAAGTCTGTTATTATAAGAAAGCTTCTTTCGAAGCCCTTTCAATCAAGATACATTCGTGTCCTGGAGTGGCCTCTTGCAATAGAAGAAAGGTGAACCTCCGGTTCCTTTCTACTATTATAAAACAAGCCTGCCAGGTTATCCCTAAGCAGGCTCTTCAATAATATTCCTAGAATTGGCTCAACTTAGCGCCTTCCCAGTCAGCAAGGAATCCCTCGATTCCTGAATCTGTGAGAGGATTCTTGACCATTCCTTGTATAACCTTAAGAGGTACTGTTGGAATGTCGTACGCTAGCCGAGATAATTTCCGATTTAATGTTATGTACTTTGAACATTTGACTGATTTCCTTAATCAGGTTCATCCCGATTTGATTGATATCATCCCAACGGCCAATGAATGGCGACACATAAATGGCACAAAAAAAACCCGCAAATGCCGTCCGATTTAGCGTCTCAAACCCGCTCTCGCAGGTGGGTGTCCGCAGAATCGCTTTTGAAGTCCCTTTTCGAGGGCAGGTCAGCCGCGATTCGATGTAGGTCTCCCAAGAAACAGTCATTGGTTCAAAACAACTTAAAATCGTAACGAACACCGCAGGATTTAATTGTAACCCCATTATAAGTTTTTCTGATGTGAAAGTAAACCTTTGTAAAAAGCTCCCTAATTTATTAAGGCTTCTCGTTTCTAGTGTTCCCATCCTCGGATGATTGATGCATTTGCGTTGACGAAGAAGGGAACTTGTCTTCGGTTGTCGACCCATTCTCTCCAGCTTCGAGCTGCTTTTTCTCGGCTTCCTCCGCCTCTTTATCAGCTATTTCCTGTTGTTTGGATTGAAGCTTGCCAAAGATTAAATTGAAATGCCAAAATGTAATCACCGCAATTAAGCTGCCCATAAAAAACGGAATCAAGAAAGTAAATGTCGAAAAGCTTATGTATATAACGAAGCCATTGCAAATGATCATGGTTATAGAACGAACCGGATGACCGATTGAGATCAAAACTGCATTTTTAATAATCTGAAACATCTTCATGTGTAAATGGGATAAAATGGAGAAAAAATGAAAAAATGATACGGAAATCAACACTGTAAGCGTCAACACCAGGAAGCGTAATACACCAAGTGATCCGGTTTGACTGCCGTAATATTTGAAATTTGTGTACAAAACTACAGCTATCAGCGTATAAATAAAACCGCCCAGCATGGCTTGTACAAAATTTTCTTTGTATCCACGAAAGAAAGTTTTGAATAGAGGAGCATCCTCTTCACCTGTAAGCCATTTACGAGCAACGGAAAACATAGCAGCAGTTGAAGGGAACAGTGTAAATGGTGATACAATCGCAAGAAGAATTAATGTCGATAATAGTTGGTCAACCGAATCTGTTTGCAGAAGCATCAATCCGATAAAGAAAAAGGGCAGTGCGCAAATTATCCATAGTACATTAATAACAGATAACCGCATAATCCATTCTGAGATGCGGTAAAAACCACCCATAATACCTCTAAACTCCAAAACAATACCCTCCCTAAAAAAATCTGACACAACATTAATCAAAAGTTCAATTCTCAGTCATTCAATCTACAAAATATATTATAGCCTATTTTGCAAGTTCTAGGTAGCCGTCTATGCAATACGCCCGTGTGGGCATAGGATATATGGTAACACCCGGAAAAATCCGCAAAGGAGGTTAGCACAATGTCCCATGCTGCGATCTGGACTTCCACAGGAATAATTCTTGTACTTTTTATCCTTCTGGTAATAATTCTTCAAGGAACCCTAATATAAAAGGATGAATAGAAAAGGTGAAGCTTGACTCAAGCTTCACCTTTTCTTGTTAATTTTTTACAAGTTCTTCGTTAGAACGGGAAGACGAAGTGGAACGGTTAAATCCACGATCACGTCCATAATCACGGCTTCCTTCGTTACGTCCACCGCCGCGATTGTCGCGTGAAGCATAGTCTCTGCTTCCACCGCCGCCATCTCTGCGAGGAGGTCTCGATCCGGAACCGGAGTTCGAACCAGAACGGTCATAAGGCTTATCGTTACGACGAGCGCCTGCTGCTGTTCCGTAAGTACCAGATGGTTTACGGCCTGAGCTGCGTACATCCTGTCTTCTCTTTTTAGCGCGAAGCGGCTCTTCAGGTGTCAATTCGATAGCTACTTCTTTTTTATCGCCTGTCAGCAATTTCAATGCCGAGGCAAGAAGATGAACAGAATCATGCTGCTCCAACAGTTGAATTGCCAAGCCTTTGTACTCGTTATGATCTTCTTTATCAAGCAACGCAAGAATACGTTCAGCCGTAACTTTTTGTTTCCCTTCGATAGCTTCTGCCAAACTAGGAATCGGCTTTTTCGTGATTTTGTGGCGAGTCAGCTTCTCAATGAAGTTCAAATGATCGATTTCTCTTGGAGTTACGAATGTGTATGCCGCACCTTCTTTACCAGCGCGTCCTGTACGACCAATACGGTGAACATAGCTCTCAGGGTCTTGCGGCAAGTCAAAGTTGATAACGTGAGTAACACCGGAAACGTCCAATCCACGAGCTGCTACGTCTGTTGCTACCAATACATCGATGCTTCCGTCACGGAACTTCCGCATAACGTTGTCACGTTGGTTTTGGGACAAATCTCCATGTAAACCTTCCGCTGTATAACCGCGCTTTTGCAAGCCTTCTGCTAATTCATCAACCCGGCGTTTTGTACGGCCAAAGATGATAGCCAGATCCGGAGACTCCATGTCGATCAAGCGGCATAATGCATCGAATTTCTGTCTTTCTTGCAATTCAATATAGGATTGCTCGATTAATGGAGCACTCATTTGCTTAGGAATTACAGACACATGCTCTGGGTTACGCAAAAATTGTTGAGCTAATCTTTGAATATTAACAGGCATTGTAGCTGAGAAAAGCATAGTTTGACGTTCTGCCGGAACCAGCTTCAGGATAGATTGGATATCTTCCATGAAACCCATATCCAACATTTCGTCCGCTTCATCCAGAATAACGGTTTGCACATCATCCAACTTGATTGTTTTGCGATTGATATGGTCCAATAACCGGCCTGGAGTTCCGATAATGATTTGCGGTTTTTTCTTCAAAGAACGAATTTGCTTCACGATGTCCTGTCCACCATAGATCGGTAAAGAACGGATACCTTTAAATCTGCCTAGCTTCTCGATTTCTTCTGCAACCTGAATGGCCAACTCACGTGTTGGGCACATAATCAAAGCTACGATTTTCTCTTCTCTTACATCAATTTTATTTACCAACGGGATTCCGAATGCCGCTGTTTTGCCTGTACCTGTTTGTGCTTGACCGATCAAATCGCGATTATCCATTGCAATGGGCATTGCCTTTTCTTGAATCGGTGTTGATTCTTCAAAGCCCATTTCCGTAATGGCACGAAGCACCTTTGGTTCCAAGCCGAACTCGCTAAAATTTTTCAAATGTTTTCAATCTCCTTTAGAATAGGGTTCTTATTTATTTATACCCTTAAGTGCGACTCCTATATCCTTTTATTGTATCTGCAAAATGCGTCCGAAGCATTCGTAATTACATACGCAAGGCCGTACTTAAGAATATCTTCAATATTATATCACAACCAAATTTCAAATTCCAGAAATTTCAGTTTGAAACCTGCACTTCCTCTTTATCGTATACATTAGTTATAATGATAAAAACGAATACTTACTATACATGCTGCAAAAGGAGCGAACCCATTATGTCGATTTGGAAAAGAGTCGGTTCTATCATTAAGAGCAACAAGGAACAGCCCATAGTAAAAACATCCAATCCTATAGAGGATACACAAGTTGGAGACATTATAAACGTTGATCTCGAAGAATATGTGGTTTCCGGCAAGCTCATTTACTTTGACAGAGGTTATCCTCCTCATCGTTTTGTATACTATTTACAGAATGGTACGGCCATCTCCAGTTTGCTAGTAGAGAAAGGGCGCGCCTATGAATGCTTTGTCTGTCATTTTATCGAAGGTGCACTCGATGATCCTAATGATGTTCCGACTGAGCTTGATCTCAACGGAGAGGTTACCTACAGCTTGGAAAATCAGCGTACCGACCTGGTGCGAGCTGAAGGAAACACCGATTTTCGTGCAAATGATGATGTTATTTTATGGAGATATATTGGATCGGAAGGGCGTTATTTCTTCCTTCAATGGCAAGATGGAAAGTTTGTCGCTATGGAAGGAACCAAAACCCCTGCAGGTCAAATCAAGTTTTTAAAAGGCAGCCACTAGAAGACACAGCGGATACGGAACTAACCGTATGGAGGTGATTTCGTTATGAAAAAGCGTTCACTGCAATTACTTTCAATTTTACTTGTATTTTCTTTGCTTGTAGGCTGCGGAGATGCCGGTAATTATGTGAAAGAAAATTATACGCTGGTAGATGTGCAGGGCCAAGGTAAGAGTACCGCAAAAATTTACTCGGTTGAAGGAAAAGATGTTCCAACTGTAGCAAAGGAAATCTCCGATAAAGAAAAGCCGAAAGAAACAAGTAAAGAATCAGCCGATCAAATGTTCCTTGTGTATGATAATAAGATAGTAAATGTACAGAAGGATCCTAATAATGAAAACACTTCTCTTGTCGAAGTAGACTCGATTGAATATGCCAAGCAGAACTATGACTCCTCTTTTCTTCAAGGCTATATAGCTGCATCATTAATTCAATCCGTATTCGGGGGAGGATGGAGTAATTCCCGCGGCAATGATTATCGAGGTTATACATCAAGCAAGAGATATGACGATTATGGTAAATACCAAACAGCGCCAAAAACGGGCGGCAGTACGGCTACATCGCCTACAACAACGCCGACTAAACCAACTCCTGCAACAACAGACCGTAAAGGCAGCTTCAATAGTGCACCAACAACTAATTCACCATCTGCCACAACACCGCCAAAAAGTTCGAGCGGCAGCAATAGCAGTACGAATACACGTAAAAATGATGGATCCTCATCAACCTACAAATCACCAAGCAGCAGTAAATCAGGCTCCAGCTCTAAACCAAGTACAAGCACACGCTCCGGATCCTTTAAAAAGAAATAAATGTTCATATAAAAGCTTCACTCTCAGCATTTGCCGGGAGTGAAGCTTTATTTTTATTGAACTGCTTTATTTTATTGAAAAAAAGCTCCCCGTTGCGGTTTGATTTAAACGACCTAATCCATACTAAGCTTATCATCACAATCAGGAGGATGAGCTTATTGTTCCGAATATGGATCGTTCCATTGCTGTCAATTATTATCGGTTCAGCATTAGTAGCAGTAGCCTTCAACCTTTTTCTTGTTCCACAGCAGCTTCTTAGCGGCGGTCTATCAGGCATTTCTATGATTGTTAGTTATTTTACGGGATGGAACATCTCCATAGTGTTTTTGCTGAGCAATTTACCTGTCGTTTTGTTTGGCTTGATAAGAATCGGACGTAAGTTCATCATCTTGAGTGTAGTGTCGGTTATTATGACATCATGGTTTTTACGGCTGGTCCCTACGTACGTGGTAGCTCAAGACAGTATGCTTGCCGCAGTTACCGGAGGTGTACTTATAGGCATAGCTACAGGTATTGCGATGCGTGCTGGAGGATCGACAGGAGGATTCGATATTATTGGGTCCATATTGACACAAAGACGTGATTTTCCGCTTGGTACCGTATTATTTATATTAAATGGTGTTGTCATTGTTGCCTTGGGTTATTACAAAAATGATTGGGATTTGGCCCTTAACTCCATGCTTTCAATATTCATTACCGGCAAAATTATCGATACCATACATACACGTCATTTAAAAGTAACCGTTTATATTATTACGCAATCCAAAGACGCGCTGCTTGAACGTTTAATGCTCCTGCAAAGAGGCGTCACGATACTGACAACGGAAGGCGCTTATACTAAAAAAGAACAGCATATGCTGATGACCGTTACAACCCGCTATGATCTAGTAAGTTTGCAAAATATGATCAAGGCAACAGATCCCGACGCTTTTGTAAATATTGTTGAAACGATTGCAATAATGGGCCAGTTCAGGCGGAATTAGTCCGAATCTTAGAAAAATAAACCATACATATTTTCAACCGATATGGTATAATAGAAGCAGTAATTTCATTTGAATCCTCATTCTTTACCTTTGTTTATCAAGTAAGTCAAGCCTGATCTTCTCTAACAGATGACGAGGAAGGGTGATGCTTGTGGAAACAGTAAAGTTGTCAGCGATTGTGATGAGATTGACTCCCGAGTTATATCCTTTTTTGAAGCGGGCCGAGCTCGAGTTTGAGATTGTACTGCGGAACGGGCTTGAAGCTTTGGAAGCTGAAGACGCAATGGAAATTATTCAATACAGCATTTCAGAACAACAAAAGGACGCCTTGCTCCATTAAGGGGCAGCGTCTTTATTTTAATGTAACGGGCAAAATGTTATCGTTCTGTAATATTTGCATGTTATATTCTGTCTAGATAATGGTATGATAGACATGTTAACTTAAATCGGAGGTGTATTATATGGGAGCTTTATCTCCATGGCATATTATATTGATCGCTCTTGTAGCATTGTTGTTATTCGGACCCAATAAATTGCCAGAACTTGGACGAGGCTTTGGTAAAATGTTCCGGGAGTTTAAAGAAGCTACATCCGGCAATAGCTCAACACCAGACGAACCCGCTGCTCCAGCAAAGAAAGAACTGCATGTTGCTCAGGAACAGCAGCACAGTACTACTGAACAGCAGTCCAACTTGCCTAAATAATTGGATTGGCCTATCAACTTAGCAGACCAATAAGTAAGACTAGATTCTGTTATTTCAATCGCTTCCATAAGAAAGCGCATTAGTAAAGCCGAGCACAATTGATGTGCCCGGCCTTTTTGTTTTCTCAGAGAATCTTCGACAGCCCTTCACAGCGAACCACCCAGGTGCCGTCTTGCGGAAAACCAGGAGCATGCTGCTCCCCGCTCCCCTCCCAGCCGCAAGCCATGATCGCAATAGCAGTCAAGAGCCCGCCATTCCCTGGTAAATAAGCTGTTAGCCCAGGTCGTTGGTAATTATGTCCGTTAGGAAAATAAATATTTTTTATTTGATCCATCAGCAGCATGTCGACCGCTATATTTCCTTCACCTAAACGTGCTGCTGTCATAGCGGCCATCGGAAAATCCCAACCCCAAGCTGTTTCCCATTTCCATTCGGATATGACTTTTTTCAAAGTATTCCTCATTATCTCAGGGTCGACCAGCTTACCTGGAAGGATGCCAAGCGCACCAAGCATTGATGGATGATCCTCGTTAAATCTAGTGAAGGAATCCGGACACCATTCATGCGCAAGGTATACCCCTTCTTCATTAACGGGAAGCGCGGCTATATGTGTACCAATATGATCCCAGTCGGGATCACGCATAAGGCCGAGACGTTCCCTCCACATTTGAGCAATTTCCAATCCGTATTTCCAGTACTCAAGCTCAAACGTTGGATTCAACGTTTCCTCTGGAGCATGATTTTCTTGTGCAGGAATAACAGGCGGCCCTAATACATAACGCTTAGACTGCTCCTCCCATACTGCAAAGGATGCCATGAATGCTGCACTATCCTGCACAATATCTTTATATTTGAGAAGAGTTTCCCTATTCGGATGACTGCGGTAGCATAATTCAGCCATAGCAATAGGATGCGGCTGCTGCCAAATGAGCAAAGTTCCGATTGGAGATGGGCTTTGCAAACCGCCCGGATCAACCATTTTGGGCCAGCGCGCTCCCTCATATCCCTGGGATTTTGCTAATTCATGTGCGACAGGTAAAATACGGCAGTACCAGTCCATGCTTTTCTCCAGCATGCCAGTACGCCCCCACAGCGCAAAATGAGCGGCATGCCACCAATGCATTTCAAGATGGAACTTACCGTACCAGCTATTATACAGGAGACCTGTTTCTTGGGGCGGCAATGAGCCTGAACAATGAATAGCGGTCTGATATTGAGAGAGCACAACTCGGCGCTCCAGTTCAACTGCTCGCGGGTCCATGCTTCCGCTGAAGTCAACCGCCCCACCCTCGCTCCAAAATTCACGCCAATAGGCTTGGCTCGCTAATTTTACATCTTCAAAGCTGTAACTATTCAGTCCTTCATCACTGGAACTGAATCCAATAGTAAGCTCAAGTCTACTTGCTGTACGCGATGGTACCAAAACATAGCTGTGATCACTTTCCTGTTGGATATCGCCATCTGACCATGCTGCTATAACTGTATATCCATCATCATCCATACTGCGCTTCCAGCTAGCGGTTGAGGCTTTGGGTGATTCCATGCTAGTATGATGACTCTTATCCTTATTCCAATTCAAGTCGATGCTTTCAGCCCATTCATTGGACTCAACCTCTTGAGAGGGAAAACTGATGCGCACAGCAAGGCGTTCATCAGAAAGCAGAGCTGATTCTACAGATATAGCAATCTGATCGGACCCTGGATGACAGCAAGTCGTAACCGTTACCAGACTCCCTTGTACCTCAAACCGACTCGTAATAATACCCTCCCACAAGGAGAGGGTTTGCTCCACCTCGTGCAGATCTTCAAGCTTTGCCTCACTGCCATCGACCAGACGTATATGCAGCCCAATCTGGCCAAGCTGCATCCGATGGGGATTTTGCCTGAGCCAATGAAAAGCCTCCTCCTGACCGGAAGCGTCCGTTGCATATCCAACTGCTCGTCCGTAAGTTTCAAAAGGCTTAAGCTGAATATGCTCCTGCTTGAAGCGATCATGGCCTCCTGAGCTATGCCAGCCCCATTGCGATTGTGTGCCCAAAGGAACCTGATATTGATCCGGAAAGCTCTGTAAACCAGTGATATCCACTGTATAAGCGAATTCACCGTTACCAACTGTCAGTGGAGATAAAAGCTCCGCTTGCTTCAATACAGGATTATGTCTGCTTACCAATGCATAACGGTCAATCTTTTCATCCATTTGATCACCTTTTTTAATATATTTTTCAAGCTTATACTAATCAGCCGTTCAAAAGATTCTCTTCATGTTACAAAGACTTACTACTAAACTATATGGGAAGCTCTTACATTTCGTCTATGCGTAATCTGTGTTTATATTGCATTATATTGCGAAAAACCGCTCAGCCACTAGAGGCTGAACGGTTTCTTTTGTTTTTGTTCGTAGGCATGCGTTCCCAACAGCAGTATTGCGGCTATAGCCGTCATTATCGCTCCGAAAATATACATCGCAGAGCCACCCCATAAATCTTTTATAAAGCCTCCCACGAAGCCTCCTGCTAGACCAGCCAATCCCAAAAATACAGCGGACAGTAAAGCAAGACCTGTAGAGCGCATCTCTTCCGGTACTAATCGCACCGCATATTGCACAGACACAATCCAGAATACAGCAAAAGTTACGGATTGCATTACTTGCATAAGCGTAAGTATCGTCGGGTCCATGATTACAGCATACAAGATCCACCTGATCGTATATAGAATGGCTACAACACCCAATAGTGCGAGCTCATGAAAACGGTGCATGTATCTGCTGAGCAATGCAAAGGTAGGAACCTCACTTACTGCTGCAAGCGCCCATGCCCAGCCAGCCATCGAATCACTTGCTCCCAGGTCTTTTAAATGAAGCACGAGCAAGCCGTCATTCATTCGATGCGGAACTATAAGAATGAAAACCAATACCAGAAACCAAAGAAACTGCTTATTTTTTACAATGCTTAGAACTGCTGAAGCTGTAATACGCTGCCCGCTGCCCTTCTCATCCTTCAAAAAGATCAAAAGAACAAGCGGCAGCACCCAGATCGACCAATACAATAATGGAATATGTTGAATGCCGCCGAGTGCATCCAGCACTGAACCAGCAATTAATGCTATCAATGTAAAACCAAGCGATCCCCATAATCGTACCGATCCATAAGACTTCCCTGCCTGTAGCGTAGCTTTAACCGTAATACTGTCCAATAGAGGTACGGAGGATAGCATGAAAAAATAAAGCAGCATCATAAAAATAAACGCCCAGCCATAGCCATCGGTATGAAAAATGCCTACGCTGGAAGCTATTGTCATCACCCAAAGGGAGAAAATAATGAGCTTAAGTGTGTTATAACGATCTCCCAAATATCCCCATAACGGCTGGGCAAATATCGCCACAAATGGCCCAAACATCATTAGCAAGCCGATTTGCGAGGATGAATAGCCTTTATGCCCGAAATAAATCGGAAGAAATGGCATAAGAGCTGCTGTAGTAGCATAGTATGAAAGATTTAAGCCGCGCAGCGTCCATATTTGCTTTTTCATAACACCTGTCCTTTTTTGTTTATAAAATGTCACTTTTCCCGAAATCCCAACAAAATGCGTCAAACTTCTCTATCAACCTATCAACTTCTCTATTATAATGGAGAATATCATTCTGGCAAGGAGAGATAGACACGCATGGAACTTTTACTAGCCTCGCTGTTAATGGTAATGGGTCAGGTAGGAACGGATCATCCCGATGTGAGCTTCGAGCAGCTTGTTCAAGCATCACTGGATTCCAAAAATGCTATTGTCCAACAAGCAGCACCTGGTCTTGCGGCCAACCCCAATGATCGGCTAATGCCCGTTAATAAGAAGGACCCTCAAACAGACGCACCTAAAGTAAAAGGCGTTTATGTTACAGCTCACAGTGCCGGAGGGGCACGAATGAACACCTTATTAAAACTACTGGACGATACGGATTTAAACTCTGTTGTAGTTGATATCAAAGACGATTGGGGCTATATTACTTATCCAACTGGCAACCCGGAACTTGAAGCTATGGATACAACACAGAAGATCATTTCGGATATGCCCAAATTCATGACTACGCTGCGGGAGCATCAAGTCTACCCCATTGCCCGTATTGTCGTCTTCAAAGATACCGTGTTAGCCAAGAAGCGTCCTAAACTATCTTATGTCAATCCGGACGGGACCTTGTGGAACAATGGCAAAGACAGCTTTGTGAATCCCTACATGAAAGAGGTATGGGATTATAATATCGCCGTTGCGAAGGAAGCCGCCAAAGCCGGTTTTAAAGAAATTCAGTTTGACTACGTGCGGTTCCCCGAAGGCTTCGAGAAGCGCGCCGATACGTTAAAATATGAAAAAGACGACCGTTCGAGAATCGATGCGGTTGCCGAATTTGTGAAGTACGCAAGAGAACAGCTCACGCCTCTTGGCATAAGAGTTTCCGTCGATATTTTTGGTTATGCCGCTTCTGTGCCCGCTGCTGAAGGGATTGGACAGGATTTTGTGAAAATTTCTCAAAATGTTGATGTCATCTGCCCGATGATTTATCCAAGCCATTACAGCACAGGCTGGTTCGGTGCCAAAGTACCGGATGCTGCACCATATGTCACTATAGACGGAGCCTCCAAGGATACTCATAAAAAACTGGACCCAATAGGTGATCTGAAGCCTCTTGTACGTCCATGGATTCAAGATTTCACAGCCTCTTGGGTGCAGGGCTATGTGAAATACGGCAAGCACGAAGTCGAAGAACAAATCAGAGCTCTTAAAGACAACGGCGTTGAAGAATTTCTGTTATGGAATGCTGTTAATACGTACACACCAAATGTAGATTACAATAAGAGCTGATGATAAAATATCTCCACAAAGTGGGGTCTTACTTCGAAGTTGATTCAAATACTTGCGGGGAGCCCCGAAACATATAAATACTTTTATTAAAAGAGACCCCGCAGAAAAAGCGACAAGAAATCGCTGATTCTGCGGGGTCTTTTTGAATAATCTCTATAAGTTAGATAATTGCCAGTTTATTTCTGCTGTGCCTTGGCTGCGAAGAAAAGCATTCGCTTTAGAAAATGGCTTGCTCCCAAAAAATCCGCGATAAGCTGATAAAGGGCTGGGATGTACGGATCGAATAATTGGATGCCGTTTATTCGTAATGAGCTGGATTTTTTGTTGTGCATGGCTTCCCCATAAAATAAACACTATTGGCTCTTCCCGCTTATTCAAGTACCCGATGACGCTATCGGTAAACCGCTCCCACCCTTTCCCTTTATGCGAATTGGGCGAAGCTTCCCTTACGGTCAGCACTGTGTTCAGCAGCAGCACTCCCTGCTCAGCCCAGCCTGCCAAATATCCATGGTTTGGAATGATGCAGCCCAAATCTTCCTGCAGCTCTTTAAACATGTTTTGGAGGGAAGGTGGTGCGGGAACCCCGGGCTTAACGGAAAAACTCAAGCCATGCGCTTGTCCTGCTCCATGATAAGGATCCTGCCCCAATATGACGACTTTAACATCAGCGTATGCTGTTAAATGCAGCGCATTATAAATATCATGCATATTCGGATATACCGTTTGTTTTTGAAACTCTTCCTTTAAAAACTGCCGAAGCTCGATATAGTAAGCCTGCTCAAACTCCGGTGCCAACAGTTCGGCCCAATCATTTTTTAATATGGACATGATAAAATTTTCACTCCAGCCTTTTACAATTTCCGGAAGGTTTTCACCATCGAAACGAAATAATTAAGCGTTCGAGCTACGCGCTCTCTTATTTTATCATGAGCAGGCGCTCCATCGGATGTAAAGCTTCTCTGCTCTCCTCCGATCGAGATCCATTCAGGACAATTCACACCATGAACATTACGTACTATCGTTTGCAGCTGCTGCAGCGAGCTGACGCCCACAGCCCCGCCCGCCGAACTGACAGACAGCACTACCTTGCCATCGAATTCATCGAAGCCTGCGTAATCAAGCGCATTTTTCAAAATGCCGCTAGGTGCTCCGTGATAATCCGGTGTCGCTAACACTATACCATCGGCTTCCCTTAAGCTCTTTATGAACAAACCTACATTCGTATCGTCTGAAGCGACACGCGGTCTGTAGAATGGCATTGGCAGCTCATACAAAGAGAGCAGCGTAACCTTGCATCCCATTTCTTCTAACACCTTTTGGAGATGTCTACATAATTGGGTGCTCGTTGCATTCTCTCGGTTGCTCCCTGCAATAATTGTAATTCGAGCCATTGCTATCGCTCCTCACTGTACTTGTACTTACTTTACATACATAATAGTATATAAAAGTTTGATGGGTCAATGGTGCCCTATGTTTCAGTATTGTATGTGCTTGCATGTAATTTCCCTTTTTCGATACAATGGTAAGAACGAAATAACTAAAGGAGATGTTCTCCATGCTGTCTATTGGATCTATTGCCCCATCATTTGAAGCCGATAGCACCCGAGGCACGATAAATCTGCAGCACTATTTAGGAAAGCAGCCTATCGTGCTGATCTTCTATCCGAAGGACGAAACACCCATATGTACCAAACAGCTATGCGCTGCTCGTGATTCTGCTTCTCAATATGCCGAATTCAATGCACTCGTATTGGGCATTAACCCGGGCACGCTTGAGGAGCACAGGCAATTTTCGCAGAAATTTCTGTATGACTTCCCACTCGTGTCTGACACCGATGAGACAATTCGGCAGCTGTTCGATGTAGGTAAAATCTTCTTGCTGGGCCAGCAGCGCTGCGTAATTGTCATAGGTATTAAAGGGGATATTATCTATGCCAAAAAGGGAAACCGCCCGACAGCCGAAATATTGAATGCTTTGAAGCAGGGGTGATAGCAAATTACGTTACTGCAAATTCATGATATCTTCCCTGATGATTATTCAGTCAATAAGAAAAGCTTCGGGTCGAAGCACTTTCGGGGAAAATACATTCGTGTCTAAGTTGTTGCTTTTCTTGCAATATCAGACTTGTTCAGCTCCGTTTTTGATATTATAAGAAAACCATCTTGCGGAGTCCTTGGAAAGTCTGTCCCAAAATTCATTTTAGGACAGCACATCCACCATTTTATCCTGATTATTAAATATGCAAAAGAACCCTCCATATTAAAGGCTCTTTTGCACATTGTATCGGATTCATTCGCTCTCAATAGGGTTTACCCATTTGAGATAGCCCTTCTTAAGTACTCTCAACGAATAGCAGAGATGAACTCGCTTTCCACCGCGTGCTAATCGCAGGGTTCATTTACAGCATGGCAATGGCAGCCTACCGAACCCCACGCAATTATCAGGAAAATATCACGTTATTTCTCCCGAAAATAGTGTTTCAAGCCATATAACTGGAATTTCTCCTGCTAATTCTAAGGATTTGGGCTGATCACAGCCATATCACCTTGATTAGCAGGAGTTTTTCCAGTTAGATTGCTTTCAAACGATAAACAAGCTGGATTAACGGGAGGATTTCCATCTAACGTCTTTCTTTCCTTCTTTCTTTCTCGCAGCCGTCCGAAAATTCTAGTTTCCTTTAGAATGAAAGCAAACTTTGAACATCCGTTCTCGCTCCATGACTTATGCAACATTAGAAGGGAAATTCCCACCTTAGCGCTGTAAGGTATTTAAATTTTCATATCTGGACAAAAAAACATGCTGCCTCTTGTTGGCACAAGACGGCGCATGTTCCTCCTTTAAAAAACTTATCGATTATTGAGACAATCTCTTTGCTAATTCGTACAGCTCCATATTGAATTCTCTCTTGGTGTTTACAACCTTGTCAATATCGGTTAGTACTAATTCGCCTTTGACAATACCGCAGCCTTTGCCGGACTCGCCTTCAATTAATTTACGCACTGCGAAGTCACCCAAGCTGCTCGCCAGTATACGATCATTATGCGTTGGCGCTCCGCCGCGCTGAATATGGCCCAATACAGTTACACGCGGTTCAATACCCGTGTTCTTCGTAATTTCGGTAGCAATATCCTCGCCCTTGCAAACTCCCTCTGCAACCAAAATAATACTGTGACGTTTTCCAAGATTAAAATTGTCTACCATTCGTTGAGAAACTTCTGTCAGATCAAACGGAACCTCTGGTACAAGAATCGTTTCCGCTCCGCTCGCTAGCCCCGCATACAAAGCTATTTCACCGCAATGGCGGCCCATAACTTCAACTACGGAGGAACGCTCGTGAGAGCTCATAGTGTCGCGTAATTTGTTGATAGCATCCACTACAATACTAACCGCTGTATCGAATCCAATTGTGAAATCTGTAAAAGGAATGTCATTATCGATAGTACCAGGAAGCCCCATTGTATTAATCCCAAGCTTGTTCAGCTTGTTGGCGCCTTGATAGGAACCGTCGCCTCCGATTACAACCAGCCCGTCGATTCCTCTCTTACGGAGGTTATCCGCGCCAATCTGCTGTCCTTCCGGCGTCATAAATTCCTTACAGCGCGCCGTCTGCAGAATAGTTCCGCCTCTTTGAATGATATCGCCGACGCTGCGCAAATCCATAGGCCGGATATCATCATTAATCAGACCCGCATATCCGCGCTGTACTGCAAAAACTTCCAAACCATGAAATAACCCGCTGCGTACTACGGCACGTACCGCCGCGTTCATTCCTTGCGAATCTCCGCCGCTTGTTAGTACGGCTATTTTTTTGACTGTCATGTATGGTTTCCTCCTGAGAGTTTTTGTTGAAAATGATTCGTAACCTTTGGCTTAATTGCAACAATTAAAAGGTTTTACGAATTAATATGCTGTTGATAAAGAAAAACATCCGCATTAGCGGGCTCCCCTTCATCAGTAGTCGCGATATTTGCTTCACCTGTCTCTGTTTACTAACCTTCGGATCGGACAAATAGAGCGCGAGCAAGCCTTCAATAATCATTCTGTGAAAGGATGGATGCTCCAGCCGGTCTGCTCTCATTCTCGACTCGAGCACAATAACAGCAATGCGTTCGACTGTTTGATCCATCCCATCATAATAGCTGCAAAAATTCAAATCGCCGCCAAGCTCGTCTTCCTCTTGATCAATTAAATAATCCAGCAATATATGCAGCGAGCATATATAGGGAAAATACGCTTCTCGTATCGCTTCCACGGTTTCCTGCTTCAGTTGGGAATCAGATGCGGCCATAAACAGCATAAAAACACCTAATGTCGAGCCTGTAGCAGCAGCAAATTCATTCCAGCTTATATTGGGAAATCTGGTTTCATAAGCTTTCCACCAGTCTAACAACGCCGCCTCTCTAAGCTCCTGCCGGACATGCTTGTACACCTGAAGGTCGCAGTACAATCCAACCAGCTCTTGAACATGGCCTGCAACAAGAGAATAGGAAGGCAGCAGTCTAAGGCTGGCTTGACATGTCTTTACCAGCTCATCCAGGTAACCGCCATCCTCTTTTTCTATGCGATAACTGTAATAATCATGCATAGGCTCAGCAGGATCCACCGCATCCAGCATGGACTGGTGGAGCATGCGAAAATCTTCGGGATCCATCGATGTGCTTCGATCGCATAGATTATCCAAATAATCGCTTATCGTTTGAAAAGCAACAATAAGCGGAATCATCACGTGACGCATCTGCAATCTGGCTACGGCGTATACAGCACCACCCTGACAATGAAACTGCTTGCTCGTCATGCTGGCTATTGCCTGCTTCTGCAATTCAGCGTCAGGGATCTCTTCTGCCTTGCGCCGCCAATACTGCAGCTGATCGCGCACCTCCGGCAAAACATAGCGGTACACGCGCAGCATCAAATGAAACGGATTACGCGGAACAAGAGCTATGCGGCGGGCTTCAAAGCTCAATCCGTTTCCCTCCGGTCTGCTCCAAAGCATACTCCAGCAGCAGCTTCATTTCGACCCACTGAATCTCCAGCAGTAAAGCTTCCGCTTGAGCTTCTTGGGCGACAGTAACCTGCTGCTGAACAATATCAACGAATAAGTAAGGGTCCCATTCCGAGTCTGCCATAAGCCTATCCAGTTGACCTTTCAGTGTTGCGCTTTGAATGAAGTCCGATTCATATGGATGGTACAGATACTTGGCTTGTTCCAGTAAGGCTGCAAACACAGTATGCGCTCCAACCTGACGAAACCAATACTTAGCGTTACTGTAATCCCCTTCCATCCGGTGCATAATCCCATGCCAATAACTTCCCGTAGGGTTGTGTATGTCCTGCGAAAGCTCATGAGATTTGTCCAAGCTTTCATTCAACAGATGCAAGCCCGCCTTAACAGACGAAGCATAGGCCGCTCTCCGGGAATCCATATCCTGCATAGGCAGCTTAGCGATCCTTATATCGAGCAAATCATCCCATTCTTCAGCAGGATAAAGTGAAGGTCGGTGTTCTGACAACTTATCCCACAGCTTTTGCACCGCTTCCGTCCATTCCATCATGCATTCACCTTCTTCATTGGAATCAGCCACTAAAACTCATAACGTCTATTATAATATAAGAGAAGCTTCTATAGAAGTCCCTTTACTAAAGATACATTCATTCCAATTGGAAAACTAATGGTGAGCTGCTGAAGCTGTGACATCCTGATTTACCCTAAACCAGAGATGCAATTCATTGATTGTTCCTGCCAGATCGGCAATTTCCGAATTCAATTGGCATGAATATTTGAAATTATCCTCTATATTCAGCTGGTTTTGCTTCGCAATAATGATACGCTCCAATCGTTTAACTTGATCGGGAATCGTACCGCGAATTTCTTCCCAATGAAGTAATATTATCGATCTTTCTTCCTCCGTATAATCTTCCCATTCCTTCTCAAAATGAGGAAGCGGAATACCGAGACGATCATCGATGATGAAATTCCAGGACATCGAAATCTCCACCTTTCCAAGTTAACCCTACCTTTTTTATTCAATAAATGTACCACGAACCCCAAGCTACTGCTAGTGGAATGTATCAAATTTACACTTTGAATACCCCCAATCTATGTTATACTAGAGCAATTGATTTCATCTTTTTCCAGTAGGAGTCCTGAATCTATGAGCAGCAACCAAGAACAGACAGTCACCTTTAAGCAGTTGTTGATGTTTTTTATACCACTAGGAGTCTCATCGAGCTTGATCACAATCTCTCATGTTATCATCAACAGTACACTGGCTCGTTCGGCTAATCCTGAGATCATCATTGCCTGCTATGCTTTACCAATGAGTATATTAGGATTAACTGAAAAGCCGGCTCTCCTTATGAGGCAAACATGCTCAGCATTAGTACGCGATCGCGTTTCGTTCCGGGCAATGTCAATTGTTAATTGGTATGTGCTCGCATGTGTCTTAATCTTGGGCTCCCTAATTTGCTACACTCCACTTGGCAGGTGGGTCTTTTTGTATTTCTTTGGAGCAAGCGAGGAGCTTGTCAAGCCGATGATCCAGACGTACCAAGTGCTTATGTTTGTCAGTATATTCTCAGCTCTGCGCTGTATGTACCAAGGCATCATCATCTTTAATATGAGGACTAAATGGCTAACCATCGGTATGTTTTTTCGACTATCTGCTATGTATTCGCTTTCCCTTTACTACATACAAACCAATCAAGTAAACAGCGCACAGGTCGGAGCCATTATATTTCTGGTCGGCATGATGGTCGAAGCCGCTGTCAGTGTTTGGGAAGGACGATCGCTGCTGAAAAAAATTCCGGAGAAGAAGCCGGATCATCCCGTTGAACACCCGCGGCAAATTTTTCACTTTTACAAGCCGCTGCTTTATTCATCTATAATTGCAGTTATCATCGGACCTTCCATTAACGCATTTCTTGGAAAAACGATGGACTTCCAACTGGCCGTTGCATCCTTCACCATTGCAGCCAGCCTTACGCAGCTTGTCATCAGCTTCTTCTCTTACATTCATCAAATCGTATTAAACTTTTACCGCAAGGACCCAGCTTCTGTTATGCGTTTTACGCTGATTCTTGCTTTTATACCGGGCCTATTGATTGCTATTGTTTCCTACACACCGCTCGGACCTTGGTTTATGCAAAATGTGATGGGTGTGAATGAACGCTTGATGCACGCCAGCCTGGATACATTAAGAGTGTTTACAATTATGACACTTGTTTTTCCTTGGCTTGATTTTGGCAACGGTCTGGTATTACTGCGCGGAGAAACAAAGCTTATGGTTTGGTCACAGGCGGCCAATGTCGCAACAACTTTAATTACCTTGACGATATGCATTTTATTAAGTCCAGGATGGAATGGAATGATAGGAGCGCTTGCCCAATCATTCGGTGTAGCGGCAGAAGCAACCGTTGTATGGTATGTTCTCCGTGCTATCGGTAAATCGACCGGCAAAACGGGATTCCGCTCTACACTAAAATCTTAGAAACGAGTGATCCATTTGAACAGCGCTATGCAGCAGAAAAAAGCTAACTATACAGTGCTGCGGGGATTCAGCTTTGCATTTTACAGTACAATGGCCGTTATTACATCTTATTTCCCTTTATATTTCCAATCCAAAGGCTTTTCCGCTCTTCAAATTGGGCTTTTATATTCCATCGGTCCGATGATCAGCATCGTCTCCAATCTGTTCTGGGGATTTATGAGCGATAAGTTCCATACTGTGAAAAAAATACTCGTCGGTATTTTGGTATGCCAACTAATTATGGCGTTTTTCGTATCTCAAAGTTTGCATTTTGGATTATTGATGGCGTTGATGGCCTTGTTCTTCTTTTTCCAATCACCTACGAGCTCATTAACGGATAGCCTGACATTACTGACCATTAGGGGGACTAAAAAAAGCTACGCGTCCTTCCGCCTTTGGGGCTCAATTGGTTTTGCCGCCGCATCGCTCGTATTTGGTATATGGCTTAAAGAGAACGGGCCTAACTATACGTTTCTATTATGTCTTGGCACAATCAGTATTTCGCTTATGCTTTCATTGTTTTTGACCGATGTCCAAAGCACCACATTTAAAAAGCCGGATTTCCGCGTACTTGCCAAAATCATCGGCTCCAAACGATTCTTAATGTTCCTGTTGTCAGTGATGATAGTCTCTGTTGCACATCGGTTTAATGACGGCTTCCTCGGCTTGTTCCTTCAACGGCTGGGGGCGGATCAATCCATTGTCGGCTGGGCTTGGCTTGTTTCAGCCTCGAGCGAGATTCCCGCATTTCTTTTGCTAAGCAAATATGGGCATCGTTATAAGGAGCTTCCGCTTCTTGTTGTGTGCAGCCTCGTCTATGTGATCAGGTTTATATTCATGAGTCAAATCGAGAATCCGCTGCTGGTCATCGCGGTTCAAGCTCTTCACAGCATCTCCTTCGGCATCTTCATGTTCACGGTTATCCGTTATATCCAGCGCATAGTTCCTGATGAATACCGGGCTACCGGTCAAGCCATCTATGCGGTTACTTGGTCAGGCATGGCTGGGCTTTTAAGCGGTGTAATAGGCGGCTGGGTATTTAATATAGCGGGACCCCACGTTATGTATGGCGTCGGAGCTATCCTTGCATTCATTGGCATGATAAGCTTCCTGCTTCTGCACCTATTGCAGCGCGAAACGGAAGATTGAGACAACGACTACGAACCCTTTTTTACAGCTTGGAATCGCTTCTTGCAGCCGCTATCCAATTAAGGATGGCGGCTTTGACATTTTCTGCAACATTTCGACAACGACTCACGTCTTACTTAAGTAAGTTTACAATTGTAACGGAGGGGTTATGTGCTTGCAGTAGAAAGACTGTCACACTGGTTTATCAATGGCGGAGAAGAAACTCCGGTGCTTCACAACATTCATTTTACCGTTGAAAAAGGGGAGATTATCGCCCTGCTCGGAAGCTCAGGCTCAGGTAAATCAACGCTACTGAATCTAATGGCCGGCCTTATGAAGCCAAGTGAGGGGAGCATCCTGATTAACAGCCACCCCATCGAGAAAATGACTGAGAACCAGCTGGCTGAATTTCGCCGCACTCAGATCGGTTTTATTTTTCAATCCTACGAATTAATTCCCCACTTAACGGTACGGGAAAATGTAGAGCTTCCTTTAGTGTTTCAAAGTATAAAGGCGAAAACCCGCAAAGAAAAAGCACTGGCACTGCTCAACAAAGTCGGTTTGAGGGAAAAAAGTGAGCTGTTCCCTTCCCAGCTTTCCGGTGGTCAGCAGCAGCGGGTTAGCATTGCTCGTTCGCTAATAACTGAACCTGCCATTGTATTTGCTGACGAGCCTACCGGTAACCTGGATACAAAAACCGAAAAAGAAATCATCGATCTCATTATTGAGCTAAATCATACATTATCTATCACTTTTGTAATTGTTACTCATGAGTTGGAGGTAGCAAGACGCACTCGCCGGGTTATACAGCTTCGCGATGGATTTTTAGTGGAGGACGCCTCGTGGGCAGGTGAACCCGAATGAAAGGCTTCGATTATTTACGTCTTGGTTGGGATCAGTTGAGACGCCGGATGGTCGTCACTGCTTTATGCACAATGGGGATAGCCATAGGTTCAGCTTCCATTATCGTAGCTCTTTCCTTTGGAGAATCCATCAATCATTACAGCCGCGAACAAATGAGTTATTTCATGAAATCCGACGAAATAACGGTGCGCAACGGATATTCCAATGAAACCAATCAATCCGATCCCAGCGTAGCCAAGCCCTATGAATTAACTAAAGCAAAAATAGAAATTATGCGTGGCTTCCCCCATGTCAAAGCCATCGCAACCTATCAAACGCTCAACTCCTTTAAATTCGATATAGACAGTAAAAAAGGACGAATTAACAACATATTCGCAACCGAATTACATACACTCGAGGCTTTCGGCTACGAGCTCCAGCAAGGCAGTGCAAGCGATCAAGAGAACACCATCATTTTGAGCTATGGAGCCACAATGGGGCTATTGGACAAGCAGCTGTCGCGCACACGTTCCTTGCAAATTCAAAACATGTCCGAGGACAGGCAGGTAACAAATAGCTGGAAGCAGCAAATGTACCTCGCTTATCCGGTTTATCAGAAGCAAATTATGTTAAATCCGCAAATTTTCCGTCCTAATGGAACAGAAACCTCAGGAACCGCCATTCCTTTACGTGTGACAGGGATTCTAAAAAAACCTGAGGGTATTCCTGATGATGCCATTATGAATATGAAAACCGCCTTCGTTTCACCTGGAATGGGTAAAAGGCTGCAGGATGCGATCTCTAATATGTATACGAGCAGTACAGATAAATCCAACAACGGCGAAGCTCAGAAAAAACAGGCATCGGAATACAATGAAGTGAAAATTAAAGTTGACCAGAGCATCTATGTGAAGGAAGTCGACGATCTTATCAAAAAGCTCAAGCTTTCCACTGAAACCAACATCCATCGTGAGGAGCAAATGCAAGGTCAATTGGTCATACTGCGCCTTATATTCGGTGGGATCGGCCTGTTCATCCTCTTTGTCGCTTCCATCTCGATCATAGTCGCCATGACCATGTCCACGTATCAAAGAAGAAGGCAAATTGGCATCATGAAAGTGCTCGGCGCTAATTTAAAACAAATCCGCAACATGTTTATGATGGAGTCGGCTCTGCTTGGTTTACTAGGCGGCGGATGCGGCATTTTGCTTTCTTATTGGGTTATTTGGGGAATCAATATTGCCGTCATTCAATTCACTCCACAGCGACCGGGCGCACAGGCCGAGATTTTGTTTATTAGTCCCTGGATCTTACCGGTCGGGTTATTTTTCGCTGTTATGACGGGTGTGCTTTCAGGCATTTATCCGGCTGTAAAAGCTTCACGCACCGATGCATTAACCGCCATCAAACGGGATTAGGAGATATTACAATTATGAAAAAGAAAACGTGGCTGATTGGAATTGCGGTAATAATCGTAGCTGGTATAACAGGAGCCTTATTTTTACTAAGTCATTCCCCAAAACCGACTCAGCAAGCGGGGTCAATGAACTCATCCGCTATTAGCTTCAAGGTAACGAGAGAGGATTTATCCAGTACAGTTGAGCTTAAAGGTAAATCCTCCTATCAGAAGGAAACGTATATTAACGCCCCTTTTAGCGCAGACGTTAAGGCTTGGAAGGTCAGTGAAGGCACTCAGGTCAATAAAGGAGACTTGTTGTTCCAGCTGGACGACACTGCACTTCGTGATGAAATTGCTCAGCTCCAGGCTAATCAAAAAAAAGCAGATATGGAAATTCAAATTGCCAAATTTCAAGAAGATATCATCTCCACAGAAACCATCCTTAATGGCGGGTTATCGGAAACAGAAGCCAAACAACGTTTTGCCAAAAATAAAACGACCCAAATGCAGACTGAAATCAGCAAGCTGAACTCGGAACATATGGAAACCCAATTGACGCAAAAGCTGGAAAAACGTCAAAGCGCCAGCTTCACTGCACCGGAAACCGGTATCTTTTTGTTTAACGACACCAAGGAACCCCAATCTATCAAGGAAAATGAACGGGTTGGCAAGATCGTTGATCTCACAAAGCTGCAATTGATTGGTTATGTCGGTGAATTTGATCTATTTCGAATTAAAACCGGAATGTCTGTAGAGGTTAAAGTGGATGCCCTTAAGAACACGACCCTGCAGGGTAAGGTGGAGAAGCTTTCCAAGTTCGCCAAAAGCACTACAGATACAAATACGGCAGCGGCAGAATTTGAAGTCATTATATCGCTTCCACCCAATGAGCAGCTCATTGCCGGTCTCAGCTTGACTGCCACTATTCAGACGGATAAGAAGCCTGACACCTTGGTTGTATCTACTCTTGCCGTTCAGCGTGATAAGGATCAATACTATGTGATGGTATCAGAAGCTGGACAAGGAGCACCTGTACGCCGCGATATCAAAATCGGGTTAGAAACACCGGAAAAAACAGAGATTATAAGCGGATTAATAGAAGGTGACACGGTTGTATTGCAATAAAACATTCTTACCGTTGTTATTCCCTGCAAAACCGGATATAATTAATGGCAGCTATTAGTACCAAGTCATAAACTATTTCCATGTGAGCTTGAAAGGATGTATTTGCCGTGCAATTCGATGATTTCAAAAAAATTGTGTTAGAACGAAGAAGCATTCGCCGTTTTACTGAAGAGGATGTAACCGTCGAGGATATAAAAGAACTCATAGATTGTGCCCGCTATGCGCCAAGCGATACGAATTCGCAAACTTGGCAGTTTATCGCAGTAATAAACCGTGAGAAAATAAAAGAGATCGAGCAAATGACCTGGGATCAGCTGCACAAAAAAGCTGCGGAGGCCGAAGAACGAGGACTAAGTCGCGAGGCGCGGATGCTCGTTAAATCATTTGGCCCCTACGCTACAGCTTTTGCGGATGCTCCCGTATTGATCGTTTGTCTTGCCACTCCTTATACATCTAAATTCAGAGATAAAATTTTTGATCCTGTACAGCTTGTAGATCCTTCTGTATGGGATGAGGAAGGTATCAAAAGCAGCTGCCTGGCGGCTCAGAACTTGATGCTGGCTGCCCATGCCAAAGGACTTGCTACATGCCCTATGACCGGCCCTGTGCTGTTAGCCGCAGATCAGTTAAGAGATTACCTCAATATTCCTGAGGAATGTCAGATTAATATGGTTATTTCCTTGGGCCATCCTTCCGAGCAGCCAGGCAAGCTGGCCCGCAAGGAAGTTGCGGAAATCCTCAGAATTGTTGATTAGCAATACGAATAAAATCCGCGGAACTGGTCCGCGGATTTCCATTGTTATAAGTATGAGTTTATACGCTATCTATCGCAATAAGGTCCGGTCATCAGAGCAAAACAAGAAAAAGCAGTTCACGAAAGCCGAAACTTTCGCAAACTACTTTTATTTTTGGTTGCTATGGCACTAATATATAAGAAAACTTTTCAATGGGCAACCCCATAAAAGTTTTAGGATCTTATAACTTAATGACGTTAGCTGCTTGAGGACCACGGTTACCTTGAGTAATTTCGAACTCAACGGATTGGCCTTCTTCAAGAGTTTTGAAACCGTCGCCTTGAATTGCGGAGAAGTGAACGAATACATCGTCGCCGCCGTCAACTGAAATGAAACCGTAACCTTTTTCTGCGTTAAACCATTTAACTGTACCTTTCAATGAAAACAACCTCCTAGAAGTATCGCCATCTAAGGGCGAATAGGTTAATTATAGCATCACAATTATTATAAATCAACATTCAAAAATTATCAACAACCGCTGTTTTTCTCTTATTTTGCAAGGCTTAAGAGCTCTGTAGAGCCTGGAATAAACGGTAATTCCGAAGCAAGCAATCTGGTTTTTATTTGCTCTTTTTCTAGCGTTGATAGCAATAGCTCCAAGTGGGGATAATAGTCCCATTGCAGAGATCTTAAAGGGTAAATTCGCACCTGTCCGCCTGGTCGGCATACTCGAAGCAATTCTTGTATGGCCTGAAGGTGAAACTCGTAATCAAATTGCTCATGATATAGAAACAAAAAATGACTGCACAGAACAAGATTAAATGTGCCATCTTCAAATGGCAGCTTAGGCAGCAGAGCAGGTACATACCGCCCCTCTTCTTTGTACTGCCGATAATCCTGAATAAATCGAACCAATGACTGTTCACGTAAAATACGATGACGATCCAGGTCACCATAATAGCTCCAGTCAAACGATTCCTTGATAGCAGCCAGTTTCTGAGTTGAGGTTATTATCTCTTGCTCGCCATGACTCATGATCTCATCCGCATTCATTGAATAGAGCGGATCTGCAGATTTTGCGTTAATCCCTCTTGCGCAAGCTTCAGCTGTAAATGACGAAGCCCCTGCTGCAACATCCAATATCGGACCGTCTAGCGCTGTCAGCTGTCCTAAAGCGAACATTCTTTCATACTCGGCGAATGACCTGCAAGTCATTGCCACACCTATTTGCTCATAACGTTTACTCTTGCTCATACTCATCTCTCCTCTTCTCATCACAACTCGTCTATGGCAATATGCCACAAGCCAGCCTACGCTAAGCTTAGGAGAAATTTTAACACGCCACCCATATGTTTACAATATTTTTTTCAGCAGCAAAAGCAAAAAAAAGCACCCTATAGCTGCGCAAAGCTTATCGCACTTGATTTTCCTTTAGGTTTGCGGTATGATTCAGCCGATATCTTTCTTATGGAAATGGAGCTTAATGATGATTAAAAAACACTTAATTTACAAAATAGACAAATGGAACATGCTCACCGTTGAAGTTCACGGAAAAACCTTGATTTTACGGGAAATTAGTGACCAATGGGGCGAGGAATGCCATACGTTCATAAGCCGTCCCGAAATGATGCATTGGGCGGAGTCGAGGTTCTCTAAAGAAGGCTTTGACGGTACCCCGGAGGAACGAGAAGCGATTATACAGGCTTTTAAAGAAGTGTAATTTTTCCCAGAAGCTTGACTTTGTGCTTGTCCTGCTCATATAATAAAGTTAATTACATAAGATGTCCTCCAAAGGGGAGTAGCTTCTCACAGTAAAGTCGTCAGTTCGGGTTTTTTAAAGCCCCGGCTTTATTGGCAACGTATCGTTGTTAGCAAGACCTTTGCCTATTCGGTAAAGGTCTTTTTCTGTTAATGGCCTTTACCAGTTAATTGGTAGAGGTCATTTTTTATGTAAAATTTACTACAAGACTAAGGAGCTGATCGGGTATGGAATGGTTGGATGCAACATTTTTCACGGCACTATTAAGCATTATTCTCATCGACTTGGTACTTGCAGGAGACAATGCCATTGTAATCGGGTTAGCAGCGAGAAATTTGCCGAAGGAAATTCAGAAGAAAGCTATTATTTGGGGGACTGTTGGCGCAATTGGAATTCGTGTTATAGCAACATTGGCCGTTGTGTGGCTGCTTAAGCTCCCGGCACTTCTTTTGGTAGGAGGCGTGATATTAGTCTGGATTGCCTATAAATTGCTGGTTGATAAAAAGGATCATAATATTCAAGCGAAAAATGCACTTTGGCCAGCCATTCAAACCATCATTATCGCCGATACTGTAATGGGTTTTGATAATGTAGTTGCGGTAGCAGGTGCAGCAGGTTCTCATGATGGAAGCTTCGTTTTAGTTCTGTTGGGTCTCCTTATCAGCGTTCCCATCATGGTATGGGGCAGCACACTGTTCATTCGATGGATGGAGAAGTTTCCATGGATTATTTATCTAGGCTCAGGGGTTCTGGCTTTTACTGCAGGAAAAATGCTGGTCGGGGATCCACTCGTTGCCACATGGTTTGCAGCTAATCCGGTACTTAAATGGACATTGGTAACAATAGTAACTGTTGGCGTATTGTTAGCGGGTATTTGGAAGAAGAAGAGCAGCTCCTTTGTTACGCTTGATTCGAGTGGTCATTTGACCTTATCGCATGAGCTTATGCAGGAAGCCAATATTCAACCGGATGACAGCTTTAAAGCAAGTCAGGATGAGCATGGCCGATTAGTGCTTGTCAAGCAGACCGGCTAACCTCTAATTGATAAAGCTTCACGTCATGCCCTCCCTCCTCTGTTACGCTTATGTAATGGTAGACGGGATACGGCATAAGTGAAGCTTTTTTATATAATACCGATTGAACAACGAATGCATCATCACCTCACTCCGTATACTGGAAAGAAAGAGAAAACGTAAACCAAACCCTGTAGAGAAAGGATTTGAGCCTTCATGCAGCGAATCATTTAGAAAGCAATACCTATATAGTCCATACCCTGCCAGATGAGGTGAATCCTGCATGAGTAATTCAGCTTCTATATTAACAATGATAATTGTATCGTTCTGCTTTGCCCTGATCCTTATTTTAAAAAAAGACACACTTCCGAGCACCGTAAAGCGTCCTCTTGCCATATTAGCATTGGTGATGGTCACCTTCTCTTTTTCGTTAATCGTATATAGCTTCTTCTCCCTGCACTAAACTGTGGGGGAATGATGCAAGCATTACCCCGTGAATAAGTTCCGTGCTTCAGCAAGTGAATCTACATCTAAGGTGCGGTCGCTCACCTGTGAATTTACTTCGATCGGTAATTTCCTTTTATGATGCAAGGTTCACCTCATGAAATGGCTTCGTGAATCAGCAAGAGAATCTACATCTAAGGCGCGGTCGCACATCCCTGTTTTACTTCGATAAAAGATTCTCTTATAATAAAGCTACCATCCGGTCATACTAGGAAAAAAATAGCAGGGAGCGTGAGCTTAGATGCGGTTTTTTCCATTGATGATGACCGGTATGCTGTTAACAGGAACTATGCTTTCCGCCCCTATAGCAGCAGAAGGGATTAGCAAACCATCCAAAATAACGAGGAGGGCTCCGATGAATCAAGTACTTAAGCGCAATGATGTTCCAGTTGAGCAAAGCTGGAAACTGGAGGATTTATTCGCAGACCAGAAGGCATGGGACAAAGAGTACCAAGAGGTCAAGGAAGCTTTGCAGAAGGTGGCGGCATTTCAGGGAAAGCTGCATAATCCCACAGCTATCAAGCAATGCTTTGAGCTTGAAGACTCCATCTCCTTACATATGGAAAGACTCTACGTATATGCTAACATGAAGCACCATGAAGATACGACGGAGCCTACTTATCAGGCATTATCCGACAAAGCCAAGAAGCTCAGTGTTGAAAGCGGCGAGGCCTTATCCTTCATCTCACCTGAAATACTAAGCTTGTCAGATGAAGAGCTGAACAAGCTGCTGAACCATCAAGAGCTTCAATTTTACAAAAGAACCTTAGACGAAATGATCCGTGAAAAGCAGCACATTCTCTCTAAATCAGAAGAAGCCCTGCTAGCCCAGGTTGGAAACTTATCACAAGCACCCAGCACGATTTTTAGCATGCTGAACAATGCTGACTTGAAGTTTCCAAAGGTGAAGAACGAGCAAGGTGAGGAAGTCGAGCTGACCCACGGGCGATACATTCAATTTTTGGAAAGCCGCAACAGGGACGTTCGTAAAGAAGCTTTTCAAGCGATGTATGCCACCTACGGCAAAAATAAGAACACCATCGGCGCTACATTAGCTGCCAATATCACAAAAAATATTTTTTATTCCAAAGTACGCAAATATCCTTCCGCTCTAGAAATGTCTCTGTACGGGGATAATATCAAGAAGGAAGTGTATACGAATCTCATTGACACCATCCATGAGTCTCTACCGCTGATGCACCGTTACATGGAGCTGCGTAAAAAGCTGTTGAAGGTAGATGAGCTCCATATGTACGATCTGTTTGCCCCACTCGTGGATGAGTATAAAATGGATATTACGTACGAGCAAGCTAAAGAAACGGTAAAAGAAAGCTTGAAGCCGCTTGGGCAAGATTATTTGAACATTTTGCAGGAAGGCTTCTCCAACCGTTGGATTGATGTGTATGAGAACGAGGGAAAACGAAACGGTGCCTACAGTTGGGGAGCATACGGTACTCATCCTTATGTTCTGCTCAATCATAAAGACAATCTGAACAGCATGTTTACATTAACTCACGAAATGGGCCATGCGATTCACTCCTACTTATCCGATGAGAGCCAGCCTTACCGCTTCGCGCAGTATACAATCTTCTTGGCAGAAGTAGCTTCCACATTAAACGAAGCACTGCTGATGGATTATATGCTGAAGAAATCAACGGATCCCAAAGAAAAAATGTACCTGCTCACTTACTATATGGATCAATTCCGTACAACCGTTTTCCGGCAAACCATGTTCGCTGAATTCGAGAAAATAACTCATGAAAGAGCAGAGCAAGGTGATTCGCTTACTCCTCAGGAGCTAAGTAAAATCTATTACGACCTTAACCTGAAGTACTATGGCAAGGATATGGTTGTCGATAAAGATATCGAAATGGAATGGGCGCGTATCCCTCATTTCTACAATAGCTTCTATGTTTATAAATATGCTACAGGCTTCTCTGCTGCCACCAGCTTCTCCAAGCAAATTCTTGAAGAGGGCCAACCGGCAGTCGATCGTTACCTAGGCTTCCTTAAAAGTGGGGGCAGCGACTATTCCATTAACATCTTGAAGCGTGCGGGTGTCGACATGTCTTCCCCTGAGCCAATCAAACAAGCAATGGATGTTTTCAAAGACTTGCTTGAGCAAATGGAGAAATTAGCCAAATAATAAGCACAGCAAGGCTGCCTGCGGGAGATGTTGGCAGCCTTGTTCCTTTCACATTTATATTTAGGAGGCGGCGTATTCTTTTGAAAGCACAATGGACCTTTATTCTTATTTTGGTTTTTGCACTAATCACAGCCATTTTTGCTGTTTTTAATGTAGCTCCCGTTCGGGTACATCTGATTTTTACAGAAACAGAGCTTCCACTTATTTTAATCATACTTGGCTCTACTCTGCTCGGCGGACTCATAGTTGGCCTTATAGGGGTCTCACGTCAGTTCAAATTGAAAAAAACGATCAAACAGATGGAGAAGCAACTAGCGGAATTAAAGCAAGCATCCGCGCCAACTGTCACTCCTGCAATCGTCAACGAACAACCGTCGCCTGCTACCGCGGAGCCTGAAACCAAACAACATGTGGAGTAATTCACATAAAAAGAACATCTTTTTTCGTATTTATTCATTGATCTGTAGGGAAACATTATTTACAATATAGTTAATAATGTTAAAAAACATATCATTGAACAGGAAGGAATTTTTACATGCCTGATCCAAATCAAGAAGAACTTCGTATTGGACTCGCCGCTTTTCAATGGTCGATTACAGGCATGGCAGTTATATCAAAAGACGGACGCTTTCTCAAGGTGAATCCTGCTTTCGGCAATATTCTGGCTTACCAGGATTCCTCCTTGATAGAGAAACATATAAGCTCGATTACACACCCTGATGATGAATTGCATTTTGCCTTCTTTATCCGGTATCTCCTATGGAGAGAGCCTGCTTTAAAGCAGCTTGAATTACGTTTGCTGCACAAGGAAAAAGGAGCTTTGCCTGTACAGCTTAGCGCCTTTCCACTAAGTCTGCCTGATTCTGATGAATGTGTTTTGATCCAAATCCAGGAGCTAGCCAAATCGTTGGACTACAGTATACAAGAACCACTGTTCCATTCTGACGGCTTTTCAACTGTAACTGGCGTGGGAATGGTTGTGTTGGATTCTTCAAGCCTCGTTACCTGTCTGAATCCGGCGGCAGAACAACTGCTGCAAAAAAACAGCACCGATCTAATCGGCCATACATTCTGGTCACAATTTCCAGAAGCTGTCCGCACTCCTCTCTATGAGAAGTTTCTGTCTTCTATGACCACTCAGCTTGCCGATTCGTTCGAGTTTTTCTCACCTAGGTTTAACAAATGGTTTGAGCTGCACACCTATCCCGAGCCAGAGTCTATAACAGTCTATTTCCGTGATATTACTCTGCGTAAGCAGAATGAAGACTCCTTGCGGGAAAGCGAAAGAATGTATCGGATGATCGCTAATAATTCAACCGACCTCATTTCAAGACATGCTGTGGACGGCACCTTTCTGTATGCATCGCCCGCATCAGCAGCTCTGCTTGGGTACGAGCCTGATGAGCTCATAGGCCGCAATGTACTGGAGCTGGTTCATCCGGAAGAATATGATATGTTTGCAAACTGGGAGCAAAATAATGCCATTGATTTAAATCAACAATTTTCCTCTTATCGCATTCGCAGGAAAGATGGTACTTACATCTGGTTTGAAACTACTTCCCGGAGTATTTCTGATTCCAAGAAACATAACAAAGAAGTTGTTGCTGTTTCTCGGGATATTACCACTCGCAAGCAAGCCGAGCATGAATTGCTGGTATCCAATGAAATGCTGCAAAAAATTTCAACCATCGATGCATTAACAGGAGTTGCAAATCGTAGAGGCTTCGATGAATGCTTCCATAAAGAGTGGCGGCATGGACTCCGATTTTCCTCGCCTTTATCGATCATACTTCTTGATATTGATTATTTTAAACGTTATAACGACACCTATGGCCATCTTGAAGGTGATTTATGCTTAAAGCGTGTAGCTAACTCATTGAAAAAGAGTGTAAAACGTCCGAATGACTTTATCGCCCGATACGGGGGAGAAGAATTCGTTATTGTTCTTCCAGCAACGGATTTACAAGGTGCGAACATAGTAGCCAACCAAATGTGCGCACATATTGAATCCTTGCAAATTCCTAACATTCGTTCGGAGCCTGCCCTATGCATCACCATTAGTTTAGGTGTAGCCACTGTGGTTCCTTCTGCCGAAATGAACCCTTCAGAGTTGTTCATACGTGCGGATAAAGCTCTTTATCAAGCAAAACATGAGGGCCGCAACAGGGCAATGCTTTATCAAAATGCAAACTAAGCTGCATACCATGAGCTGGGCCGCCATCTTACTAAAGAAGCGGCTTATTTGCTGCTTTCTTTTTTTCTCAAGATGAGCTGTAACAAAACTACCCTCGACTACGTTAGAAGAATTGATTGGAAAAAATCAACATTATTGTTGGAGGGATTATTATGAAAAAAATGCTACCTTTAGCATGTCTTCTCGCTGTTACCCTTTTCACCTCCGGTGCTTCCCTGCCTTCTGCTGCAATAGAAAACCGTACAGAGATCGGACTAAGCTTGAACGGACAATCCGTCACCTTCAGTTCGATGCCACTACGGGTAGGCAGCACCTTAATGGTGCCGCTTCGAGACCTTTCGGAAGCATTGAATGTCCAGGTTAGTTGGGAGGATAATGCTCAGACTGCCACAGCTGTAAAAGGAGACAAGAGCATCAAGTTGTCCGTTGACAACGTACAGGCTTTCCGCGGGGAACAGTCGATAAATCTCGATGCTGCTCCACGAATGGAGTCTGGTAAGTTATTCGTACCGCTGCGTTTCTTTAGCGAATCCTTTGATTTCAACGTATATTGGGATGCATTAAACCAAACCGTAGCTATTCATGATGCGGATAAAAGTCTCCCCACGGTTGGTTCATTAGATAATATGAAGGAGCTTTTTAAGGAATACGGTAACGGCGCCTCCCCAATTTACTCAGTAACATCCAAGGTCATGGCACAGCCTATGGCAAAAGAAAAGCTCTCGGCAACTGTAACCTCGGACAGCGCAGCAAAAAGTTCCGCTTCGGCCCCAACGCCAGCGCCAGCTGCTGCAGCCAAATCTGAAGCAAAGCCAGATTATTCGGGCACTAATGTACAGGTTGAAGGCGTAGATGAATCTGATATTATCAAAACAGACGGATCCTATATTTACCAGGTTAATAAAAACCGTGTCATCGTTGCCTCCGCCTATCCTGCAGAGCAGATGAAGGTAGTTCAAACGTTAATATTCGATGACAAAAACTTTCATGCGAATGAGCTCTACATTGATGATAAATATATGGTCGTAATCGGAAGCACCTCTTATCCTTATAATGACAGAGCTTACCCCACTCAGGATAGCGCAAGCCCTGCTGCCCCTGCGGTTGAAGCATCCAGCAGTTCCCCTGCTGTGCAAAAAATGATCGTTCGACCATCCCGTGTATTTACAAATACTACAAAAGCAATTGTCTACGAGCTGGGAGACCGCACTCAATTTAAAAAAGTTCGCGAGGTTGAGCTCGAAGGAAACTATATTTCCTCACGTAAAGTAGGTGCCTCTCTCTATCTCGTATCGAACAAAGGATTTAATGTTTATCCGCTACTGCAAAAGGATCTTTCATCCGAAGAACAAACTGACGCATTAGCAAGTGCCGTGCCCACTTATCGTGATTCAGCAGCTGATAGTGATGCTTTTATAAAAATAGGCTATGAGGATATCCGCTACTTCCCGAATTCCGTACAGCCCAACTATTTGATGGTAGCTGGTTTGAATCTTGACCAGCCGACACAAAAGATGGATGTAACGAGCTATCTTGGCTCAGGCAATCAAGTTTATGCTTCACAAACACAGCTGTATGTCACTACCGAAGAATATACAAGTGCTGTTCAAACAGTTCCATCCAATGCGGAGATGAAAAAAATTCGTATAGGCCCAGGCGAAACTAACAGCGTCATCTATAAATTCACGATGAACCAGGGTAAAGTAGTCTACACAGGTCGTGGGAAGGTTCCTGGTAGAACACTTAACCAATTCTCAATGGATGAGCATAACGGGTATTTCCGAATTGCCACTACAACTGGTTACGCAGGGATGACCGGCGAAGCTGAATCCAAAAATAATATGTATGTGCTTAATGAATCTATGAACATAGCGGGCAAAATCGAGGATATTGCACCTGGTGAACAAATTTATTCAGTTCGTTATGCTGGAAACAAAGCATACATGGTTACTTTCCGCACCGTTGATCCGTTATTTGTAATTGATCTGAAGGAACCTCAGGAGCCCAAAATATTAGGTAAGCTGAAAATTCCAGGTTACAGCAATTACTTGCACCCTTATGACGAGAATCATCTGATCGGCTTCGGAAAGGATGCAGTTGAGGTTTCAACCAATTATGGCTCTGGACAAAATCCAAATACGATTGCCTACTACCAAGGTATGAAAATGGCCATGTTCGATGTAAGCGATGTTGCCAATCCGAAGGAATTATACAGTGAAACGATAGGCGGTCGCGGAACAGAGTCCGAGCTGCTCCAAAACCATAAAGCATTGCTTTTTTCCAAAGAGAAAAACTTGCTTGCTTTTCCAGTAACCGTAAGGGAAACTACCAACTCCAACAGTCCCTCTACTCAGAAAACAGCAGCCGAATACGGCCAATTTACTTTTCAAGGGGCTTACGTGTATAAGCTCGACTTGGCAAGCGGCTTCAAGCTGCAAGGAAAGATCACTCATCTGACGGATGAAGATTATTTGAAAGCTGGGCAATATCAAGGTCTTAATGAGCGGAGTATTCAACGAATTTTGTATATCGGAGACATCCTGTACACTACCTCGCAGCAAGTTTTGAAAGCGACGGATTCTGCTACTTTACAGGATGTAAAGGCGATTAATCTGCCACAGTAAATTCATACCTATTCCTTAAACAAACGAACTTGTCAAATCCTTTACTATACGTGCAACTAACTATCCATAATGAATTAGCGGAAGTAACATTCCGCTATGGCAAGGAAAGCACAACAAACAGAGAGATAACGGAAGAGTTGGTTCCGCAATCTCTCTGTTTTTGTTCATTTTGCCCCTATTTTCCCCAAATACCGGAACTCCGGCTTCCGCTATCGGCTTAAATTGGGCGTAGCAGATTAAATAACGGAATTTTCGGTTCCGTTCAGGCCTTTGAACCCCATACCAATTCTCCGCTATCGGCATATAATAAAGAGCTCACTGACGATTTGATACTTAGGATTTTAGTAAGTAAGGGTACCCTCGTGCGCCTCCTGCTTTGGTATAATAAAGAATCTGCGAATTACCGAAGTATTGCCGCATAGAGGCCAACGCAAACTGCTCCACCGAGCAATGAACTGATCATATTAACGGCATCGTTAGTCATGAAGGCAGCACCGCGAACCTGAACCGATTGTACATTGCAATGACGGTTTTTTTCTACTTCCTTGCCGCAAACTGCGCAATGATACATGACCTGATATACCGCCCCCAGCCATGAATCGGCCAGGGAGCCCACCATCCCCCCGACTGCCCCAAGCAGCAAAAGCAATCCTATTCCGCTTGAGGCATAGGTATTAAAGCCAACTGTAGCCGCATCTGTACCCCATTGAATAAATAACCATCCAAAGATACCAATGACCAAGCCGCCTGATAGAGAAGCCCCAAGACCCAGCGCAGTTATGCCTCCCGATGTGCCTGCCGGTACTCTGTGCCCATTAATGATAGATCGCGGCATTTGTCGGCTGGAACCGCCAATTTCTGTGGCCCATGTATCTGCAGTGACTGTAGCCATGACACCTATAAATGCAGCCCACCACAGTGGGTGCGGCCATAGGCTATGTCCAATGCATAACAGCGTGCCAAGCCCTCCATTTGCAAGCACCTGACCGGCATCTCTCCGACCCGACTTGGCATATCCACTTTCTACAGCTGCTTTCTGCCTATGCCTCCATTTGGTCAGAAATGTTGAGGTTAGGAAAAATACTAGCAAAGTGCCATACCAAGGAAGTCCTCCCCAAGCGTACAGCACTGTTCCAACCACAACAGCTGCAACGGCTCCAGATCCTGATAAAGATTTTTTGCCATATGCAGCTCCTGCTATCAATAAACTAAACAATATGCCCATACACCAATCCAACCACATACTAGTACCTCTTTCCCCCATTTTTCGCTATATTTCAACAAGAATATGTTTACAGACCTATAGCCATTATAATATGATTTTGATAGAAGAAAAATGGAAGTGCCCAGGGGAGGGAATTTACGTGCACGAAACTCACCAATTAGGTATTCGAAAGATCAAAAAAGATCTTCAGCCTGAGGAAATGCTTCGAGTTATTTTTGAATACGCTGCTAAAATAGCCAATGAACGACGCCTGGATCACTTAATTATGTTAATGGCGGATATGGGACGGGAAATGATCATATCCGACCGCTGCACGGTGTGGCTTTTGGATAAGCAGAAAAACGAGGTTTATTCCACAGTAGCACATGGTGTCCCCCCTCTTCGACTTCCGAGCAACGCTGGATTAGTCGGCCATTCCATCGGAACAGGATTACCTATTTTCATTGATGACGCCTATCAAAATGTTGAGTTTAAGGAAGTACTGGAACGCGGTGCTATTGCTATGGATCAAAAGACCGGCTATCGCACGAAAGCGTTAATGGTTATTCCCTTCCGTAACAATGAAGGCGAAATAATGGGAGCTTATCAAGCCGTCAACAAACTGACTGAGCAGGAGCAATTTTCCGAGAAAGATCTGGAGCACCTGTCGCTAGCCGCTTCCTATGCGGGCAAATCACTTGAATCGGCGCTTTTATCCAATGAAATCGAAGAAACGCAAAAAGAAATCATTTTCACAATGGGCGAAATTGGAGAAAGCCGTTCCAAGGAAACGGGCAATCATGTAAAACGCGTAGCGGAATACTCTTATATTTTGGCGCTTGGTCTCGGGATGAGCGAAGAAGAAGCTGAACTGCTGAAAATCGCATCGCCAATGCATGATATCGGAAAGGTAGCTATCCCCGATGCTGTTTTGAAAAAACCTGGCAAACTCACCGAAGAAGAATTCGACATTATGAAATCCCATACGGATATCGGATATGGATTGCTTAAAAACTCAAACCGCCATATTTTGAAAACCGCAGCTATTGTAGCGCATCAGCATCATGAGAAATGGAATGGACGGGGTTACCCCTCAGGCTTATCCGGGGAAAATATCCATATCTATGGTCGAATTACAGCTATTGCCGATGTCTTCGACGCTTTGGGAAGCGAACGGGTGTACAAGTCTGCATGGGAATTGGATCGAATTCTCAATTTATTCAAGGAAGAAAGCGGCGAGCATTTCGACCCCAAGGTCGTAGACGCTTTCATGGAACAGCTCCCCAAAATACTCAAAGTCCGTGAACAATATTCAGATGTCGCTCTTGGAGGGGCCGAGAAACATTAGCTGGTAGAAAAATTTTGCTTACATATACAAAAGCAGGAGGAGCTATTTAGAGCGCCTCCTGCTTTGTTTTATTTCAATTCAACGGTGAATTCGCCGAATAATTCTTCGCCCCATAACAGCTCCAACCGGTCGCCGGTTTGAAGTGCCGCTACACCTGCGGGAGTACCTGTATAGATAATATCGCCTTCACCTAAGCCATAATGCTCTGCTATGTAATCAATGATGACCTGAAAATTAAAAATCATATCGTTAGTATTGCCGCGCTGCGCTTCTTCACCGTTTTTCCGCAACGAAAATTCCGTTTGCTTTATGGCTTCCAATCCGGGAAACTCACGGAACTCAGATAAAGGAGCCGAATTGATGAAGCCTTTTGCCGGGAGCCAAGGATACCCCTTTTTCTTAATGACTGACTGCACATCCCTTAAAGTTAAATCGATTCCGAGTGCAAACTTATCAATAAGCTCATCCACACGGATTCCTGGCTTATAAGCTTGGCCAACATGTAATACTAGCTCAGTTTCATAATGAACTTCACCACGGTTACCTGGCAGGCCAATCGTCTGCCCTTGAATCCCGACAAGAGAATGGGAAGGTTTAGTAAAAATCATAGGCTCATCGGGCACATCATTCCCCAATTCAGCCGCGTGCAATCCATAATTACGTCCTACACAATAAATATTGCGAATTGATTGCATGGTAATCCTCCTCTTGGTTCAGCTTTCGCTGATAACTATTCTGATATTATATTTCATACTCGTTGATCCCACAATATCGCCTTTGTTATGGCTGTTTCTTCGGTGCTCCGGCCTCTTGCTGTGCATTTGAATTAGGTTGTTCATTTTTCTGTGTGTTTCCTGGTGAAGTCTTGTTCGTTGCAGGTGCAGGTGTGGTTTTACCGTTCTGTGGATTAGGAGAGCTTGCTCCTGAAGCTCCTGTATCGGTGGGCTTTTTGGGAACAGCTTTCTGAGCCGGTACCTCTGCAGCAGTTTCCTTCTCTTTAGCAGGAGCTGCCTCACTTATTTTACCATCCTTATCCAATTGAGCGTTGATAGAAATTCGAGACATTTTATCGAACAGCTTCATCCCATCTTCCTCTGTCATACGAACGGGCTGAGCTCCTTTAGTCAACACCGGAATCATTTGAAGCTCACAGGATCTTTCTTTTGTACAAGTAGCATTCAAAATCATCGATTCCCATGTTGTCGGTTCTGTATTGGTCGTAAAAATAAAATTCCCCAAGCTGTATGCGATCCACTTGCCTTTGTATTGTTCAAAGCCCTGCAGCACATGGGGATGGCTTGCAACAACCAGATCCGCTCCTTGATCTATATACTTATGGGCTAAATCTGTCTGCTCCTTGACCGGGCGATCTTTGCGTTCTACACCCCAATGAGCAAAGACCACAACCAAATCTGCCTCTTCGCGGGCTTTGGCTATCGCCTCTAACGGGAGCTTTGTTGAATAGGTCTCTGCAAGACCAGGCTTCTGTTTACCAGCATACCAGCTTGTTTCGGGAACTACGCGGCTAAATCCAAGAAAAGCTACTTTTATGCCATTTTCCTCTATGATAACATGCTTATATGCTTCCTCGCTGTTTCGTCCTATACCGACTCGTTTGATGCCGACTTTATCTAATTCATCCATAGTATCAAGCAAAGCATCCTGACCATAATCCAGAATGTGATTATTCGAAGTGTTGACAAGATCGAATCCAGCAGCTTTAAAAGCAGGCAGTGCCTCCGGTGAGGAGCGGTATACGTATTCCTTGAATTGTGGAGTACCCCGTGTAGAGATTGGAGTTTCCAAATTGGCGACAGTGATATCGGCTTTATCCAAATACGGTTTGACATACTGATAGGGATAGTCCCAGCCATACTTTTTCAGCAGATCCTCCACCTTACTTGCAAACATTACATCGCCAACAAAGGTTAGCTTTACATTCGATTTGGGAGGATTGCTGTTTGGTGAAGGATTCCCAGGAGTCGTTCCATTGCCATCAGCTGTCGATCCAGTCCCACCGCTTACAATTACTTGATCCTTACCCGTATTATTGTTATTCGGTTGGGTAGGGATAGACGTGTTCGAACCGTCCTTTCCCGCTTTAGTGTTGCTATTGCTTTTCTGGCTGCTGCCAGGTGTAGACTCCAATGCACGAGCGCGCTCCTGCCCGGATAACGAATACATTAAATAACTGAATGATGCTATTATTACCACGCTTAACACACTGATTGTAATCCATGTGTTTCTTTTACTTTTAACGGGCTTGAGATGTTTTTTTGAACGGGATTCTATGCGGACCTACTCCTTTAATCGATCATGCCCTTGCCTTAGATGTTCCGCAGCTCGGTTTGATTTCTATATTAAATAAATGATCTATGGATCATTATACCAAATACTGTGCTTGAGGTCATGGATACATAGAATCAAAATAATGTTTGCCAATACTTTCAAGTTTTGATATGATGCTCTTTTTCCAAAGAAACCCCGATATAAGGAAGGAGGCATGGAAAATAGGTGTCTCTTTTCTATTGCAAACCTTATAATGGTAATACTAAGTATTCAAAGAGGGGGCATTACGATGGGTAAAATTGCAATCATTTCAGATATCCACGGGAATCTCACTGCTCTTGAGGCTGTATGCAAGGACATAAGCAAACGGCGTATTAAACGTGTTATCTGCCTCGGCGATCTTGTAGGTAAAGGACCCCAGCCAGCTGAATGCGTGAACCGTATCCGCGAGCTTTGCGAGGTTACACTGCAGGGCAATTGGGATCACAATGTCAACCAGCCTCACAATAAGGAAGGTATCCTCTGGCAGCAATCACAATTAGGGGCGGAACGACTTGACTATTTGAAGCAGCTGCCTTTTTCCGTGGATCTCCACCTTAGCGGTAGATGGATTCGTTTATTCCATGCTTCTTCCAAAGATGTTTATCATCGTGTCACACGCAAAGCATCCCGCAAAGAAAAGCTATCCTTGTTTGAACATACGGGAATGACCGGATTTCCGGAAGTGAATATTATGGAAGAAGCAGCAGCCAGTGACAGCATTCCTGTAAAAGCAACCCGACTGACACCGGATGTCGTTGGATATGGAGACCTTCATATTCCTTTTATGCAAACGATAAAAAACAAAAATAAAGAAGGGCTGCTGCTATTTAATACAGGGAGCGTTGGGGCATCTTACGAGGGTATCCCTCAAGCCTGCTATTCAATTATCGAGGGCAAGCCAGATGCCTCAATAAATGAACCATTCAGCATTCAAACTGTACGGGTTCCATATGATGTGGAGAAAGCTATAGCCATTGCAGAACAGCTGCAAATGCCCGGAATCGACCGTTTTCGCTATGAAATGCGGACAGGCCTGGAGCAATAATAGGCATGGTTTCCATATAATTACTCAAAAATAGAACTATGTTTTCACAACTAGAAAGAGGCGATTTCCTTTTGCTTAACTGGAGAATTAACTTATTTGTTCTATGGGTTGGAGCCTTCCTTGTCATGGGCGGTATGACTATGATTGTGCCCTTCCTCCCCTTGTACCTGCAGGAGCTTGGTATGAGCGACCCGCATGAAATAGCTACTTGGGCTGGGATTATTTTTGCAGGCAACTTTGTAACGTCATTCATATTTCAACCAATATGGGGCGGCTTGGCGGATCGTTACGGGCGAAAAGTTATGCTGCTGCGTTCCGGATTCGGGATGGCCGTAGTGATGACTTTAATGGGCTTTGCAACAGGGGCTTGGCAGTTGTTTATTTTAAGGATGCTAAACGGAACCGTTTCCGGCTTTTTACCCGCAGCCATTGCCTTGGTTTCTACAAATACTCCCAAAGAAAAGACCGGATTCGCAATGGGCACCTTACAGTCAGGTACTATGGCTGGAGCTATCCTTGGCCCCTTTTTTGGCGGTCTAATGGCAGAGTGGATTGGCTACAGATATATCTTTTATATTACTGGAGGTCTGTTGTTTGCAGCTTCCCTACTCGTTATGTTTACGGTTAAGGAAACCTTTGACTCAGCAGCGGCCGCCAAAAAACCTAAGCAATCCATGGTCGAAGCGTTTAATATATTAAGACATATTTCACAGCTTCCCTCTTTGTATACAATCACTTTCGTAATCCAGTTTTCTCTGATGAGCACAATGCCCTTGATTCCATTATTCGTTCAGCAGCTGCATGGCTCTGGAGAATATCTCGCATTTTATGCGGGTATGGTAGGGTCTGTAACAGGCTTTTCCAACATGGTGGCTTCACCACTATTAGGAAAGCTATCCGACAAAATCGGGCCTGAAAAAATACTGGGTGTATGTTTAATCGGAGCCGCTGTGGCCTCCGTTCCGCAAGCGTTCGTCCATACTGTATGGCAGCTCTTGGCGGCACGTTTCTTTCTTGGCATGTTCTTGGGCGGATTATTGCCGACTGTCAATTCATTGATACGAAAGTATACACCAAGCGGAATGGAAAGCCGTTCATACAGCTTCAACACCAGCTTTTTAAGCTTGGGCAATATGATCGGACCTATCGTCGGAGGCTCCATTTCGGGGCTTCTGACTATACAACAGCTGTTTCTTATTGCTTCCGTGCTGTTGCTTGTAAATTCGTTCTGGGTTTATTATACCTTGGTTTTAAAAACCAAATCTGCTTCTCCAAGTAATATAAATTAATTTTGCTGAGTTCATCTTACGAATTTGAAGCATGAATTCAACCATACATTTAAAGGTTGGGTTTAAATAATGTTTTGTCAATTTCCGAACATTGTTGTATAATTACATAAAATCAGCTCACAAGGTATTTTCTTCCAATATTTTTATTATCTTAAAGTAAACTATTTATAATTTTTGGAGGTGCTTTCTCTGAGGGTCAGCGTGAAAAAGATATTGTTTATTATAGTTTGCGCCGAATTGATGATCTTCTATTGGGCTTATCTTGAGGTTCAAAAAACAGATAATATCGTATATCTAAAGGATGATAAGACACTTCAAGAAGCACCTCCAGCTAAGGAAACAGCTACCTCCACTATAAAAAAAGCTTCCTAAAGACATAAAAAACACCGCAAGCTTGTTAACCAAGCTATTGCGGTGTTTTTATGGCTCTTGAATATTAGCGGACTCTCGCGATTGCTAATCCGTCATAAGCCGGTAGTATAACACCTTCCAAGCGGGGATCGCCTGCTATCCCTTCGTTAAAAAGACGCATTTTCGTTACAGCATTTCCCTTCTCTTTAGGATCCATGCTTCGTCCGTGCATCAATGTGTTATCACCTATAATAACGGCTCCAGGATTAGCGAGCTTGATCGCCCATTCCAAATAATTAGGATAATTCCCTTTATCCGCATCGATAAAAAAGATATCGAACCGCTGTCCCTCTGCGTCCAGCTGCTCCAGATTGTTTAATGCTTCCCCTATCCGGTACTCTACTTTGTCACCTAATCCAGCCTCGCGAAGGTTCTGATGTGCCGCATCCGCATATTCCTGCTTCAGCTCCAGCGAAATAAGCTTGCCACCTTCTCCTAACCCTCGTGCCAAGCAAATACCACTGTACCCCCCCAATGCGCCTATTTCCAAAATGTTCTTCGCCCCGTTCATTTTCACCAGTAGCGTCAACAATTTGCCATATCCGGCCGCAATAGATATTTCAGGCATCCCCTTGGCTCGTATACTTTCCTTTACGCTAATCAATTGCTCATCTTGTTCTAACAAAGATTCTACATATTGCTCTGCTGTTAACTTTTCCATTCCTCTATATCCTCCCCATCATTTGTATAAACTCATAGTTTATCCTATAATATCAGAATGGTTGTAGCTGCTTCGAGCCTACCCAAAATGATCTGTTTCGCCTTAATTACTATTGTATGTTTTATCCCAAGAGAGTTCAACAAATGAATGAAGCTTGTGTGCCGGTCCGAACCGCTTACAATATGAATTCGTTTATGTCATATGCTATAGATACGGAGTGAGAAAATAGGATGTCGGAAATTACTTTGATTGCAACCTGTGCTATGGGCTTGGAAGCCGTAGTAGCGCGGGAAATTCGTGACTTGGGGTATGACAAAGTCACTGTGGAAAATGGTCGTGTCACGTTCATCGGAGATGAGCTTGCTATTTGCCGCGCCAATTTGTGGTTGCGCACAGCCGATCGGATATTAATCAAGATGGGGCAATTTAAAGCTCTAACCTTTGACGAGCTGTTCGAAGGGACTAAAGCTCTGCCTTGGTCCGACTGGATTCCAGAGGATGGTGAATTTCCCGCAGAAGGCCGCTCCCACAAATCGCAGTTATCAAGCGTCCCCGCTTGCCAAGGGATCGTTAAGAAAGCTGTTGTCGAGCACATGAAGCTGCGTTATAACAGAGACTGGTTCGAGGAGACCGGCGACCGATACGTCATGGAAGTGTCGCTGCTTAACGACATAGCCACCTTGACGCTCGACACAACGGGCGCGAGCCTGCACAAGCGGGGCTACCGTAAGCTTGTTACGGAAGCTCCGCTCAAGGAAACCATGGCAGCGGCCCTCGTGCTGCTCAGTCGGTGGCGGGTGGAACGCCCGCTCTACGACCCGTTCTGCGGGTCGGGAACAATCCCGATCGAAGCAGCGATGATCGGGTGGAACATAGCGCCGGGCTTGCGGCGTACCTTCGCCGCAGAGGCGTGGCAGGCCGTGCCGTTGTCCCTGTGGGACGAGGCACGGGAGGAAGCTTACGATCTCGTGCGGGACGATGTACCGCTCGAGATCGTAGGCTCTGACATCGATAGCGAAGCCATCGATGTGGCTTTGGCCGCCGCCAAGGCGGCCGGGCTGACGAACCAGTTCAGCCTGGAGGTGCTGCCCGTGGCCAAAGCAAGGCCGCTCGGCGACTACGGCTGCATAATCACTAACCCGCCGTACGGCGAAAGGCTTGGGGACCTCGATGAAGTCGAGAAAGTGTTGCGACAGTTAGGCGGGATTACATCCAAACTTCCTACCTGGTCGACTTTTATACTGAATCCAAGCAATAGGGCGGAGCATTACATAGGTCGTCCGGCTGACAAAAAGCGCAAGCTGTTTAATGGGCGTATCGAGTGTCAATTTTTACAATACCTGGGCCCATTGCCACCCCGCCGCCCGCGTGAACCTGAAGAATAATCATCTCGTGCTCTGAGCTAAACTAACCGTATGTTACCCTTTATTCTATTTCTATCAGCAACCACCTGAAATTATAGTCTTCAATGCTAAAAATAAGTCCCTCAGGAAACCGAAATATGGTTTCCATTTAGGGACTTATTCGCATTATTTATAGGCAAAGCAAATTGGAAATCCCAAATTAAATTTCCTTGGGCCAAACATATGCGGGAACAAAGCCCAAAACATGCTTTGCTTTTGAACAATCCAATAGGCTCTCATTCCCGACAAATGGTTTTCTCAGCTCAGCCTCAGGGAAGTAACGCTCAATTAGCTCCTGTGAGCTCGTCAGGCAGCGCTGCTGAGCGGCAGCAATGCAGAACACCTCATGCCCTTCAAACGATGCCTCCAGGCTCATACGGAAAGCACGCGCACAATCACGTGCATCGATATAGGACCATACATTCCATGGACCTGCCTCGGGATTGGATCTCATTTTCATATAGTCGTTCCGGCCATACTCTTCTTCTCCTATAATGTGCGTTATCCTCATGGATGCAACAGACATATCGAAACGTTTGGACATCCCTTCCGCAACCTGTTCCCCGACCATCTTGGATAGCCCATAACAATTATCGGGTGCTGCAGGATGAAGTTCGTCCATTGGCAAATAAAGCGGCTTCGTTTCCTTGTGGCTAAAGGTAATTCCAAAAGCGCAATCACTGGATGCTACTGACACCCTGCGAATGCCTGCTAATCCTGAAGCGAGCAAAACATTATACGTGCCCATAACATTATTTTGGAAAACAAAAGGCTCTACGGCTCCCGATGGGCTGGCATACGCCGCCAAGTGTATAATCCCGTCACAGCCTTCCACCGCGCGCTGTACCTGTTCCAAGCTGGTCATATCGGCCTGCGCCTGCTCTATAGGAGATTGCTCCCAATACTGCCATGTTATCGCCTTCACCTCGTATCCTTGCTCCATCAGTTCGTTGACCACATAGCCGCCAACCCTCCCGTTTGCCCCGGTCACACCTATTTTCATCACAATGTTCCCTTCTCCTTAAAATTCTAAGGCCGAACCGAAGTCCCATCCGGTATCCTCGCTAATGTCCACTCAGGCAGCTTATTCGTACATGGGTACTTTGCAGCCTCCCCCTCATCAAGCCCAATACCTAGTCCAGGAGCCTCATTCGGATACACATAGCCATTCCTCACTTGCGGGCAACCAGGGAAGACTGATTGCAGCTCCTCTCCAAGCGGCGTCCATTCTTGAACCCCAAAATTATGGCTGCTTACATCCAAATGAACATTGGCTGCATGTCCAATCGGAGATACATCTCCAGGCCCATGCCAAGCTGTACGTACGCCAAATGCTTCACAAAGAATTGCAAGCTTCCTTGCCGGGGTAATGCCGCCGATCGCACTGATGTGAACACGTATGTAATCAATTAACCGGTTTGCAATCAAAGGGGTCCATTCCATAGGGTGAACAAAAAGCTCCCCCATAGCCAAAGGTGTTGAGCATTGACTTCGGATCATCTGAAAGTAATCAATATGTTCAGGTGCCAACGCATCTTCCAGAAAAAATAGCCTGTAGGGCTCCACGCTTTTAGCCAGTCTGACCGCATCAATTGGAGTTAATCTCTCATGCACATCATGCAGCAGCTCCAGCTCAAAGCCAAAACAGTTCCGAATATGGTCAAGCATTGGCGGAATACTGCGCGCATAAGCCTGCGGATCATAGTAAGCCCCAGGCAGAGCACCCTCAGGCTTATTCAAGCTGTGGTTCTTGCCTCCGTAACCGCCCATTTGACAGCGAATATAACGGTATCCTGCCTCCTTGAAGGCTGCAACACTTTGCTCCAGCTCCTGCACATCTCGACCATCAGCATGACGGTATACGGCAGCGGCCTCCCTGCATTTGCCTCCAAACAATTCATACAGAGGCATCTGGGCGATTTTCCCCTTTATATCCCATAACGCCATATCCACGCCAGACAGTGCATTGTTTAACACAGGTCCATTGCGCCAGTAAGAACTGACCATTGCTGACTGCCAAATATCTTCGATTCGGCTAACATCCTTTCCTACCAAGAAAGGCTTTAAGTACTCATCAATTGCAGCAGCTACCGCCAGGTAGCGCTGCGTGAAGGTTGCGCAACCAAGCCCGTATAGTCCCGGCTCGGATGTTTCTATTTTTACTACGACCAGATTGATTCCTTGTGGAGCTGTAAGAATTGTTTTTACATTACGGATCGTAACAGGGGCCAAGGCATAACCTCTCCTTTCAATTAATCCGATTTTGTTGTATACGTTTTCAAAAACGCATTCATTCACTACCGTATCATATAAGTCCTAAAGCTTCACCCCTACTAAATATCTTCATTCCAGTAAAAACAGGCATGAATCCTCCTCTAAGTCTATTCTCCCAATGTTTCCCAACCATTGCTTCCGATAGTTCATTCAGGATCATTCTACTGCGCATTCGACAAAAAAAGTTGTCTATTGGGTTCTAAACTTATATCCCACACCAAAATATCCCCACAAAGTGGCGTCTTGCTTCGAACTTGATTCAGATACTTTGCGAGGAGCCCCGAAACATATAAATTCTATGCAACAAAAAAACAGCCCTGGCGAATTGCCAAGGCTGTATTAAAATCCGTCCTGAGTGGCGGATTATTATATGTAATTATACAGTTTGATTCATTTGTTCAACCAGTTGGCTTAGTACTTTATCAGCGTCCTCATATGGGATTTGGCAGGTTCCCGCTGCTCTATGACCGCCTCCGCCGTTCTGCAGCATCAAGTTGCCGACATCGACCTGGCTTGTCCGGTTCACAATGCTATGTCCGCAGGCGAACACACAATTCTGCTTATTTCTGCCGTCTACGATCCAGATTGAAATATTTTGCTCCGGGTAAAGGGCGTAAACCATAAAACGGTTGCCTGGATAGATCGTCTCTACATCCCGCAAATCCGTTATTATTACACTTCCTTCTACTGTCGTGCGCTCTTTTAACATGGCTCTGTACTGGGCGTCAAGCTCGAAATACCGTTGGGTCCGTTCAATGACATCCGGAAGCTGCATAATCTCATCAACCGACATTGTAGCGCAATGATCAACTAATTCCTCCATCAGCTGGTAATTACTGATCTTGTAGTCACGATAACGTCCAAGTCCAGTACGTGCATCCATAATGAATGAAAGCAGATCCCAGCCCTTAGGATTCAAAATATCGTCTGCGGAAAATTGAGCTGAATCGGCTTTATCCACACCTGCCATAATATCATCGATATCTCCAAAACGCTCTCTTCCGCCATAATAATCATACACTACACGAGCGGCACTTGGCGCAACACGAGTCTCTCCTTTGTATTCTACTTGGGGGCCTGTCCGCTCTAATTCGCTGGAATGATGATCAAACCACAAACCGCAGCCCGGCACATAAGGAACATTAGCCAAAATATCATTCTCATTTACTTCGATTAATCCATCCTGCATATCTTTAGGATGAACGAATTTCATCTCATCGATCATACCCATTTTCTTAAACAACATAGCGCATACCAAACCATCAAAATCAGAACGTGTAATTAATCGCATAACAGATCCTCCCCAATAGTGCTGCAGTACTACTTATTACTATTTATTATAAACAATGCTCTACTGGCAGACAATAGCCTGAAAAATAAAAAAAGCAAGCCTTAAGCCTTATTAGGCTCAAAACCTGCTATTCTTTATAACTCTGTATGATATTTAACCAAATCAATTGTGACTGTCACCGATGCAGATTTTGTTGAAAAATGACTCCAATTAAGCCAATCGCTTAGCCTCTGTTCGGCAGCTCAAATAATGGTATAAGCTGAGAAACATTTCATTCTCATTACTGCAACGGGTTGAAAGCTTTACTTCTCCCTGCCAGTAAAATGTGACTAGATGACTACTTTTCCCCATTACCATTTCAAGATCCCAGCAATGATTTTGCAGTTCAAAAACCTCACTGTTAATAAATAGCCTGGGACCTTCACTTGATAAATAAACGCCAATTCTATCATTACCTGCCTTGGTATAAAAACCTTCTCTGGTCATGATATTTCGCTCCCCGCTCGACATGAATACCGATCCACCTTCCTAATACATAAAGACTCCTCTTTCATCCGGTCAGGAGCCGCAATATCTATATGCGCATCACTGTTCCTTCGACAGCTGGCTGGCAAGATGCATAATTGCATCGTAAGCCCCTCTAGCTTTGCGTCACAAGCTTTCACCTGCTTTGCCTTTATCGGGTCCTTAAGAAAATTTTATAATTGAATACAATTTACGACAACTTTAGCATATAAGATAGGCATAAAGGAATATATACACCTCTTTACCCATTTTCACATTCTGTTCGTAGTTAATTAGACCCATCTTCATACAAAAAATCACTTTACGCTTATTATTAGCCAAGGGCTTATATAAAAAATTTGTAAAAAAAATGCCTTGCGACGTCCTTGGTGTACGATCTACGTTGTGCGCTTAGAGGAATGGGTGTGGGATTACGGCCGCTGTTGAAGTCGTATTCCTTTGAATGGAATGCTTGCAGCGGGAGGAACGAGCTTCGAAGATAGGTCGCATTCCCGAGCAGTCACCGGAGGTGACGACCAGAGCGAACGCTTACGCTCCTCCACCCCACACCCATTCCCGCTTATGTTCTACTTCGTGCTTGGCACCGTTTCCTTACTCCCCAATGCCTGTCTTCGTGCCTTTAATGATCGCAATGAATTCCTCTATAGTGTGTGTTCCATGTACAGTTAACTTCACTATACTTTTAGCGAAGAGATCACCTGCACATAACCTTAAACAACACGCCAGTACTGCATCCACGGAAGTGAAGGGCGATGCGGAAGTAATTGTTCCTTTATCACCTGAAGAGTCCAAAAATCAGAGTGATAAGGGAACAGTCAGTTCCGTTATTGCTCTGATTTTTGCTTAAATGCTCCAATTCGGCCAACATAACGGAATTCCCACTTCCGCTATCGCCCCAGATTGGCGGCGGCTGATGGAATAACGGAACTCTTTGTTCCGTACAAAATCCTCCAGACCTCATCGACGCTATCCCTATAAAAATCCCCCTTGATCATGGGGTGCATTAAAGATCTTAAGCTCTACTGTAGCTCTAATCAAAGCAAGGCAGGCAGGTTGCTCGCTCATTCTTCATTCCTTCGAGAAACTTTCTACTCGAACCTCTTTCATTAAGGATACATTTCAATCTTAAAGGCAGCTTGTCTTGGGAGAAAAATAGGGTACCCTCGGCAAACTTATATTAGAAAGATCAGCTCAGTTCAGCGTTATAAAGCACAAAATTTCCTTATATATTAAAAAAAGCTCATCTTCTCCTTCAGGGAGTGAATGAGCTAACATGATTATTTAATGTACTTTTGAGCCTTCTCGATTGCCTCATCTTCAGTTGCCCCAGTCACATAACGACCATTGACAAAAATAAAGGCAAATCGTGAGCATGGTCCACAATACGATTTGCAGCCTACCTTAATCTCAGAGTCGGGAGCCAACTTCTGAAGCTTGGTCACAGCTGTCTTCATTTTCATATGCTTGCATTTATCGCAGACGCGAATGTCATTCGCCATGTCTTACAAATCCTTTCATACCCTTTGCCCATGAATATAGCTTGTGAGGTTGTGTAAACCGTTGATTACAAAAAATTAATGATCCCCGTGGTTCCCCTTACCTGGGTTCGTCACTGCGAAGCCTTCTTCCGGAGTATAGAAATAATCGATGCGAACTCCGTCAAGCAAAGGCTCGTCTTTTTTCAGAATAACGTCGATTCCTTTATCAGTGCTGACTACAACATCATCATTCGTAGGAGTGTCCAAACTCATACCGTAATGAGCATGATCCCCGTGACTGTGCGTAATGTATACGCGAAGCTTCATCTCTTTATTTTCTTCCTTCTCAAGCTCTTCCAAAAGCACTTTAGCCGCATTGCGTGAGATTTTACAGTTCATTCTTTATACATCTCCTAAATTATATTATTAGAGGTTGTTTTCCTTGAAATATTAGTAATCTGAAGCTCCCGCTTCAAACTTATACTTCCTGATATTATAAAGAAACCCGAATAGGAAATCAACCTTAATTGATCAAATTTAGACTATGAATGAGGGATATGACCTAGTATTGACTCTAAGTCCAGTTTCACAGGAAGTATCTTGTTGGTATAACATCCTTCGGTGTTGGAATCGAGATGATACTCCCGAATGGCATCGGTGTCCTTCAGCATATTACCAGTCAAAAGACATACGGCTGTTGCTTCCCGATCTATCACACCCTCATCCACAAGCTTTTTTAATCCTGCTACCGACGCAGCTGAAGCAGGCTCGCAGCCAATTCCGCTTTGATCGATTACAGCCTTGGCATTCATGATCTCCTCATCCGTAACAGAGGCCGTCACTCCGTTTGTTTGTCCCACTGCATAAAGCAGCGCCTTCTTCCAGCTCGGAGGATTGCCAATATTCATTGCGGAAGCACGAGTGTATGGCTTAAGCTCCGGTATCAGTTCTGATTCCCCCCTCACTACCATTCGATGAAAAGGATTGGCTCCATGAGCTTGAATAACAGCTACCCTCGGCAATTTTTCAATGAAGCCTAGTTCATGCAGATCTTGCAGCCCTTTACCTAATGCTGTTGCATTGCTTAACGCCCCGCCTGGTACGATGATCCAATCAGGAAGATTCCAGCGCAGCTGATGGGCTATTTCATAGATGATGCTTTTTTGCCCTTCAATGCGAAAGGGATTAATTGAATTGCATACATACAGTCCCAGTTGCTCACTATTAGCTTCGCTAAAACGTATTCCGTCGTCATAGGTTCCATCGAATGATAATAAATGAGCACCATATGCTAAAGTTTGAAGTACCTTGTTCAAGGAAATGTTTTTTTCAGGAAGAAATACATATGCTGAGCAGCCGGCTATAGCCGCATACATGGCTAACGAGGAAGATGTATTGCCAGTCGACGTACATGTAAACCGAGTATACCCCGCAGAGCGCCCATGTGAAATCGCTGCTGTCATCCCGTTATCTTTAAAGGATCCGCTCGGATTCTCACTTTGTGCCTTGAGCATGAGCTTGCGAATACCCGTGTATTGGGCAACTCGATCGGAATCATACATTCCTGTATTCCCTTCAAATTTAGTCGTTATATAAGCATCGGGCAGCTCTGGCATAATCAACTCTTTGTAGCGCCACACACCGCTTGAGTAAATAGTCATTCTCTCTGACAATCTCCGATCAAACTCCCTCTTCAGCCCCTCACTGTCAATGCTGCGAAAATCATGCACAACCTCTAGTAGTCCCTTGCACTCACATATAAAAGGGTTTCTCACCGCCTCCAGCTCATACTGCTTGTTGCAATCGATACAATGAAAATAACTCATAATAACCCACCGCCTTATTTGTATAAGTTGCTAAAGAACTGTTCTACCTTATACAATAAGAGATGTTATTATATAAAACTAATATATTTTTTCTTGATTAACATAAATAATATTGATGTATTAGGAGGCGAATGAATTTGAACCTGCATGCTTTAAAGCTGTTCTATGAAACTGCCACCCGGGGAGGGGTTACTAAAGCAGCCGAAGCGCTGCATATCAGCCAACCCGCTGTAACCGCACAAATACGAAATTTAGAGCAGGAGCTCGGATTAGTGCTATTGCTGCCTCAAGGCAGAAGCAGCCGTTTAAGTGAGGCAGGACAAGTCCTGTACAAGTACGCAGCCCGCCTGTTTGCCATGGAGCAGGAGATATCCCGTCAGATGACAGATTATCGTGAAGGGATATCTGGAATGCTGTGCATCAGTGCTACTTACCTACCGGCCAATCACCTTCTGCCTGGATGGATGGCAGCCTTTAAACAGGCCAATAATGGAATCGACATGATGCTGACAACAGCCAATTCGAGGACAGCCTATGATAAGCTTCTTCATTATGAAGCAGATATTGCTGTTATTGGTGGAAGCAGAGAAGCTCCAGCAGGGCTGGTTCAAGAAAAGCTGATGGAAGATGAGCTGTGGTTCATCGCATCGACAGTACACCCTCTCGCAGGACAAAGCATATCGTTATCAGACATAATGAAAGAACCTTTTATACTACGTGAAGAGGGCAGCTCGACTAGAGAAAAGCTGTTTTCTCTTTGCAAACTTCATAATGTTAATCAACCTGTGGTCGGTTTACAATTCAACGGTTTAAATGAAACGATCCGCGCGGTCATGGCGGGGTACGGCGTCAACTTCCTTTCCGCATTGGAGGTGAAAGATTACATCCGGCAAGGTGTAGTCGCTCGAATTCACGTAGAGGGGGTCCATCTAACCAATCCCTTATCTGTATGCCGGAGAATTGATGATGACCTTACTCCAGCGGCTGCTCAATTTCTGAATTTCATTCGAGAGCAAATGCATATAAGCCAAAGATCCGCCTCAAGCTAGGCTCAAGGCGGATCTTTGGCTTATAACCTTTCAACAATTTATGGAATCGAACAGCATCTTTAAGTCTGAAACTATTGCTCCATAAAATAATATTGCTGTTTCCAGCCCAGGAGCTCCTTCACCAATGAATTGGATAGCAGCGCAGCACGCCCCTCCAACGGAATCCGAATCTCTTGTACCTGAGGAAGGTACTTCTCCACCAGTTCTTGGCTGGTGCGGTCCGAAGAGGTATCGTCCGCTGCAAGAATCAGTGCCTTAGCCCCCAGCCCCTCCTTCTCAATAGCAAGACGGCAAGCGGAAGCTACATCCCGGGCATCGATATAAGACCAAAGAATCCGTTTCCTGCTTTCTGTATCATCAAAGTTAGCCCGAATGGCTGCATAGCTTTCCGGAACTAGAATATTTCCCAATCGGAACGATATAACTTGCATCCCTGTTCTACGATGAAAGGCTTCAGCTGTAACCTCGTTGACCACTTTGGATAAACCGTAGCTATCCTCCGGAAGCTGTGGATGAGCCTCATCAATAGGTAAGTAAAGCGGAGTGAAAAATTCGCTGGCAAAAACAATTCCATAGGACGATTCGCTAGATGCAAGAACCACTTTCTCGATCCCCAGGTTTGCAGCCGCCTCTAAAATATTATAAGTATTCATAACATTATTACGGAAACAAACATCATTAGGATGTGTAAACGCTTGCGGAATAGCGGCAAAATGGACGATGCCTTCCACTTTCTGACGATTGCGTCCGCTGAATGGAGCAAGTGCATTATGGACCTGTCCCAAATCATTCAAATCAACAATAATGGTCCGGCATATGGGTTCCTCCGGGAGCTTCCAGTCCAAGTTGATAACTTCATAGTTCTGCTCAACAAAATGCTTCACTATCCAAACTCCAGCCTTACCGCTTCCACCTGTAACTATGATCCTTTTTTGATCCATAACTAACCTGCCTCTTTTCTGTCCATATAACTTAACTAATTTGCTTCCTGGCTACTATTGCTATTTTATCGCTTCTTCTTTACTATGGAAAGTAGTGAATTTATTATCACCTTATTACAGGAAATATATCTAGTTACCTGTATGTAATCATCTATTATAGGAAAGGATGATTCTAAAATGTCATTGCTAGAAAATGAAAGCAGCAAAAAAACGAAGATGGAAGAGCAAAACTACATACCGAAACAACCCGTACATATTGCTTGTTCCATTGAAAGAACTTTGGATGTGATCGGAGGCAAATGGTCCTTTCTAGTGCTCCGAGAGCTGTTCGGCGGAACCAAGCGCTTTGGTGTGCTGCAAAAAAAGATCAATGCCATCAGCCCCAAATCACTTACAGAAACACTTCGCCACCTGGAGGAGCAGGGCGTTCTTGAGCGTACCGCTTACCCAACCGTCCCCGTCACCGTAGAATATACCTTAACACCCAAAGGGGAAGATCTTCACCAGATTTTAAAAGAAATGAAGCTTTGGTCCGCCAAATGGACCTGATATCTCCCTTTTGACGAGGTGCTTGGATGATCGCATTTTACAGGAAATATTGGAGAACCGTTTTTGATATCGCTTTACTACTGCTCACAGTTTATTTATTTATGCTGTTGTTCAGCTACTTATATCGGATCGCTACACCGATTTTTCTAGCGTTTGTTATCTACCTGATCATCGAACCGCTAGCTCGCTTTCTGAATAAAAGAGGAATGGTCAAAAGCCTGGCTTCCGCTATCTCGACCTTTATATTCGTTCTAGTAATTCTTGGGGCCATGACTGGAATCGGCGTTATTTTCACAAGTCAAATCATGAATCTTCAAGACAAGCTGCCGGAATATTCAGCCATTCTGCAGAACCAGCTTATTTCTAAAACAGCGCTGTTCCATAACAGGATGGATGCATTACCTGATGACATCCTCCAAAAGGTAGCGGAATATACGACTCAAATCACACAAAAAGCAACAGCGATTGCAGTATCATTTTTGACAGGCACCTTTACTTTACTAACCAGCTTCTCAACGTTTGTTGTTAACTTCGTAATTGCTATTATTTTAGCCTACTTCCTAAGTATCGAAATCGACACCTGGAACCGGATAGCAAAAGACAAAACACCAAAAACGTTTAAGTCTGCCTATACTTTTTTGAAAGAAAACGTTTTAAAAGGGATTGTTGGATATATTAAAGCTCAAGCCAAGCTGATTAGTTTAACCTTCGCTGTTATATTTATCGCTTTATTAATACTCGGAGTTAATAATTCCTTCTCCATTGCCTTGCTATCGGCTATATTCGACGTTCTTCCGCTGCTCGGCGTTTCAACATTGTTTATACCATGGATCGTCTACCTATTTGTTGTTGGACAGACTGCTCTAGCTATTTGGTTAACCGTTTTGCTCGGAGTTGTTATTCTGGTGCGACAGATTATGGAACCGAAAATTACTGGAGATTCCTTAGGCGTATCGGCTTTTACCATGCTCTCCTTCATGATCATTTCACTCTCCTTGTTCGGAGTAGCGGGATTGATTTTATCCCCTGTACTGATCATCACTATAAAAGCCTTATATGAGCAAGGATACCTTCAGCGGTGGATTCGTTGGCCGGAGGGTGAGTAATCTGGCATTCGGCTTGTCTAATCAAACGGCAAATAACCCATTCTCCCTAGAATGGGTTATTTTGCTATTTGATTATGGAATAACAGATTACGGCTGCAAATACTTCCGTTCCACCCGCGATGTAAAAAAATTCATCAGAAATAAGGTTACCGCAATATCATCTATTGGAATAAATGGCATAACATCAGGTATTACACAATACACAATGGCTGGCACTGCAAACAACAGCTTTTCCCAAATGGGTATTTTAGGTGAAAATAACAGAGGTCCGATACGGCGGAACACATGGCCCCAGTAACGGAACGAGATCAATCGTTTCCACATGGAAAATACCCCCTAGAGTGCAATGATTTAAGTTTACGAGTATTGCCGATTAGAGTTTCGTAGTTGTGAAAATAACTTCATTAGCATAAGCTGTTGTCTCTATTTCTATTATACCTTTATATGACCAGTCCTTCCAGCATGATTCCAATCACCTCATCATACATACTGCGAAACTGTGTTAAAGGCAGAGGATTTACCCCAAACCCTGCTTCAACCGTGAAACCTGGCCGGCGAAACTGTTGAATAAACCAATCTTTATAACCCGCATCGCTTCCTTGCAGCTTCACGGCACGATATCGACTCACTTTGGCTAATCGTTTGGCTAATTGCTCTGCTTCAGGAGGCTCCATGTCTCCATAATTCCAATAAATCTCTTGCCCTTGCGTATGAAAAGCAATCACCAACCTGAAGTCGTGCTCATTAGTAAAGTCAGCCATTGCTTTGGCCTCGGGCTCACTGAGGGGAGCCGTACTTGTGTAATCCCTTGGTCCCGGGCCTGCTACTTCTCTACGGTCCCGCTCACGCTCCCAGCCGGCAGGAAACTGATCATTCAAATCGACGCCGCGGATATTGGACTTCCAGCCTGAGAAGTCAAGGCAGCCAAAGTTCCATTTCAATAGCAATTCATAGTATGGGTTGTCCGGCATTGCACCCACATGTACGAGTTCAACTCCATCAGGGTTAACCATCGGTACAATCCATAAGGAAGATTGTTCAAAAAGCTTTTGTATATCTCTACCCCGAAATAAATTACCTGATCGATATGCTTCCGAATACTCTTCTATGAACTTCATGAGAAGCAAAGTCGTAATCCATTCATTTGCATGAAAGGCTCCGTTATAATGAAGTTGTTTAGGCCCATTGCCCAAACGAATTACAGGAATGCTTCTACCCAGCACAGAGCTTCCTATGGAGCCCATCTGCAAAAACGGATACCTCTTGCTTAATAGCTCTAAATCCTCAATTAGCTCCTTGTAACCATACTCACTATTCGTTTGAATAATAGACGTTTTTTTATTATGTGGAAGAACAATGGTTTGACCAATTGGCAATTCGTCTGGATCAACCTGAGGGTTGGCCGCTACCAAACTCTCTAGCGAAATCGCTAGTCGACAAGCAAGTTCGAACAAAGTGGTATCCCCGGCTTGAATCACATATAAAGATACAGCTGGCGGCGGAACTTGCAGCACCTGTCCAGGATAGACGTAACATTGCTCCATTAGCTGCGGGTTCAGGCTGTATAAAGCTATTACATTAGTACCTTGATGACGGGCAATACGAAAAACCGTATCTCCACTTTGCACTACATAGTGACAAGTCATCTAAATAAGCTCCCTTCCTTGACTGCAATAACTGTGCAGCTTGCTGGTAGCTTATATGTATGCAGACGTATTCCTGTCTAATAACGTTCATCTTAAGCAAAACAGACGATCTGAAGGATATCCTTCAAAATCGTCCGTGAGATAATCTTTATCTTGTTCCCCTGGCTTAGCTTCTCATATAATGTGAGGCACTTGCCAAACTACCGGAGTTACTCTTGTTTCTTCATTTAACCAGGATTGCGCTATTTTCTTAAACATAAATGGATCTCCGCTGCAAAAAAATTGATGAACCGGAATCGAATTTGAAGTAGCCAGCATCCCTTTATGATATAAGATTGTACTGATTTCCCGTGCTGTTTCATCTGCTGAGCTGATGAGTGTCACATTAGGCCCCATAACATTTGAAATCGCGTCCGTCAAAAAAGGGTAATGAGTGCAGCCGAGAATCAAACAATCCATCGGTACATCGGTTAAATTCCTAAGCGTTTGCTCTACTACCAATTGGGTTTCATCCGTACGAAACAGCCCTTTCTCTACCAATGGTACAAGTTGCGGGCACGACTGGCTTACGACCTGTATTTGAGGAGAAATCTGACGCAGCGCCTGCTCGTAAGCACTGCTTCTGATCGTACCTTCCGTACCAATAACTCCGATCATACCGTTTCGAGTTGTTTTTATTGCTGCTCTTGCACCCGGATGAATAACTCCGACAACAGGAATCGACAGTCTTGCTCGTATTTCATCAAGAGCGACCGCTGTTGCTGTATTACAGGCGATAACAATCATTTTGGGTTGAAACTGCAGCAAATAATCTACAATTTGATGTGTAAATTGTATCACTTCTAGGGGAGATCTTGGACCATACGGAGTACGCGCCGTATCACCGAAATAAATAATCTTCTCCTGCGGAAGCTGCCTCATGACTTCTTTGGCTACAGTGAGCCCACCTACTCCGGAATCCAGTATGGCTATCGCTTGCTGCACAAGTATTCGCTTCCTTCTGTCTGTGAATTGATGAAACGCTTCTACTCCAAATGTTCATATTACTTTATTGCTGCCTCTATTATTAAAGTATGATGGTAGATAAAGAAAGGTACCTGTCATTAGTTCAAGTAAGAAGCATCATTTTATCATACCAGATGGAGTAAAAGGTTGTCATGCCATACTGTCTTATATTGACGGTAATAACTGATTTAATCTTGCAACAACTCTTAATTCTATGGAGTCTGGATGTCTGTTAACAAGGCAAATTCATAGCCTGCTTGACGCACTCCCTTGATAATACGGTCAAGAGCTTCAATATTTTCGGGAGATCCTTGATGCATCAGAATGATATTGCCATCATGCAGATTATTCATTATATCGTTATAAGGATCCTCTGCTCCGTTCTTCCGCGGCTCCCAATCTTTCATCGCCGTTGACCAAAACACCGATTTATAACCCATATCCGATACTAGACTAAGTAAATGCATGTTGTAGCGTCCATAAGGAAATCGGAAATAAGGCTGGATGTCTTTACCGGTTACTTCTTTATATAGTTTCTCATAATCTTCAATTTCCTTCTTCACTTGCTCGTCGGTTTGCAGATTCATATCCGTGTGTGTCATTGTATGGTTGGCTACCAAATGACCATCCTTAACCAGCGTCCTGACAAAATCAGGCGCTTTCTTCACATTATAGCCTGCAATAAAAAAGTTAGCTTTCGCATCATTATCCTTTAAAGACTTAACCAGCAAATCCATATCGCCAAGCGGACCTCCGGTATCTATAGTCAAATAGACCTTCTTACCCGTACCCACCCATAATGCCTTCATATTATCTGTATACTGCTTCGTCTCATTCGGGAAGTTAGGAACCTTTCCCTTGGGCTGCTTCATGTAATACCAGGATACGGCCTTACGGTCATTGGCAATGGCAGCTTGTCCCGCGGTTTTGCCTGTCGTTGCGGAAGCTCCTTTGTAGGTGGAGCTAGTTGCAGTTGCTTGCTTAGAGATTTGCTGTGTCGCTTCTTCCTTCAATGGGATTGGTGCGGGCTCTGTTGAATTAGCAGCTGGAGAAGGTTCTTTGGCGGGGCTGCTTTCTTCAGGCTTCATTGCTTTGGAGGCATCCGGTGCCGGTGCCTTGGTTTCAACAGGCAATGGTGACTGGCTCTCCTTAGCACTCCCACTAGTTGGTGCAGATTCCGAGCAAGCCGCTAAAGCGGACAAACAGACAACAAAAGCGATCATACCGATATGTCTGGCTAGAGTCGTTGGTTTCATCTCGTTGACAGCTCCGTTTCGTTATTCGTTAAGCAATTCTGTGGCTAAATCCAGCCATTCATCGATTGTAAAGGTACTTCGTGGCAGTCTATCGAATACGAATTGATGTTCGTATATATTTTACCAAAAGGCGCAGGTTCTGGCAATGATAATCGCACTGCAAAAATGATAATTCACTCATAAATGACTGACTGCCACTGCACCACCAATTGCAATCCGGCTAATGGATGACTAACAATACACTGCAATTGCAATGCTACTATTGAAATCAAAGAAGCTCCTGTCGGCAGAGATCGCCAGCAGGAGCTTCTTGAGCTTGCATTATCGTAAAATTTTAGACGAACTTAGGCAGCCAATCACCATGCGCTTCAATTAATTCATCGCACATAGCTACGATATCATCAATTGAAAGCTCAGCCGCGGTGTGAGGATCAAGCAGAGCTGCATGATAAATATGCTCTTTCTTACCGGTAATTGCAGCTTCAAGCGTCAACAGCTGAGTATTGATGTTAGTTCGGTTCAAAGCAGCAAGCTGCGGAGGCAGATCGCCAACAAAGGTCGGTGTAATACCGCTGGAATCTACCAGGCAAGGCACTTCTACGCAAGCTTCCTTCGGAAGGTTCGTAATCAAACCGGTATTCATCACATTGCCGCCAATTTTGAACGGGTTGTTCGTTTCCATGGCTTCAAACATAAAGGACGCATATTCATTAGAACGTTTATGTTCCAAATTTTTATTGTTTACTAATTCTTCACGCATGGATGCCCATTTCTCAATTTGGCGTACACAACGACGTGGATATTCGTCCAAAGGAATGTTGAAACGCTCGATCAGCTCTGGATAATTTCTTTTAATAAAATACGGGTGATACTCAGCATTATGCTCAGAGGATTCCGTCACGTAGTAGCCAAAACGGAACATCATTTCGTATCGCACCATATCCTTATGCTGTTCTTTTTGCTTCTCGCGAGCACGACGTTTGATTTCAGGATACAAGTCAACGCCATCCTTCGTTACTTCTAGAAGCCAAGCCATATGATTAATACCCGCTATTTTGGTTTGTATGCCTGCGGTTTCCATTTCAAGAGATTTGAATAAATGCGGCATGCAGGATTGAACACTGTGGCACAGACCAACCGTTTTCACGCCCCCGTAGGTCGTCATCGCATTGGTCAATACAGCCATTGGATTTGTATAGTTCAGGAACCAAGCATCTGGACATTCCTCTTGAATATCTTTGGCGAAATCCAGCATCACCGGAATGGTGCGAAGATTTCGGAAAATGCCGCCAATTCCCAAAGTATCGGCTATCGTTTGACGCAAACCATATTTCTTAGGAATTTCAAAATCCGTAATGGTACAAGGGTCGTAGCCCCCCACTTGAATCGCATTAACCACATATTTGGCTCCGCGAAGTGCTTCTTTACGATCCGAATACGCTTTCACCACACAAGTGCTGCCAGTTGAATGCTTTAAGTTGTTCAGCATATTTTCGGAGTCTTTAAGACGTTCTGGATTGATATCAAACAATGCCAATTCGAAACCTTGCAGTGCGGGCGTCATCATGCAGTCACCTAACACATTTTTAGCAAATACAGTGCTGCCTGCACCCAGGAAAGTAATTTTTGACATTCGCCTTGCCTCCCTATAATCTAAAATGTATTTTTAACCTTACTTAGACTATACTCTTCATGTTTAAGTAATCATATGGAGACAAACCACTTTTATATGGACGATTGTAGTTTGTTTGCTTTTTTCCGGAACGCTGCTGATCGGGGCAACTTCGAGGTTGCACAAGACGATAGAGCCAAGTATAATCACGAATGAGTGCACCCGTCTACGTTAAGCACAGAAAATCATCTTGTATACATGGTCCTTATGTTATCATGCACTTCCTTTGAACCTTATTAACGATGTAAATGATTAAGACATATGTAGTTGTTCTCTGGTAAGTAGCTATCAATATGAAAAGCGTCTATTCCAAGCCCTCTCTACGAAAATACATTCGTGTCCTAGAGGCGGCTATACATGCAATATTAGAAAGGTGAATCTCCGGTTCAAGCTTATACTTCCTACATTAGTATTATAAGAAAATCGCTTTGCTGCGTCCTTCGTGTGCAATTTACGTTTGTGTGTGAAGGGACAGGTGTAGAAATCTGAGATTTCAGTCGCTGAAAAAGTCGTACTCTTATTGAAGTTAGTCTTGCCACTATAGGGATGCATCTTGCACCATATTCAAGACTTGACGAAAGTGAACCGATAGGTGCTCACCCATAAATAGATGGAAATTCTCCAGTTAATCTTAGGCCAAGAGAGCTTTTTCCGCAAATAACTGGAAATTCTCCCGCTAATTCCTTCATTTATTTAAAATTATCCTAATATTACCTAAAATAGAAGGGGTTTTTCCAGTTAAGTTGCCTCACTGAGGATGTAACGGGAGATTTAGCTCCAGAAATTCCAGTTAAACCATTCACTACAAGCTCGACGTCCTGATGAAGTTGTATTCGTACTTTTGCAGCCACTTTTCTAACAAGTAGGAAGCTAACATGTGCTTTGGTGAAATTAAAGTTTTCTTTTTTTGTCAAATCAGAGCGAAGCCCTGTATATAAACTTCTATTCAACTATGAAAAGCTTCTATTCGAAGCCTTTCGACTCAGATACACTCGTGCAATACGTCAATTTTTATTGCAATATCAAAATTTATAAGAAAAGCTCTGATCGAAGCCCTTTCGATGAAGATACTTCCGTGTCTTAGCGGTAGCTTTGCTTGCAATATCAGACTTCTTCAGCTCCGCTGAAAACTTTTAACGTCTGATATTATAAGAAAAGCTTCTAATCGAAGCCTTTCGACTCAGATACACTCGTGTCTTAGTTGTAGCTTTGCTTGCAATATCAGACTTCCTCAGCTCTACTGAAAACTTTTAACGTCTGATATTATAAGAAAAGCTTCTGATCGAAACCCTTTCGGAGGAAGATACATTCGTGTCTAAGCGGTAGCTTTGCTTGCAATATCAGACTTCTTCAGCTCCGCTGAAAACTTTTAACGTCTGATATTATAAGAAAAGCTTCTGATCGAAGCCCTTTCGAGGAAGATACATTCGTGTCTAAGCGATAGCTTTTCTTGCAATATCAGACTTCTTCAGCTCCGCTGAAAACTTTTAAGTCTAATTTTATAAATAAATATCGACTCGAGGTGTTCCTGGTGATAGAGCCCCATCATTCCGTTGCCTTCAATCCGCATCCAAGCAAAGGTGAATTATCCATACTGTTCAGTGGAAACTCCCAAACCAAGGCCTCTCATAAAGTAGGTCCGCAAGTTCTGGACTACTATTTAATCCATTATGTTGTCTCAGGTCGCGGAACCTTCCGTTGCATGGGTCATGACTACCATTTGGAGAAGGGAGGCAGCTTTGTTATATTTCCTGGTGAGCTGGTAAGTTATGTCTCCGATGAAACAGATCCTTGGAGCTACCGATGGGTCGGATTCAAAGGTACAAGAGCTGATGAATATCTACATAAATTAGGATTATCCCAGCATCAGCCTGTAAATGCCACTCAACCTAATCGCAAAATGAACGCATTGTTCTTCCAGCTTGAACAAACGCTTCACATAAGACAGTCTCACTGCGATATGCAGTCTCAAGGTTACTTGCGGCTTATTCTAGCCGAATACGCTCAGAAGCGGAGTAGTGCCGATGTGCCTGTCGAAGATTCACAGGGTATACAGCAGCAGGTTGAGCAAGCGATCCGTTGGCTTACCCTGCAGTACCACCAGCCTATTTCCATTGAACAGATGGCTCAAAGTCTTGGATACCACAGAACCCATCTTTCCAAAATGTTCAAGCAGCATACTGGAATGTCTCCCATGAATTTTTTACTTAAAATAAGGATGGAACGTGCTAAGCTGCTGCTCCAGGAGACTTTAACCATTGAACAAGTTGCCTCTTCTGTCGGGTTTAGCGACGCTCTTTATTTCTCCAAGCAATTCAGAAAATGGTTCGGCCGCTCCCCTTCCGACTATAGGCAGGATCAAACTACTAATCCTTATGATTGCAGACAATAGCAGCAATATTTCCCGGGGAATCATAGTAGATGCAAACCACCATCTCCTTTAGTACAAGTAGAAATTAATCGGCCCACAAAATATTGTCCGCATACTTAGAATAAGCCAATAAAGCCACTGCCAATAGGAGATTTGTGGTTGACCACCTTCTCAAAAAAAGCTAATCTTGGTTAAGGAGGGATGATAAGTGAAAAAAGGGTTAATATTCCTTTTTATACTACTACTAACCGTCCTCGGATCAAATACTGCAAAAGCAAAGGACGCTCCAGCCAGTACTCCAATTACTTATATTTTTGATCAGGTGAAGGTACTGTACGTTTTAGAATTTACAGCGCGTCCCTCCGGATCGGTGGAAGACAATAGCAATGTATTGACGATAGCCAAACCAGTTACCGGAAATGTTTATGGCAGCGTATCTGATTCAGTATACGGTAAGCCGCAGCCTGTGTCAGCAAACGAAATCCGCGTTTTATATGGGGTGGTGGAGCTCGGCAGCGGAGCAGCAGCCTTTACAGAAGAATTCATTAAAATCGATGGCGGCATTAGTTCGGCTCGGTCACTCGCAGGTGGAGGTAAACGGGATTTCTACGATTCCCAATATTCCCGCTTAAGAGCAATTAATACTTACTTCAACATTGGCAAGAAGCTAGAGGGCAACAAGGTAATTAAAGACTACAGCGTCCTGCCCAAACTATCAATCTAACCCGCTCCTTCGATGAATATTTGAACTTGAAAGAGATCTTAATTACGTTCAGTATGTCAGAGAAGCCGACTGATTTGTTATGGACAAAGCTTCTTTCGCAAAAATGGCAAGTCGATCTCTCCTCGATTCGGTATGTCGGAACCCAAACCGCTGTGAAATAACATGGGAGGTCATCTTATGAAGAAACCAAAAGCACTCCTATGCTATGTGCTTGTCCTCATGGTGATCTTTTGTAGCATAATGTCCACCTTCACGATTGAAGGCAACGCAAAAGGCGCGTCTACTTCCACTGATGACAAAATCCAAATGGCCGATACCTTGCTGAAGCTTAATTTGTTTCGAGGAACCGATAATGGCTACGAGTTGGAGCAAAGCTTTACTCGCGCCCAAGGTGCGGTCATGCTTTTGAGACTATTTGGGCTCGAATAGGCGGCCGAACAAGCCGCTGAGAAATCCGGCTTCCAAGATGTCCAGAGCCATTGGTCAGCAGCATATGTTTCCTATGCCTTTAACAAGGGCTATGTGCACGGTATCAGTGAAAATGATTATGCTCCTGACCAGCCAATGACCGGAGCGGAACTAACTGCACTTATTCTGCGGGCACTCGGCTATGTTGAAGCAGAACCTAACACGACTATCTCATTAGGCGTGATCAGCGGTCTCCTTACCGAATCGCAGGCTCAGAAGGTGAACGCTAAGGAAGTCAGCTTTGACAGAGGAGAGATGGTTGTCATAGCCTACCATGCATTGACCACGAAACTTAAAGGAAGCGAAAAGACACTGCTCTCCAAGCTAGTTGAAGACGATAAAGCGATAACCGTTCAGGCGGCAGCCGGAACTGGTCTGTATGTGGCTCCCTCCTACTCGAACGATCCGATGGATCAGATCGAAAAAGCGCTGCGAAACGTACTGGACGGCAAAAACTAATCACTTTGAGCCCATAGGTAAGCTCAAGTCTACCAAGTAATCGAGTAGGACCGAATGTAGACAAAGGAATGACGTTCCGCTAGTGAGCGGGGAGTGATTCCAAAAATATAGCAAAGAGTTCCAATTGTTTTTCCCACAGAGAAGTCTACCTATGCTGTATGAAAGCATGCTCGCTGAACACTTATACGCTGAAAATGTGAAAAAGCGCAAAATCCAGTCCACTGCCAAGTGATTGGTTTCTGCGCTTTTATAGCTCCTTATACAGAGAAGCTGTAGATAACAGGGTTCGTCTTTGCATTGATCAGATTCTGCCATTCCGATCGAGGAACAACATCTACAACAGCTTTGATTCCGATTGCCTTAAAATCAAGGTCCGGCACTTCCTCCAGCCTTAGGCGATCCGTCATAAGCCTATCCAGCAACCCAGGAAACTTCTCCTCCATTAGCTTAAGCCGGTATAAGCCGGTTTCAAAATCTTTACGTGATGCATTCACAGATCCTAAAATACATTTATTTTCCAGCACCAGCTCTTGATTTATGCGATCCGCGGAAATCTGCAGGCTCCGGTTCCCCGGCGTAACGCCCAGCAACGCTAACACGCCATTCGCTCCCAATGCCGTCATTCCCTCGAATGCCAGCGGGCTGTAGCCCGTGCATTCGAAGATCAGATCGGCGCGCTTGCCGCTCTGCTCCAGGAAGCCGCTGAGTGACTCAGCGGCTTCTCCTGTCCCCGCGCTGCCCGTGCCGCCTGCTTGTCGGTACTCCGCCCCGCAGGCGCGAACCAGCTCTGCCGCCGGCCCGTCTGCCGGCGACATGGACCAGACCACGGTGTCCAGGCCCAGACACCGACATGTGAAGGCCGCCAGCAAGCCTAGCGGCCCTGAGCCCAGCACAAACGCAGTTTTCGGCTGCCAGATCAGCCTCTGCTGAATGCGTTGAGCTTGATCCCACACCTTCTCGACTATGCTTTGAGGCTCTGTCAGCACACCGTAAGCCAAACATTCGTTTGGCACTTTAATCACATATCTGGCTTCCTCAACATAGAACTCGGATAAAAAACCGTGGCTGCCTTTAATTCCCCGCTCCACATACTGCCCGGTCTCACAAAAATCGGCATGACCGTTTCGACAATTCACACAGTCCGGAATCTTGCATGGACGTCTAACCAGGGCACAGACCAGATCGCCTCGCATCAGACCGCTTTCCTCTCCGGCTTCCTCAACTACACCCAAAGATTCATGGCCAATGGTCAATTCCGATTCACCTTTTGGAGGTATACCATACTTCTCGGTCATCAATTCCCGATCCGTGCCGTCCAAGCCAATGCACAGCACACGGACCAGCACTTCATCAGACTGTTTTCGTACCGGCTGCTCTATCTCGCTCAGCTCTAGCCTCACTTTTGACTCATGGTCCGCAAGGCCACTCCCAGCCGTTTTCATTATTGATTTATTTCCAACTGCCTTTGCACCCGATTGTCCATCTACACTACGGCTGTCTAATCCTGCTTTCGTCTCCGCAGCAGCTGCTTCAGCTTGAAGCCCTCGCAACCGTACCGTCTTCATCGCTGAACACCAGCTCCCGCCAAAAGCTTGGCATCGCTGACATCTTCTTTGCCGCCACCTTTGTTTTTAAGCATCTTCAGCTTAGACAAATACTCCTGAACTACTTTGACAAAGGATGCATGTGACCAAGTCAAAGGCGAGACCGACATGGGGTTACCTGTAAAGGGATGAACTTGCTCCGCCAGTACACCGCTTGGAAGAGCATGGCTCATCGTCCAACGAATCAAGTCCGCTGCTTCCTTCAAACCCTCCTCCGTTTTGGCAGCCGCAATCACCCATTCCGCATACCACAGAGTGCATATAAACCAAGGATTACCAGGCACTTTACCAACATCCTTGGTGACTTGATGGTAATAATCGTCGCTGTAGCGAGCGATCCCCCCCACTTCAGTTTGCACCCATAGCTGATTTCGGATGGCCATCATTGTTGCCGTGATACGAGGATCCTCCGCATCAAACATCTCAAAATCAAATAGCGAATAAAGGCTTGCATCCAAAGTCAAATCCTGCTCATACTTGCTTTTTTCCCTGTTCCAGTACAAAGATCGTACAAAGCGTTTATCCTGCTCCGAATACATCTGCTTCTCAACAGCGCTCTTCACCTTAGCTGCCGTATCCCTATAATGTATGGCCCGAGCCTCGTCTTTAAAATAATCGGCAAAATTAGCCGCAGCTAGCAAACCTGCATATACACTGGAGACGGTAAAGGCATGAACCCCATAGCGCTCCTCCCACAAGTCGTACGATGGGAGCGGCAAGCTTGAGGCATCCCTGTACCTGATCATAAAATCCGCTGCAGGAATAACCAGTTTATCGTAATCCTCTCTGGCGTCATCCATTGATTTGGCTAGCTGGTGATGATGCCATAACGTATAAATAACAAGCGCTGTCTCATCCTCTTGAATAGGCAGCTGCTTCTCCCCGGCCGTATTCACCCACGGATGCCAGCTCGACCCAGGCGAGCCGTCCGGGTTGTATTTATGCTGCAAATAACCATCTTCCGTAATAGCTCGTCTACAAAATTGATAAAAGGGCGACGTTAGCTTTGTAAAACCCGAGCGGTCCAATGCATGTGCAATCAAAGCACCGTCACGCGGCCACATATAAGAATAAGTATCCTTGGCAAACTTCAAAATATCCGAGTCGTTAGCCGCAATAATTGCGCCGCGGTTATCCATATTGCTCCTAATTATGAGGAGACTTCTCTTATAGAAGGAAACCATTTCCGGCTCCAGCAGATCTAATTCATGCTGATCCTGCACCAACCACTCCTTCCAATAGTTATATGTTCGTTGCAAAAGCGCTTGTGGAGTCGCCTCTCGAACATTATTTTCCAGCTTGCGAACCTGTTTCAGCTCAGTACCAAAACAAATCCAGAACCATGCCTGCTTGGAACCATTCGCCGGAAGTGTGAGTGTTAGCTCTATGGTTCCATCAACAGCCCCTTGTGCTATCGGATTGTAGCCCAGCTTACCGTCTTCGGCGTCCCTCCATGTGCCCTCAAGCCCATTGAAGCCTTTTTGTCCAATAGCGTAACCGCTGCAATACGGCATATTTTTCTCATTCGTCCAACTTGATAAGGTCATATATCGATGCCCTTTATAATAGACAAGCGAGTGAAGATCGGGATCATAATAAATCGTGTTTCCAATACCGTTTCCGCATAAATCCACATCCAAATGAAAATATAGCTTGACGATTCGCTCCTTATCCCAGGAGTTAGTAATATTCACCTTGCGAAGAAACACATTCTCTTGCGCATCCACACCATCCCGTATTTGCATCTTCAAACCTAACCGTTCGTGTGCTCCTTCCACATGGCTAATCATCGAATCATTTAAGTAAGTGGCTTGTTTGGTATATTCGGGATGATCAATCCAGAAGAAACCTTCATTAGTCCAAACACCAAAATGCGAGAGATGCTCTGCTGCTTGATTTTCCTGACCTACGTAAGGGAAATAAATATCCCGCAAATTATATTGCGTATCGAAATTCACTAATACTTTTCCATTTCCAAGAGGTAAATCACGTGCCATCTGCATAATCCTCCCTTATCGTATTTATAGCAAATCTGCATCATGAGTTAATACCATTCCAACTAAATTTTGCCGAAAATACCAACAAATTATTCGCCTCAGTTCAATTAGTTTCTCCACAGCCGTCAATTCCATTATTATCCTGTAACACAAAAAAAGCACTTTGGCTGCTCCCATGTGCTTACGGTTAGTTTCTTCAATTAGTAGCTGTTATTTGCGCTTTCTGCCATGTTTGACTAGCGTCATCCGCCTCGAATGCCTTAACCAGGAATAATACGCTTTCAAATCGCGAAGCTGAATATCTTCGGAAATTTTCCCGAGAAAGGTTACTATAATCATTTTGTATAAAGGATTTCCCGCTATGTCGGTTTCGTCCTTCAGCATCATAAACTCAGCAACTACGACTAAATCCTCATCAATTAAGTATACATCTTTCTCGTTCTCATAATAGGGTTGAATTCTTTCATTTTTCAAAGCATCCCAAATATACGAACATATATAATCAATGCCGCTCTGATCATTTCCAATTCTTTCGGTCCAGCGTGACAGGGCATGGCTGGTTATGACGATATCAGCAATTTTGAATCCATTGAATTGTATATAAAAAGGCTCGTAGGTGCTCCAGCGGTTCATGATCTTGTCTCTCATCAACAGGATCCCCCTTCTTGTTGTAGTAGGCCGTCTTTATTCATTAAATGTAGTATTTATACAACATTGCGTCAAGGCTTACATCCGTATATTAATAATATTTTAGAAACTCATTGCACTATTTTTATGTTACAAAATCATTACATTTTTTTTACAAACCTATTTCATTTACCGAATTTGTCCTATACAATATATGTAGAGAGAGGTGAAAATTTTGGGGGAATCTATTCCAAATTTCGGTCAATTTTTAGAAGGTTTACGAGGTAATATGTCATTAAGAGAAGCAGCCAAAAAATGCGGCCTTTCACACGCTTATATTCGCGATTTAGAATTGGAAAAAAATCGTTCAACGAACGAAAAAATCACCCCCTCGCCTGGCACTTTAAAAAAGCTTTCGGGGGCTTACGGTTACCCATACACGGAGCTTATGATAAAAGCGGGACATTTAATGGAACAAGACGTCTCCGTATCATCTCTATCAACTATTCAGGTAGATTTGACCGATGTATTGTATATCGAGATAGGAATGAAAGAGATTTATTGCTTAAACCAACATTCGAGGATAAAAAAGAACATGGATTCACTAAAAGATTTCATTCAGTTTCTTGAGCTAATAGACAAGCATGATTTTAAAAAGGTAGATACTGATGTTTATGCAAGCTTTCAACAAATACGCAATTATGATGAACACCTCGGCAAGCTGTATTTTGATTCAAAAGGAACAGGTCTGTCTGTTACCATGTCTGAGCCCTATCAACGCAAATACCACGAATTGATTTTTCCCCAAATTGCCAAAAACAATAGAACCAACCTTGAGTTTACTTTCGGTAATAAAAACAGCCTGCAAACACTCTTATCTTCGGTAGACTAAACCGTTACAATCACCTAATGTTGTGAAATTAACCCATTTGCAAGCGCTTCATTCGACAATTTTCTGCTTGTACATTACAAAAATCTAATATAAACTGAAAATGTAGTCTACTAAAGTAATGTTTTTGAAATATTTTCCATTAAATTCATTCACAAAGACAACATGATCTTACATAAGGAGAACAAACCGTGTCGATTCCCTTGTTAATCAAATTCTTTTTCTCAACCATCGAGTTGATTGCAGTAACTACATTCGCTTTATCTATATTTCGTTTTCCGTTGAAGTATCATTTCTCCAAGATATTAGCTATTTCAATTGCTATGTCTATTACAGCTTTTTATTTACGAGAGATCGCTATGCTTAAAAACTATGCAGTCCTCAGCATGCTTTCAACAGAAATGATCATGATAACGCTTCTCTTTAGTCTGCCTCTCTATTATTCATTAGTTATAACCATCATTGGCTTTATGCTAGCAGGTATTATTGAATATGCTGTTATGATGGCTGCAACCTGGTTGAATCTTACAAACGCAGCGGTAGCAAGAACTAACTTCATCCACTCAAGTTCAGTGTTCCTGATCACTGCAATAATTGTAACGCTTATGACCATCTATATAAGATATAGAAAATTCGGTTTTATGTTTATGGCTAATAAACTCACAATGAACCAAGCCATAAAAAAGTATAACTTTGCTTTATCTGCTGTAATTGTTGTATTTATATTAATCATTCAATTAACCTCCTTATCCTATAATAATTTCTCTATACATTCCTTTATCCTAATTATTCTATCTATCTTCTGTGTAATAGGAATTTCGATAGCATACAAGCATAATAAAAAATTGATTAATGATAAACATGAAAGGTTGAAGAAACGATGAATTTCATCGACAAATCGGCCACATTAATTGCTTCCTCAATAAGAAAAAACAATCCGCAAGCAGCTTCACAAGCCGTTTTATTTTACGCTCTTAGCCTATTAATAAATGTTACCCTCACTATTATTATAGTTATTTTCATTTCTTCTTTTACTAATCACCTATCCAAAGCTTTATTAGTCATATTGTGTTATACCTTACTACGTATTGTTAGCGGTGGAGCCCATCTAGCTTCATCATTAGCTTGCTGCATAGCATCATCTATTATTTTCATCACAGCTTCCCATTTGGAATACGACTTTTTTTACATAGGCTTTATATTAAATACTGCAGCTTTACTTATTCTATTAAAAACAGCACCTCAAGGCATAGAGGATGTAAGTCGAATAGACAAAAAGTATTACCCTCTATTGAAGCTTATTTCTGTTGTTATCGTTTTTTCTAACTATTATTTTCAGATGGATCTTTTATCAACTGCGTTTTTCATACAAGCTTTGCACACCACAAAGCTGTTTGAAAATAGTATCCACTATTTAGAAAGGAGGGTTTCGCTATGAAAAAATGGTTCGCCATCATTGCTAACTCTGCTCTAGTTACTATCGCTGCAATATTTGTAACTACTAATTCTTTGTGGGATAATCGACCTGAAACACCATTGGAATTGTTGAAAAAATAATACTAAAATCGGCTGCCAGCCTACCCCTGGCAGCCGATCCAATCCTTCTCTTTGGAGCTGAGTCTTTATGCAGAAAATTCCCGTTACTCGAGATGGCAAGAGAGGGTCAGAGATTATTATTATTGATTCGAGCGAAGTTATAAAAATCGAACAAATCCGCGACCGATCTATAGTCATTCATACAAAAGACCAGCACTACTATCTGGATCTCTCATTTGATAACTTGGAAGAATGGTTATTTGAAGATGGATTCCGGTTTCTGGACAGCGCAAACCTAGTGAATATGAACCATGTCGGTGAATATGACTCTAAAAAAGGCATTGTTTATCTCGACAAACAAGATCGCAAATATTCCAAAACCGCTTCCGCTGCCCGAATACATAAGGATCATATTTATAATGTTATGCAAATAATGGAAACTACTGATCCTAGCAACACTCAACAAGATCAAGCTGAACAAGACGAGCTGTTTGCCAAAATTATTAGTGAAACGAAGGATGAACAGCTTCTTCGATCCTATGCTACTATTCGTGCAGTCAATGAACGCAAACGTGCCGAACAAAAAATTGTTCATATGGCTTATCACGACTCATTGACAAATTTACCAAATCGCCTTCATTTTGATGAAAGGCTTAAAACCAGCTTCGAAAATGCCGAACAAACCGGTGGTAAAATGGCCGTTATTTTTTTCGACCTTGATCGCTTCAAAGTCATTAACGACACTCTTGGCCATCATGTTGGCGACCAATTGCTGCAGCTATTAGCCCAGAAGCTTCAGATTTATGTGAAGGAAAAAGATATCGTAGCTCGCTTCGGCGGCGATGAATTTATCATATTGCTATCAGATATTGCACATATTGATGAAGCTGCCCAATTCGCCAAAGGAATCCCTGAGTTATTAAGGGAACCTTTCATCATTGAAAATCAGGAGCTCTTCGTAACAGCGAGCATAGGAATAAGTCTATACCCCCATGATAGTACTGACGTGAAAACCTTACTGAAAAACGCAGACATTGCCATGTACCGCTCCAAAGAGAAAGGTGGGAATTCGTATCATTATTATCAACCGGAAATGAACAAACGTTCCTTGCATAGATTAAATTTGGAGATTCATCTTCGCAAAGCGCTGGAGCGTGACGAATTTCGCATATTTTATCAGCCAATTGTAGATTTGAGCAATGGAAAAATTTATGGCATGGAATCTTTAATACGTTGGGTTCACCCTGAATGGGGCATGATCTCTCCTGCGGAGTTCATCCCTCTTGCCGAGGAAACCGGTTTAATAATACCAATTGGTAATTGGGTACTAAAACAATCCTGTCTTAATAATAAAAAATGGCAGAACATTGGGCATCCTCCCCTATGTGTCTCTGTCAATATTTCCGCCATACAATTTCACCAGCCTCAATTTGTTCAGCTTGTAGAGAAGACATTAGAGGAAACCGGCTTGGAGCCTAAACTTCTCTGCTTGGAAATAACCGAGAACGTCGCCATGACTAATATCTCTTATATTATAGACACCATGCAAAAGCTGAGAGCACTTGGAGTTCGAATCTCCATTGATGATTTTGGAACAGGCTACTCTTCGTTTAGTTATTTGAAACGCTTTAGGGTCCACACCTTAAAAATCGATCAATCCTTTATACGCGATGTGACAGTCGATGAAGAAAATGCAGCTATCGTAACAGCGTTAATCGCTATGTCCCGTCAATTGAAAATTAAATCATTGGCTGAAGGTGTGGAAACTCAAGAGCAGTTGGACTTCCTTATCAATCAAGGCTGTGATGAGGTACAAGGCTATGTTTTTAGCAAGCCGATGCCTGCTCATGAATTTGAACTTATGATCAAAGAAAACAAACAGCTGTACCAAATGTAAATAAGAGGAAAAAGTCCAGTGGTTTACTGAAACTTTTTCCTCTTATTTACGTTTATAACATTGAAGCTACCGACATTTGAAAGGACAAAATTCATGGCAACCCAAATTTCACCGAATACGAATACTGGCGGCAGTTCAAAACCGAAACCTCAATCACCTAAAAAAACAAAGAAATCATCTGCGCTTCTAACCTTATTTTTGTATACGGTAAGTGTTTTGCTACTCATGGGAATGATATTCAGCTTTTGGTTCTTTATGACAAATTCCGGTTCCAATCTCCGCTTCTTGATGGCTGACACTTTAATTACAACACAGCATCGGCATTGGGCGGCATACTTAATCGGGCAAGAAGAATTGGAACGCCGTGTTAATCGTTATTGGCAGCAGTTCGATAACTTCGCAGAGGTCAAGGATCAGCAGCTAGTCCATGTAAGCAAGCCGGACAACTCAGTTAAGCCAGTTGAAAAAAAGCCATTAGTAGAGATCGAGCCGATATCAGGCACCAATTTCAAAGGACATCTAATGATAGTGAATGACCCCAAGAAACTAAGAATTGCAGTTCCTGGTGCGCCTGGAAAAGGTGAAAAGGTATCATCCATGGTCAAACGCCTTGGGGCGGAGGCAGGCGTAAACGCAGGAGGTTTCGTCGATCCGGAATGGATGGGCAACGGCTTTCAACCAACCGGACTTGTAATATCAGGCGGCACCATCTTTTATAATGATGGAGGGATGAATACCGCGAACCATATCGTTGGTATTGATAAAGACGGACGTATGATTGCCGGCAAATACAAGCCTACGGAGCTTCTGCAGATGGGTGTTCAAGAAGCGGTTACCTTTGCACCTCGCTTTATTGTTAATGGCGTCGGTCAAATTAAGAACCAGGCCGACGGCTGGGGTATCGCGCCTCGAACAGCAATGGCACAGAAGGAAGATGGCACCATCATGTTCGCAATCATAGACGGCAGGAAACCGGGTCATAGTATCGGCGCAACCTTATTCGATATTCAAAAAATATTTCTGGAGCATGGAGCCGTAACAGCTGCAAATCTGGATGGAGGTTCTTCTACCGTTCTAGTGCATGATAATAAAATAATAAACCGTCCATCCAGTGAGTACGGCGAACGTTTCTTGCCTACGGCATGGCTCGTATTCGATAACCCCAAATCAGCGGATATCCGAAATATTTGGCAAGGGCTTGATCCTAGTAAAATTGACCCCTCCAAATGGTAATAGGTCGTTAATATCCGTTTCAAAAGAAACAAGAAGCCTCCTAAAACCGGAGGCTTCTTGTTTCTTTTATTCATGAAGTTAACCAGCTTATTTTTCGTTTTCTTCACTTTCTACAACTGTAGCGGCAACTGGAGCTTCCAGGGATTCCAAGTTCTCAGCCTTGCCGTTTTTCCAAGAAAGAGCTGTTTCCTTGGCTTTTCCCGCCCATTCTGAAGTTTGGCGACCGATCGTTTGTACAGCAAGCTGTGTCTTATCACTTATCGTGCCAGCGATTTGCTTGGATTTGTCAGCTACTGTCCCCGCTACCTGCTGCGTTTTCTCAGATACATTGTGTACTCCATCCGAGATATCAGCTCTCAGCTCACGACCCGATTTAGGGGCAAATAGTAACGCTGTAACAGCTCCTAATAATGTACCTACAACGGCTCCGATCAATAAATCTTTTCCTCTTTTATCCGCTGCCATTTCATTCATCTCCTTCATTGTTGTTCATTCGTCTGTGCTTTTGCTTTGGAGGATTTGGAGTCCTGCCACCTTTGCCATAGCTGCATGCTGATGGAAGTAAGCTCTAAAATATCGCGCATCGTATCTTTATTGCTATGAAGGGTACTGCTCGCCTCTGTTACTGTATCCGACAAAGTACGCGAAACAAGTTTTACAGATTGGGACAAACGGCTGGCCGCTGCTCCTGTCTGCTCCATTGCCTCTACAAAACCATTAGCAGCTTTGATTCTCTCTTGTACGTCCTCTACTACCTGTTGAGTTAATTGGATCAAATGCTTCGATTCCACCGCTGTCTGTTCGAGCTTCATTTGCAACTGACTGAGCGTACTATAAGTCTCCTTGATGGTCCTGCGAGTCTCGATTAACGTTGGGATCAGAAATCCGATTAAAACGACTACAGCTATCGAAACAATAAGAACTGCTATTTGCCAAAGCATGTGCCTCCCCCCTCCCGACAAGCAACTGCCCTAGACGAATGCCTATGGAATAGTACATTATAAGTCGGAGGTGTTCATTTTGACACTGATTATCCGAATTTATCCTAACTTTTTTGTCAGATCGTTGAGTCACTGTTTGAAATGATCAAAAAGAATGTCATAATAGATCTATAACTTGGGGATGAGGTGCATATATGAATCGGGAACAAGGCTTACAGCTAGTTGAACAAACTCGTATTATTGCTATTGTACGTGGTGTGGAGGAACAACATATCACCGGAGTAGCTCAAGCATTGCTGGATGGTGGCGTTCGAGTCATGGAAATTACTTTAAACACTCCTGGCGCTACTAAGATGATTGCACAGCTGCAGGAGCAATTTGGGGAACAGATGTATGTAGGCGCAGGAACTGTGCTTGATATAGACGATACGAAAAAGGCTATTGAAGCTGGTGCTTCATATTTGGTAACGCCTAATATTGATGAAGATGTGATTCGCTATGCGGCCGAGCAAGGAATTCCTATATTTCCTGGTGCCATGACTCCTACCGAAATTGTGAAGGCTTGGAAAGCCGGCGCAACAGCGGTAAAAATTTTCCCTGGCGCAAGTCTCGGCATAGGATACATAAAAGAGCTGCAAGGACCTCTTAACCATATCCCAATGGTTGCTGTAGGAGGAGTTAGCGAGGACAATATCGCGCAGTTTATTCAAGCGGGATGTCACGGCGTTGGAATCGGAGGATCTCTGGTCAATCTGAAGGAGATCTCAGCCGGCAATTACGGTTGGGTTAAAGATAAAGCATCACGACTAGTGGCAAATGCAAGAGTTTGAATAAATACAACAGATGGAGCGTCTATCCCTGGAGGATAGGCGCTTTTTTATAGTACAAGCCTTGATATGTTTTCAGCTCTAATATCACATGAAAAAAGCTGCAAGTTATTATTTACAACGTAACAATGTTATGTTACACTGTTTTCACCAGGAGGTATCGATGTATGGAAACTCAATTAATATCAAAAAAGGAACTGCTTGAATTGACAGGCCTCTCTTATGGCCAGCTATATCGTTGGAAACGAAAAAATTTAATTCCCGAAGACTGGTTTATAAGAAAATCCGCTTTCACCGGACAGGAAACCTTTTTTCCTAAGGACAAAATACTTGGACGGATCGATAAAATAAAAAATATGAAGGACGATTTATCGCTGGATGAATTGGCTAACTTATTATCACCAAATGCTGCGGAAATTTCTCTTACCAAACAGGAGTTAATAGAACGTAACATTGTTTCATCGAATAGCCTTGAGTTTTATTGTGAGCGCCAAGGCCATTCAGATTCTTTTGACTTTGAACGCATTTTACAGCTCTTTATTTTTGATAAAATGCTTCACACCGGTGAAATTAGTCTTGATGAGGGCTTTCTGCTGCTGCAGGTTATGAATGAACATTATCCCAAGCTGCAGGGAAACAACGGCGAGTTAATTTTTATCCGGAAAATGGGCTTCTCTACTTTTTTATTAGCCGAAGTTCCTGCAAATGTTTATTTCGAACCTAATATTCGAGTCGTTGCCCGATTGCTTTTGTCCAACTGCATGGAAGAATTAAAATTTAAAATGAACTGATGGAGGAATAGGATATGACAAACAATGATGTTCGAGGCGATCTTATTATTTCTGGAAGCGGCAGCACCGCCGGCGGTATATTCGATAATGTAAAAATCAACGGAGAAGGAACTATTTCGGGAGATATCGAGAGCAACGAATTCAAAACCAATGGAAGCTCACGCACCCAGGGCAATGTGAAATCCAAGGTCATTAAAGTGAACGGTATTGCCCGAATAGAAGGAAATGTTGAAGCTGAGCAATTGAATGTTAACGGTCAGTCAGATATTGGGGGCGATGTTGCCGTCAGGTCCCTCAAGCTGCAAGGAAAATCAGAAATTGGCGGTAATCTGACAGGCGACCTGTTGGAAATTGGCGGTGAATTGAAGGTGCAGAGAGATTGTGCCGCAGAAACATTTTTATATAAAGGAAGCTTTCTAATTAGTGGTATGCTTAACGCTGGAAAAATAGATATTCAATTGTTTGGCCCGTGCAAGGTTAGAGAAATTGGCGGTGAAACAATCAGTGTGAAACGTACCGGATTGGGGCTTAGCCTCCACAAGATCATTCATTCTTTATTTATTCCCGGCTTTGAAGACCGCCTGAACGTCGATACTATAGAAGGTGACGATATTTATCTCGAATATACAACGGCAAAGGTTGTTCGCGGCAATCGCATTAACATTGGTCCAGGCTGTGAAATCAATCATGTGGAGTACAAGGATCATTTTGAACAGATTAAAGGCACTCAGGTGAAGGAATTTAGCAAAATTTAAACTTAGCAGCTTCAAATAAGAAAAGCTTCTATTCGAAGCCCTCTCGATGAAGATACATTCGTGTCTTAGCGGTTGCTTTTCTTGCAATATCAGACTTGTTCAGCTCCGCTGAAAACTTATAAAGTCTGATATTATAAAAAACCATCGTCGACGCATGCTGCGTAGAGATGGTTTTATTTATCTTTTTCTTGAATAATATAGGAGCATTTAATACCGCCTTTGACTAGGCATTCCGTGCGCTCGACATCGGCGTTGAGAAGGCTTTTGAACATCATTAGCTCACATTGGCAAGCATGATTATATTGATTGGCAACTTGAGAAATCGGACAATTATGTTCATTAATGACAAAATGTCCTTCTTTTGTTGCGGCCCAATCTACCATATACCCATTGGAGTTTTGAATGTCAGCCAAAGTTTTGACTCTTTCTTCCAGCGGCTTCCCCTGCATCTGTTCTTCGTAGCGTTGAACCATTCGTTCCTTACGACGTTCGAATAAGCGTTCAACCTGCTGCTCTCCCGCTTCCGAAACCAATTCGCCCAATAAATCCAGAGTCAAATGATGATATTTCTTAGGAAATAGCTCGTCTGCCTGTTCTGTCAACGAGTACAGATTGGTCGGCCGCCCCATCGCCTGCCGCACCAGCTTCGCTTCGATCAGACCATCACGTTCCAGCGTGTTCAAATGTCTCCGAACTGCCATCTCCGTTATGCCTAGCTGCTTGGCCATGTCGCTAACGGTAAGGGAGCCCTGTGTCTTCAACATGGTCAATATGACTTTTCGTGTGGATACATCCATCTCCTGGTTCATCTGGTCCTTTCACCGCCTTTTCAAACAAACCTTGCATCGATCAGAACAGACTGATAAGCAAGTTATTACAGCTATTGTATACGAATATCAACTATAAGTAAATTAATATACTAAAATGTATCAAAAATACTATTACAGGAAAATGCTAACAAGCTTCTGCTCGTAATAAACGTTGTATTTCCTGAATTCACACCATTTCCTTGCGAATAAATACAGGCACTGCCTCAGCAAACGAAGTGAGTGCGTCTGGCAGCTCGCAGATTAAAGGATGCAGACTCTCCCTCGGGAAAACAGTAAAATCCTGAACGAGCGGCTTACGAAGCTGAACAAGCTGGCGCAAAATGGCTCCAAGGCTATGTTCAAATACACCTTCGCCTTGAAGAATTTCAATAATATCCTCATAGCTGCTGGCATCTCGCATCATAAAGGCGTCGATCAAGAGACTTCCGATATCCGTTACCGTTTCAATTGCCAGATGCAGCGTACGTTCTTGAGCAAAATGCAGCAGCAAGCGATCACTTTCAGAAGTGCTCTCCCACTGGGCAGCTAATCGTTCACATGACTCTGACAACGTGGGTATAAATTGCAATCGCAGCTCCACTTGCTCGTGATTCACATAATACATGGGCGTTATCTCCGTTTCTTCTTCTTCCATCTGGACCATAATATGATGGCTGGAAAACTTAGAATGACAAGTACAATCAATAAAGCGGCCTGACTTAAATATTCATAACTTAATTTAGCTGTCATGATTCCATAGACTCCTTCGTATTACCATGCCGCCAATAAGCCCAATGATTGGTTGGTCCATGCCCCCCGCCAATCCCCAACTCATAACGGATAGCTAGCGTAATAAAATGTTTGGCCGTTTGCACAGCATCAAACAGACTGCTTCCTTTGGCAAGCTCCGCTGTAATAGCAGCAGAAAAAGTACAGCCCGTACCATGGGTATGACGGGTTTCATACCGCGATGCGGTAAGTAAATGAAACTGCTCACCGTCGTACAATACGTCTGTCGGGTCCCCGCTGCTATGCCCGCCTTTTACCACTGCAGCTCCGGCACCAAATTGCTGTACGATTCTGAGAGCTGCCTCCTTCATATCATGGATCGAAGTTATTTGCATACCTGTAATCACTTCTGCTTCTGGAATATTCGGCGTTACCACTGAAGCTAACGGCAGCAGTTTGCTGCGCAGAGCATCCTGCGCGTTATCAGCTAACAAGCTTGCTCCGCCCTTCGCTATCATCACTGGATCAACTACCAGCTTCGTAATCTTATGCTTAATTACCTGTTCAGCTACTAATTCGATTACTGAGGGCTGCGACAGCATGCCTGTTTTTACCGCATCTACTCCGATATCGCTCACAACCGAATTTATCTGCCCTTCAATTCCTTCTAACGGGATATCATAAATACCGTTTACACCCAATGTGTTCTGGGATGTAACTGCCGTAATAGCCGACATCCCGTAAACCTCAAGCATTTGAAATGTTTTGAGATCCGCTTGAATACCGGCTCCACCTCCGCTGTCCGAACCGGCTATCGTTAACGCTTTATATATTTGTCCCATTTTCTTAAGCTCCCTTTCCTGACCTTTCCCAAACTTACTCATTCCAGTGTATCTATCCCTATTACTACCGTCAAGTTCACCGTTTCTTGATTTTTTTATGACAACTTGGGCAAACGCTTTGACGGTCTTAACAGGCTGCGCTATGATGAAACTATTGATCTGTTATTTCATAAAATTAATTAAGGAAGTGTGCTTGTAATGAAGAAGCACGAGCTGCATGTCATAACGACCGGTAAGCAGAAGCTGACCGAAGTGGCAGCTATTGCCACTCAAAGCCCTACACATCTCATTGATGTCTTGCATCTGAGGGAAAAACAATGCGGCGCCAGGGAGCTTGTCGACTGGTATCATACATTGCAGCCGTTATTTGATTCTACAGCTATTTATATGAACGATCGGCTTGATGCGGCTTTGGCCGTAGGCGCCCCCGGCGTCCAGCTCGCCTATAACAGCCTTAGTATAACTCAGAGCCGGCGTATATTGCCTGCCAGCGTACGCATTGGCTGCTCCGTGCACTCGGCCGAGGAGGCCGCTGCCGCTGCTCAGCAGGGCGCCGATTATGTCCTGTATGGACATATCTTCGACTCGAGCTCCAAGCCCGGCTTGCCGCCCCGCGGCATCGCTGCCTTGAGTGAAGTAGTCGATGCCTGCTCCATACCGGTAATAGCTATCGGCGGAATCGAACCGGACAATGTCGATGAAGTGCTGTCCACGAGATGCTCAGGCATAGCCGTGCTCTCCCAGATCCTGCTGCATCACGATCCAGCAGGTCAGCTTGTTAGATTTCATGAAATGCTGGGACAAACCAGTCATATTCCAAAGCATAGCCTTATGAAATAAGCACTACTAAAGCGAAGCTCTTAGGAGGAGTTACCATTGAATAGCAGCAACAGAACCGCGCTAATTATCGGGGGAGGCATTATTGGCTGCAGCATAGCATTTGAGTTATTGCGAGCAGGTATAAAGTGCACCCTTATAGATAAAGGCGCACTCAACAAAGAAGCTTCCACAGCAGCTGCAGGTATGCTGGGAGCACAGGTAGAAATTCATCATCCCGGTGCATTCTACGATCTTTGCAAATGGAGTCAGCAGCTGTACCGCAATTGGACGCAAGATCTATTAGACACCGGAGGAATTTCTCCGCAATACATAGATAAAGGAATACTTAGGGCCGCACTAACCGAGGAGGATGAGCTGGAGCTGTTGAGCCGCCTGCCGTGGATTCACAATGCGGAATGGCTCACCGCAAAGGAAATGCGCGCAATAGAGCCCTGCTTATCTCATGAAATACGAGGAGGACTAAGCTTCCAGCAAGATCATCAGGTACATCCAGTTCATCTGGCGCAGGCTCTCCAAGCAAGCATACATAAGCTAGGCTGTGATATTCGCGAGTGGACGCCAGCGTTTGGCCTAATTGAACGCAGTGGACGAATCCAAGGCGTCCGGACGGCTGAAGGCGAACTATTGGCCGATCAGGTTATCATTGCTTCTGGAGCCTGGTCGTCCGCCTTGACCGAACCGTTCGGATTGAAGCTCCCGTTATTTCCAGTTAAAGGCCAATGCATCTCTTTAAGAACGGCTGCGCCTGTAATAAGCAGCACTGTCTTTACAAAAGGCTGCTACATCGTCCCTAAGCAGGATGGCAGTATGATCATAGGAGCAACTCAGGAGGAATGCGGTTACGACAAACGCTGCCAAGCCTCCGTTATCGGCACGCTCCACACCGCGGCTACCAAGCTGCTGCCCGAACTCGAGCAAGCTGAGTTCGTCAGCACTTGGGCCGGCTTGCGTCCAGGCACACCCGATGACCTCCCGTATATTGGCCGCTCTGAAACCATGCCAGGCTTAATCATGGCAGCTGGTCATTATCGCAATGGCATTCTGCTTGCACCCGCAACAGGTTTATTGATCAAGCAGCTCATAATGGAGGAACCGACTAGAATCAACCTTACGCCTTTCACTCCTGATCGTGTATTAACTCCATTGCAGCAGATTAACTAAATTGCTTGAAACGGGCTAGTAATGCCCATTTACGCTCAAAACGGCGCTTATATTTGGGCAGCCCGCGGTACAGCTCAACCGTGTCACGGTAAGCACCGCGGGCTTCTTCTTTGCGTCCCAAACGTTCATACAGCTGACCCAAACGGTAATAGGCCTCGCAAGAGGATGAATTTACTTCTTTGAACTGCTCCAAATAAGCTATGGCCTTCGTTGGATTCTGATCTGCCCATGCCTCGGCTAATCGCAAATAAGGCTCTCCATATTTGACCCGGGGGTTCATTTCAACAGCCTCCAGCAGCAATTGCTCTCCCGGCTCCAATTGGCCTAGCTTCAGCCTACATAAGCCAAGCTCCGCTCGAACCTCAGCAGAATCATCAATAACAGAAGCAACCTGCTCCAGCAGCTCTGCTGCTTCCACATATTGCTTGCGTTCCATTAATACCCTTGCCAATTCCAGCTTTGATGAGTTTTGATGAGGACTCAAGCGCAGCTCCTGGCGCAATCTGGATAGCTTTCTTGCTCTCTGAATTGGTTTTAAAATATTAGGAGTGAGACCAATAAAACGTCGGTCCAGCGCATAAAAAATAACCAGCAGAACAAGAATCGCCACAATGGGACTTCCTGTCAGCCAAGTTAACAAGAAAAATAACAGCACCTTGCTCATTTATTTATAATGCCTCCCCAGTCTGTTTTTTACCAATCATTGTAACATAAATTGTTCATTTATTTGTGTATAAAAGCGCAATGATTACGGCATACTCATTTTATACCCCCAAATATTGTATGCCAAAGCGCTTTATTCCTGCAAATGGAGTGATGGTGCTCTTCGTCATTTTATCCAATATGGACCCTTCAGTTGTGAACAATTTGAGGACAGGAAGGACTTTAACTGCTTGGCAGCGAATGTTTGATCATGTAATTTTATGCGGGAGGAACAACCTATAATGAGTAAGATGACTGCCGAGCAAGCCAAAAAATGGGGCAAGAGAAGAATGATGGGCAAATCGAAATATGTGATGTTTTACGGTGTAGTAACCTGGGGAATCATACTAGCAGCACTATTTACGGGTATGGAGTGGATGACTCAGCAAACATTTACAACATCCTGGTTATATATTAGACTCGTTGTTTTTGGAATTCTTGGTTTCTTTATCGCAAATTTTCGTTGGGATGCCCGAGAGCGTATGTTTCACTCTCAATCTCGTTAATAAATTACACATGGAGCAAAACGGATATCCCGTTTTGCTCTTTATTTTTTTCTCAGCTTTGTGGCCTAGCCTGCATCATTCACTCTGTTCAACGACATTATAAGTTGCTTGACAAAAGTAAGTTAATGAACTATTATACTTACGTATAGTGAGTTGATATTATAAAAATAGTTGTGGAGGAATTTATTTTATGTCTAATGTATTATTTATTAAAGCCAATGGCCGTCCTGTCGAACAATCTGCAAGTGTTAAATTGTATCATACTTTTTTGGATCAATATAAAGAATCGCATCCTGGGGATACTATCGTGGAGCTGGATTTATTCGCTGAAGAGCTTCCATACTACGATGTTGACACTTTGAACGGATTGTTCAAGCTAGGTAAAGGATTTGAGTTGAATGAGCAAGAACAGCAAAAAGCTGCTAATGTAAATAAATACTTAGATCAATTCCTTGCTGCCGACAAAGTAGTGTTAGCATTTCCATTATGGAACTTCACGATTCCTGCACAGCTGTTGACTTACTTATTCTATATTGTTCAAGCTGGCAAAACTTTTACTTACACAGCTCAAGGTCCTCAAGGTTTGCAGCCTGATAAAAAAGTCGCTTTGCTTAATGCAAGAGGCGGCGTATATTCCGAAGGCCCTGCTACGGCTGTCGAAATGTCATTGAATTATGTCAAAGTTATCATGGGCTTCATGGGCATCCAGGATGTTACTACTGTAGTCATTGAAGGTCATAACCAATTCCCTGACAAATCCCAAGCCATCATCGAAGAAGGCTTGAAACAAGCTGCTGTAGCTGCACAAAGCTTCTAATTCCTATAGCTAGCCCACTATCATGTTACCTGATGACTCCCCATCCTAAGATGCGGGAGTTTTTGGCAATAAGAAAAAGCCTGCTCCCATGGGACCACAGACTTTCCAAAAGCTTATATACACTACTGAACCGGTGGGGTTGATTTCTTCTTCATAATAAAAAGACCGAAAAACAACAATACTTCAATATTAACGAAAGCTATTCCAAATCCGAATAATCCAAACATTCTTGCAAAGCCTTCAAACAGACTGGCCCACCAAATACCAGCAATCACAAAAATCGCCAAATTAACGATAAGGGAAACAAGAGTGGATAACAGCAGCTTTTGCGTTTTGAGCATAAGCCCTACACCTAAGCCATTAGTAATAATAAAGGCAGCGCTCATGATAAACCAGTAATAAAAATCGTAGGACATCGTGCACACTCCTGCATTTATATAATCGAATCGAACATAATCTTCTCCTAGGTTACCAAAACAACATGGGGAAAACAACCGTTCCTGCATTTTGTTTCAAATCTGTCAAACTATTCACTTGATGCAGTTTCGAATAATTTCGCGTATAATTAAAACAAATCCATTTTAAACAACGAGGAGGCCTTTTACTATGGCTCAAAGCAAGGCAAAGAAGCAAAGAAGCAAGTGGCAGAAGCAAGGTAAGTTAAACCCCGAGATAAACCGATTAGGTTGGAATGGTGTTGTTCCTGTTGAAAGAAAGACACCAACCCTTGCAGAACGAAGAGAAAAGCTGCAGCATAAACATAAAAACAAATGGAACCTTAACCTGCCAGGCAGCAGTGACGGTTCCATTTGTTTTTTTATAGAGTTAACGTCGGCCTAAAAGTAAGAGCGGCTGCTCTCCAAATAAAAGTACATAATTTTTGCCCAAGGAAGTCATTCTAGGATATGAAGCTCAAGCTTCTATTTCTTATGAGAGAAGGGTATCCCCATGAGCCAATCCAAAAACCGCGCAGAAAATGAAGACAAGATCCGTAAGCAAACGCAGCACCCTCACGGACATATCACGTCGCTAGAGGAATTCGCCGAAGAATATGAAGCCGAGCAGCCCTCCCAAAACAAGCCACAATCTTAAAGCTTAAAAAATCCCCACAAAGTGGGGTCTTGCTTCGAAGTTGATTCAGATACTTTGCGGGGAGCCCCGAAACATTCTATATAACCAAAAAGAGACCATGTTTTGGCATGGTCTCTCTGATCTAAGTATCTAACTATCATTCCCATTGACGCTGTAAGAATTGAAGCGCTTGAGGCAATTCCTTCTCACGATCAATAAGCGTGCATTCAGCTGATATCAAACCCGTGTAGTTTGCAGCTTTAAGCTGCGCAATGAAGTTCTCATACGGATATTGCCCCGTACCAGGGGCAAGTCTGCCTGTATCCGCAACATGAATATGAGCTAACCAATCTTTATTCGCAACAAGCGTATCGAGCGGCTCCTGTTCCTCGTCCATATGGTAAAAGTCTGCCAACACTCGAATGGACGAACGATTAATTTGCTTAGCCAAGTGCACTCCATCATTAACACTGTTAATAATATTGCTCTCTTTCCTGTTCAACGGCTCAATGGCTAGAGTGAGCTTCGTCCCTTCGCATTCATCAGCAAACCAATTCAACAGATTCAGCAATTGCTCTTCTGCGCGATTAAGGTCCCAGCCCTCAGGTACAGAGCGGGAGCCGCCACTGCCAAAAACAAAGATCGAAGATCCTACCTTTTCCATCGTTTCCACAGCTCTGCTTATATATCTCTTTGTAACATCATCATTAGCTTCAGATCCAACTACTTTAATTTCACGGGGAAACAATACATTCCACGCTTTTACAGGCAATGGACTGTTTATGTAAAGTGGCAGCGCTTTCTTAAAATCTTCTTCGTTTTTGGTTAGCAAGGGAGCAAGCATACATTCGATATAATCGTAACCGTATTCATTTAATTCACCGGCATGTTCAATAGGTAAACACCAACCGAATGCTGTCATTTCAATTCCTCCTCCAATTTGGGCGAGCAGCCGATGATTGCTTATGACGCATGTGTAATTTATTTGAATAAGCGTTCATCTCACTTTTTATCTTACAGTAAAAAGTGAGATGTTTCCGAACGTTTTTTGCCAGATAATGCTCATTCTCAACATATATTGCACTATACTTTTAGCGGTTGATGATGGATTCTTGATGTCTCAACTTGAATCGTTGCATGTTGAATTTGAAAACGCTCCTCCAACTGTTGAATAGCTTGCTGCAATATATGTTGACTGTCTTGATTATCCTCTATCAGTAAGTGACAGCTTAACGAATCCAACCCCGAAGTAATCGTCCAAATATGAAGATCATGTACATCAACGACCCCTGCAATTCCCTCTAGAGCCTCCCTCACAGCATCCTGATTCAGTGAGGAAGGAGTGCCTTCCATCAATATATGGATGCTGTGCTTAATGACTCCCCATGCGCTTTTCAAGATGAGCAAGGACACGATAACACTAATTATCGGGTCAGCAATATACCAGGAAAACGCCAGCATTAACAATCCGGCTACTATGGCTCCAATTGATCCTAAAGCATCGCTTATGATATGAAGGTAGGCGCTGCGAAGGTTCATGTTATTTTTCACATCTCCCTTACGCATAAGGGACCAAGCGCTTGCTAAATTAGCTAATAAGCCAACTGCCGCTATTATCATCATGGATCCGCTTGCTACAACTGGAGGCTGCAGAAATCGGTGGTAGGCTTCCCACATGATAAAAATCGCAACTACAAACAAGGTAACGCCATTAAACAATGCAGCAAGAATTTCGAACCTGAGGTAACCGAAGGTTTTGCTAGGTGAGGCAGGTCGTGAAGCAAACCCTATGGCTATCAGACTTAGCAGCAAGGATGCAGCATCGCTGAGCATATGTCCTGAATCGGACAACAAGGCAAGACTATTGGTGACAATTCCTCCAAAAAACTCAAGAAGCATAATACTTGCCGTGATTATCAATGCAATTGTTAATCCTTTGCGATTCCCTTCCGATGACGGAAGATGTTGATGATGGCTATGACCGTGATCATGATTATGTCCATGTGTGTGCCCATGATGAGAATCATTGGAATGATGATTAGGCATAAGACTTGCCTCCCTGGATCAAATACCGTATAGGTATTCATTATTAAATAACATATGAGCATGTATTCATATGTATTATCGGTTACAGTCTTTGCTTTGTCAAGAAGAAATGCCCTTCCTTCTGTCAAATAGGTTAACAAATGCTTTATTAATTTATACCTACTCCATGGAAATGGTGAAAAACTATGATCGAGTCCTCCATGACCTTCCGTTTATAATGTCTGTTCTGCAAATAAGAGGCTGTCCCAAAAGGGTATCAGTGAATGAATCAGTCCCAAACTATGTACAAAGACGCCTCCAAAACCACCATGGAAGCGGAAATGGAAGCGTCTTTTTTTGTAGGGAAATTCCCATCAGAGCGGGGGTTCGAAAATCGAAAAATGAGTCCGGCTGCTTTTTGGATGTTGCTTAAGTGTTGGGGCGAGAAGCGATGTTCAAAGGCTGCTTTCAATCTAGAGGAGACCAGGATTTGTCGGGCCGCTGCGGAAAGAAAAGAAATAGATGGAAATCCTCACGCTAATCCAGCGTGGATATCGCCTGAAATCAATCTAACTGGAAAAACTAACTCTAATAGAGGGGATATGCTGGATATCAGCCAAAATACGTAGAATTAGCATGAGAAATTCCAGCTATAAGACTTGGAACGCTATTTTCGGAGTAACTAACTTGACATTTTCCTGATAATTGCACGGAGTGCGCCAGACTGCCATGCAATGCCGTAACCGAACCATGAACCATGAACCACGAACCCGATACCCGCGATGAGTACGCGCTGGAAAGCGACCTCATCTTATTCATCACTAAGTATACACAAGAATATGCAAAAAAGCCTTCAACTATTAAAGTGGAATTGAGGGCTCTTTTGCAACCATCTATTCAGGATACAATGGTGGAGGGGTTGTCTCAAAATGTCTTTTGGGACAGCCCCTTGACGAGCATTTTATTATTCAAAAACAATCCAATCGAAATCTGCATAACCTGCAGGCGCAGCTTCCTTGCTACCTAGAGCACCTAGTGCATAAAGGCCCACTTTGGCACCGACCCATCTGCCTTCGCGAGCTTTAAAGCTCGATCCGATCGACTGAAACTCCTCACCGTCTGTACTGTAGCTGAACTGGCAATTGGCATTTTCCGTTACAGCAACCCTCAAATAAATCGGTCCCGATACGATTTTCAATAGTACACTAGCCTCTACCTGCTCATTAACGGAATCATTGACAGCTTCGCCTAGCATCATGACTACCCTCAAGCCTTCGTCCGATTGCTGCAGTGAAAGGCTTCCGTATGTGTATCCGAACACTATCAGACCTGCTTGCTCAGCAGAATGCACCGCGTGAAGCTCAGCCTTGGCTGTTACGGTAAAAACTTCGGCTGGGAACTTCTGCATCAGCAGTTGCGGTGCGCCATAGAGCGTGTCAACACCATCAGGCAGGGCGGAAGCATGCAGGCGCAGATAACCTGGCTTCTCCTTAAGCGAATACCAATTATCTTGAGGATTCGCCTGCCATTGCCATTGCAAACCAAGCCTGTCACTATCAAAATGATCCGTAGTGGCAGGCACAGCAACAGGCCAGCTTCCCCCAACATCCGGCTTGCTAGCCCGCAGCACCGGCTCGCCTATTCCATCGCCATTAGTATCGACACCCATTAACGGCCAATCATCAACCCATTGAACTGGCTGAAGGTGAGCAATACGCCCATAAGCTTCCTTGTCCTGGAAATGAATAAACCAGGACTCGCCTGATTCCAGCTCCACCCAACCGCCTTGATGCGGTCCGTTAATAATAGAGTCGCCTTGGTGGAGCACAATTTTTTCCTCGTAGGGGCCATAAATGCTTCGGGAGCGCAAAATTAATTGCCATCCGGTAGGGACTCCACCTGCAGGCGCAAACAAATAATAATAGCCGTTGCGCTTATATATTTTGGGTCCTTCCAGGGTTGGGTGGCTAACCGTTCCATCAAACACGATGACTCCATCATCCAGAAGTGTTTTGCCGTCCTGACTCATTTTACAAACCTGCAGCTTATGCTTGATTCCACTGCGGCTGTGAGCAAACGCATGAACCAGATAAGCTTGTCCATCTTCATCCCATAATGGGCATGTATCAATCCAGCCTTTTACTTCTTTGACTCTATGCAGAGGCGTCCACGGTCCGCGAGGATCTACAGCGGTGGTCATATAGATGCCTTCATCAGGCGCGCCAAAATAGATCCAAAATTTCCCGTCGTGATAACGAAGACTCGGGGCCCATACTCCTTTACCATGCTGGGGAAGCTCGTATCCAGGCAGCTCCAGCCGATCTATTGCATAGCTGATAATCGTCCAGTTGACCAAATCCTTGGAATGCAGAATTGGCAATCCAGGTACGTGGGAGAAGCTAGATGCTGTCATATAGAAATCAGCGCCTACCCGAATAACATCAGGGTCCGAATAATCGGCGTGTACAATAGGATTTTGAAAAGTGCCGTCGCCCAAATCAGGCGTCCATACGGAACCGCCTTGCGCGGCTGTAAACTCCGCTTTACTCATAAGATGATCTCCTCCGAATAATTGTATATTAATCTCTATTAATATACGTGCTCAGAGCGATAACGGTCTATAAGCTGATCTTAACCTATTTTAAAATATGGCTTATTGGCTGTTTTAGAGGATATTTCCCCTTATCCATGTATCCGCTCAGGGTGGGTGTATATATTGAAACTTTGGCCGCGAATGAAACCAACCACAGTAATGCCCAGTTCATCGGCAAGCTGCAGCGCAAGCTGAGTCGGAGCAGATTTGGAAAGAATGACCCCCGCTCCGATTTTGGCTATTTTTAACAGAACCTCCGAGGATACTCTGCCGCTGAAAGTAATTATTTTTCCTTTTAACGGGATATGTTTACGAATACAGTAGCCATAGATTTTATCCAAAGCGTTATGTCTGCCAATGTCTGTTCGTGTAATAAGCATCCCTTCATTATCACATAATGCCGCATTATGGACCCCTCCCGTACTCTGAAACTCAGGAGAAGCCTGCTGAAGCTGACGCATCAGCTCCAAACACTGCGCAGCAGTTACCACAGCGCTTCCTACAGGAATGGTTTTGGCTGTACGAGCATCGTTATGATAATAAAACTGTCTGCTTTTACCGCAGCAAGAGCCGATAAACCGCTTGTTCACCCAGTCCTTGGCGGTGCTCTGCTTATTGACCAGCTCCACTTCGGCTATCCCCCTGCTATCGTCTATGCTTAAACAATGCAGCTCTGAAAGCGACCGGATAATCCCCTCAGAGGCAAGAAAGCCTATCACCATATCCTCCAAATCTGTCGGGGTGCATACAATAGTTGCAAACTCTTCCCGGTCCAGCTTAATTGTAAGCGGGAATTCAGTCACGACCTCATCCTCAAGTTGCTGTAATTCACCTGCGACATATTTGGTAATCGGCCATACTACCGTGACAGGTTTATCCATTGGCGATCACTCCACTTCCGTTTCCAATTCCGCGATCCGCTTCTCCACATACTTCGTATCTTTGAAGGCATGGAACGTTTCCGCTTTCTCTACGATAGCTGTTGTATTATATTCAGGAATACCTGCATGCGGTTCATACACTCTTTTGGGTATTAATGAGTTGCCCTCCGGCCAGTGAACTTCAATATTTCCCTTCTGAACTCTCACCGGCTTAGCCCTTCCATGCAGCATACCGTGTTGATTGTACACGACGATGGCATCACCCTCTCTCAATCCCAGCGATTTAGCATCATCAGTATTCAGCAGTACATCGTAGCGGTCAGCACCGTTAAAAGGGTCGACATCACTGTATATCATGGAATTGAATTGCTTGCCTCTTCTCGTAGTTACCCGGAAATGCCCCTCAGGCTTACGCAGTTCGGGCTGCTCAATAGGAATGAACCGTCCACGTCCATCCGATGTCGGACATACTCCTTCCTCGCACAGCCAAGCCCCGCCCCATTGAAAAACATCCCCCCGTTGGGATAAATGTTGAATGCCTTCATAATAAGGTGCAGCAACAGCAATCTCCCTACGAATATCTGAAGCGCTTTCGAAAGCAACCAGCCGCTTGTACGCAGGATTGACCTTGGCGGCAAGCTCTGCATAAATCGCCCATTCCGCCCGGGCTTCCCCTATTCGCGGGCCATCAATTTGAGGCGAGAAGTAGACCATTCTCTCAGTGGAAGTCGACGTTCCGCCGCCTGGCTGTTCATAGCGTGTCATAGCCGGCAGCACAACTACCGCTTCCTTGGCATCCACTAGTGTCGATGTGTTCAATACTATGTCCTGATGAACCCGAAGCTCTACGCTTTCCAAACAATACTCCACGAAGGCCGGATCCGGCATCGTTTCCAGAAAGTTACCGCCAGATGTGTAAAATAGCTTGAGCTTGCGCTCATGCCTATCCGGCAGCACCGCGTTTTCAAGTGACACTCCGACTATGTCTCCTTGCCACTTGGGCAGCTTAAAGCCCCATGCCCGCTCAATCCGCTCGATATCCTCGCCTTTGAATTCACCGCCAGGCAGACTGAACGGATCGGCTCCCATCTCGCCCGAGCCCTGTACACCGCTGTGTCCGCGGATTGGCATCAGCCCGCAGTGAGCGCGGCCGAGAAAGCCACGCAACAGCGCAAGGTTCGCTACCTGCGAGATATTGTCCGTACCGAAGCGATGCTGTGTCAGGCCCATGCTCCAAACGAACACAGCCGACTTCGCTCCCGCTAGCAGCTGCGCAAATTCAAGCATCCGTTCGCGGCTCAGCCCCGAAGAGCGCTCGAGCAGCTCCCACTCCTGCTTTTTCACATGGGCTTTGAGCTCCTCATAGCCTCCGGTATGCATACGTATAAACTCATGATCGACCGCAGAGCCTCGCACCCGATCTTCCATTTGAAACCAGTGCTTCATGACACCGTTCATGAAGGCAATATCTCCGCCAATGTTAACCTGATAGAAGTCATCCGTCAGTCTGGTTCCAAACAACGCTGACTCAGGAATAGAAGGAATCCAATATTTCTCCATAGAAGGCTCATAATAAGGGTTGATTACGATAATTTTCGTCCCTTTGCGCTTTGCAGCGTACATATATTTGGTCGATACCGGCTGGTTATTCGCTGCAACACTGCCCCAAAAGATAAGCACATCAGTGCCGATCCAATCTTTGTAATTACAGCTCGATGCTCCGATTCCTATGGAGCGTTTGAGGGCTGTTTTGGATGGCGAATGACAAATTCTCGAAGCATTGTCGATATTATTGGTTCCGAGGAGTCGAGCTACCTTGGCAGCGGCGTAATACGACTCGTTAGTAATGCCGCGAGCGGTGAGGTAAAAGGCGAGCTGCTTGGGTTCAATCGCGCGTATCTTGGCCGCGATGAATTCCAGCGCTTCGTCCCACGTTAAGCGGGAGAAGCGGGTTTCGCCCTTGCGCCGGATCAGTGGATACGGGATCCGGCCGAGCTTGCGCAGCTCGGTGCTGTCCATCGTCCGCAGAGCGGCGATGTCCTGGTGCAGCACCTCGGGCTTGATTGGCGGCATCGTATTGAGCCGCAGCACATTCAGCCGCGTCGTGCACAGATGCGGCCCTTCCAGCGTCCGGTCATACAAACCGGACACACCAAGCGCGCAGCCATCACAGACCCCTTGGGTCAGGATGCGGTAAGCGTAAGGCAGCTGGTCGCGGTTATCCCATGCGACCTTGAGCGTATCTTTAATATGATGAGGCTTAATTTGTCCTAAGCCAAATGGAACTTTGCTGACCCACAGCTTCGGGTCCAGCTGCTTCGGCAGACGAATAGGGCCCGTATGTTTGGTTGTTCCCATGCTAATCCCTCCCCAAAAAGTGTTGTTGTATTAGCCCTTGTTTCTACGAAAAAAGCCGCAGCAGGCGTGCCCTCGTTTGTTGGTTATCGTTCAACAAATGAAAGTGACTGTTGCGGCTGTTAGTCTTGAGCAGGATCGCTGCCAAGTGCCAACGGCACATGTATCATTTTGTGCAATGAAGGGTTTCTATCCTGAATGTTCATGGAGTAAGCTGCTGCATAAAAGGCTGCTTACGAAAATTTACTTTGAATATCCTGATCAAATACAAAAATCGACATCCCGAAATCTTTGTCAAGATCAATATCTACGAACAGCTCTATAAATTTGGCTCCCAGCAGCTGCTCCATTTCTACAGGCGGATGGTTACGGTACATGTCCTTAACCATTTCGGTTCTGGCTGTACGCAATACCTGCTTGCCCTCCGTTCCGGATGCAATGAACTTTTCGACAGGAGAAAGGTTTCCCTCCATCTCACATATTGCCCAATGTTTACAAAAGGTGGTCCGAATTTCTCTTGGCCCCTTGCCCATATGGCGCTTTCGAAACGCTTTCACTAAATTGCTAAATTCCGCTTCAACCTTATTCATAAACGGATTTCCTCATTTTCTTTCGATCATAAACAGTTCTTATGTTTCAAATTTTATCACGTACCTGACTGGAGTACAATTATTACTTGATGAAGTTCTTCTTGTTCTAAAAGCAAACTTAACTAGGACCTGCTGTTTTTCCCCTTTCCGTTCAACCCTTTTTTATGATCTATCAGGACAACTTCATATAATGTAATGAAGCATTCGCTGCAAGAGGAAGGTGACATTGATGACAAACTATTCCATTTTTAATCAGGCTAACGCTCCGCTCTATACTAACATGACAAATACGTATGCCAACCCTGGTGTGGAGACGCTGCCTGAAGGCAATGCGGCCATATCCAGCCTGTTGTTCACCTTAACTACCGGCAGCGTAAGTGTCTCGTCAGGACAAAGCTTACTGCTGCAAGCCGCTAACCCTTCCCATTACCGCTGGTATATACCTGATTGCTTTGGGCGGCGCATTTGTCATCCCAGCGGGACAGACTTTTACGGCAACTCTGGGGACCGGGGCGTTGACAGGCTCAATAAATATCATTTGGTGGGAATATTGATATGCCTTACAACAATGTTTATAACTTGAGTAATAATCCGGTTTATTTCCTGTCGACCAATACTTTAAGCTCCTCTTCCATTGTGGCGCCTCCCGACAATGGTGCGGCTCAGACCGGCAAGCTGTTCGTTGTAACCGCCATAAACTCCACTAGTCTTGGTTTACTGGGCGGAAGCGTCATAATCACCCTGCAAGCCAACAATGGTTCTGGGAGTGGAATAACTATGTATCTGTCAAGTATTGTGGGCGGTACCAGCATTGCCCTCAATTTATTATCTTCCTTTACTGCCACCGCCGCTATTATAAAAGGAGGGACACTAACCTCTCCAACGACTCTTACTGCCGTTAACACTAATTTTTCCAGCACCAATTCAAGCGGATTGACCATTCAATCATCAACATCCACTCCTTCAGGAGGCACCCCCGTATCTTCGTTTCCGCTTCCTCCTGGCATGCTGTCCATTCCGTATAATGGAGGAATCGTGGTTCCTCCCGGTCAATCTATTACTGTAACAATATCGGCCGCTCTCACGGTTGCCGGCTTACTTTCATCCACAGCTACTTTACAGTGGTGGGAGGCATAGCTTGTGACACCAATGATATCTTAATAGATTTGTAAGAATTTTAAATATTTTTTTGTCAAACTTCTCTAGTAAACTAGTAGTATAGCTCTCGTTCGCACGCTTACGAAAGCAATTTATTATTCAAGGTGGTAGCTTGCATGCAAAAATGTAATGTTCTGATCGTAGATGACGATGCCGAAATTCAAGAGGCCGTCAGTATTTATTTAAGAAATGAACACCTGAATGTGTTTACCGCTAGCAACGGTCTTGAAGCACTGAATGTACTTGAGCAGTACGACATTCATCTGATCGTGCTCGACATTATGATGCCCAGAATGGACGGTATTCAGGCCACACTCAAAATCAGGGAAACTAAGAACATTCCGATCCTGATCGTCTCTGCAAAAACCGAGGATGCTGACAAAATCATTGGGCTAAATGCTGGAGCTGATGATTATATCAGCAAGCCGTTCAATCCTTTGGAGCTGATCGCTCGGGTAAAATCCCAATTAAGAAGATATACCCATCTTGGACACTACAAATCCTCCGATGATGTTATCCAAGTGAGTGGCTTAGCCTTGAACAAAAGCACAAAGACGATTACCGTCGATGATGAAGAGGTACGCCTAACCGCCACTGAGTACAAAATACTCGAATTGCTCATGGAGAATAAGGGGCGGGTGTTTTCCATAGAAGAAATCTATGAGAAAGTGTGGAGGGAGCCTAATTTCAATGGAGAAAATACTGTTGCCGTCCATGTAAGGCGCATTCGTGAGAAAATTGAAATTAACCCGCGTGAGCCAAAATATTTGAAGGTGGTATGGGGCATTGGATACAAAATCGAAAAGTAAGCATCAGCCTGCAATTATTCAAATCTTGATTATTGGTCTCTCGGGATTAGCTTTGCTGTTAGCCCTTGATATCGTGACGAAGCGCGACTACATCTACGGTAATCCCTACTTTAAACAAGAACTTTTCTATGATGTTCAGGTAAATATGAATGTACTGGATATTGCCAAATACTATGTTGAATATAGAAATTATGATCAACTTGCCCCTCAAGAAAAAATAAGCGAGAAGACGATAAAGCAGTGGAGAGATGAGTTTGACATCGTTATTAACGAGGAACTTACCCTAAATGAGCGTACAAATAGCCAGCTTTCCTTACATAATAATGATTTCGAATTACCATTTACAGAGTCTACCAACTCCGCCGTTCGAACACTGAAGGATAAGACGGGACAATGGATAGCAAGCGAATGGAACCAGCAGGTAGAAGGCATTTGGAGCTTACAGCTCAAAGAGATTACAAAAGCTTACATTTCCAAGAGAGATTCGGAATACGGCAATTTGAAAAGGGCTGTAGCCCGATTAAACAATATCGTGAAATACTCGATTTACGATCACCGAAATAATGAAACGTACACCAACATAAAGGACGGCTCAACTCGGAGGCAGGGGCAGGAAGAAAGTCAGGATGCCACTCATACGATAACCTTCCCACTGAAGGAACCAATTGAGCAGTTAAATTGGCTAAGCGATTATTTCAAACAAAACCAAGTGGAAGGAACCTTTACTTTTTATGCCACTGTAGAACCTGAGATAAGAGGCTGGAACACTGATTACGTCATGTATAAAGACTACATCAAGCTTCTGGCAGTCCGCAAACAGCTTCAATACGAATTTATTGGACTTGCTGCCTCCATGTTAGCTGCCATTCTATTGCTCCTATATTTAAGAAAAAATCAATCAAAGCGTGAAGCATACAGCTTAACTCATACGGCACACTGGCAGCGTATTCCTATCGATATTCGAATGGGATTGCTTGGCTTAGTCAGCTTTTTGATCCTTGCGTACTCAAGCACCATCTACGATTGGGGAAAGTTCACTCCTTTTAGCTCTGTCTATAGATGGACTCTGCTCGTTATACTTATAGGTTATGTAAGCATCAGCATTAAAGACGCCTTATACCTGTACCGCACAAAAGGAGCATTTGCTCGGCAATGGGGCTCCTCCTATATTCTTATGTCAGGAGAATTGCTCCAAGCGAGTCTTCTTAACAAAAAAGTGTTGTTCAAATCAGTCTTCGTTTTCTTGTCGACTGCGTTGTTCGGGCTGTTTGCCTTTGTAGCGCTGTTCGAATCAGCCTTCACATCCCCGTCGTCCGCACGCCAGATCTTAGCGGTCGTTTATGTGGCTGCCTACTTGTTGCTTATCCTTCCTTATCTCTTACAAAGGGCAGGAACGCTGAACCGCGTACTCGCGGGTACGAACGAGATTGCAGCTGGCCATTTAAACCTTACATTTGAAAAGGAACACGGCCAAGGACAGTTATCTAATATGGCCCGGCAAATAAATAACATGAAGCTTGGCTTTAAAACAGCGCTCGAGCAGCAATTAAAAAGTGAACGGCTAAAATCGGAGTTGATATCGAACGTTTCCCATGATTTAAAAACGCCGCTAACCTCTATGATCAATTACGTCGATTTGCTCAAAAAAGAAAGTATTCAACAAGATGAGCTGCAGCACTATGTGGATGTTTTGGGGCGAAAAACTCAACGGCTTAAAGTGTTGATTGACGACCTTTTCGAAGTGTCCCAGCTTACCAGTGGTACCGTGAAGCCAATACTGGAAACCGTCAATGTCGCCTCTCTGTTACATCAGGCACTGGCGGAATGCAGTGATAAGATTGATGCATCGAGGCTGACCTTTCGTATCCACATCGATAATCCTCACATAGTTGCACCTCTGGACGGCAAAAAAACATGGAGAGTATTTGAGAACTTGATTAACAATGCACTCAACTATTCCATGCCCGACACCCGGGTTCATATTGCCTTAACAGAGGAAGCGGAACACATTGTCCTGCGGTTCAACAACGTGTCGGCATATGAAATTCATTATGATGCGGAAGAATTGTTCGAGCGATCGAAACGGGGAGATGCGTCCCGGAATAAAGAAGGCTCCGGTTTAGGCCTCGCTATCGCCAAGAGCATCGTTGAGCTGCAAGGCGGACAGCTGCATATCGAATTCGATGGGGATTATTTTAAAGTAACCGTTAGGTTTAATAAGAACCTATCGGCTCCAATGGATTAAAGCAACATCATGAACCATGCCATTTTTACGTTGGAATGGGGAAGGTATTGTAGTGATGGGAAATATTCAATTCATGCAGTATTTCGGATAACACTTCGGCACATTCCTACTCCTTCACTAATTCGTTCTCCGAAACACGCTTTCATTCATACCATAAGGAGCCGCCGTTATCTCCAGAACAAACCAAACAGGCCGGAAGCTTCGGCCTGTTTGGTTTGCCCTTGTACTCGAACCTTCCGGTCAACTAAAATATGTGTCAAACTGACCTTTTAAGGAGGCCATTTCTCCTGGCAATCGGCTTAAATGCATACGTAGCAGATCACTGGCTTGCTGTTCATCATTTGCTTGGACGGCCGCCCATATGCGCCTATGCTGATCCGTTAACTCACGCATGTTGTTCAACTGCCTGAGTGTCAAATAACGCAGCCGGTTTAAATGACCTCGCATATGATTGACTACAGTCAACAAGGTTTGATTACCGCTAAGCTCCAGAATGTGGTGGTGAAACGTCTCGTCCAGCTGCAGAAATGAAGCCGCATCATCGTTCTGGGCAGCAGTCTCCTGCTGATCAATAAGGAGATCAATTTGCTTTCCGCTGCTTATGTAGGGCTCTTCATCCTGCACCCATTTGCGCGCCACGATCTGGAATGCGGCAGCTTCCAAGCTTTCTCGCACAAAACGTGTCTCCTCCACCTTCGTTTCAGAGATTAAGGTCACCTTCGCTCCCTTTTGCGGCAAAATCTCGATTAGCTCCTCCGACAGCAGCATACGAAATGCTTCTCGAATGGGAGTCCTGCTGACTCCAAGCGACGCGGCCAATTCATTTTCATAAATCATTTGCCCCGGTTCAAACTGAAGCGAGATTATGGCGTCCCGAATCGATTCATATGCTCTTTCACCCAAGGTTTGCCGAGTCGATTGTAGGTTGATAAATTTCATAAGTTCCCCCGCTTCCTTATACAGCTCATTACTTAGTCATTATACTTGTGTACTTGTATACATAGCAACTAAACTCTACTAAATAATTGCCTCATAAAAAACATAAGTTTCATTTGAGCTAATTTTTGGTGTGCATAAAATAGTAAAGACCCCCTTCAATCTCAGGGCGGTCTATTTCATTACTTTTCTTTTTGATTCTTTTATATAGCCACCATGTCGGATCCCAGACTCGGCAACTGTGAAAAAAGAGGCGGCCAGAGCCGCCCCTTGACTTGCGTTGTATTCCCGAGCCTAGCCTTGAACCGAGTCGATAAATTTTTCCAAAGAAGAAACATCGGTCATGTTCTTGTTGCATTCATGGCCGGCATAAATAGTTGCCGACCGACTTGTAATAGTCAGGCGAAGCATTTGCCGGTCTTTTTTTGGATATCGCCGAAAATAAAGCCAGCTCTTCGTATCTGCTGCATACGAAGCAGTAGCCTTTCTTATTAGTCGCAGTGTATCTGCCTTCTACGCCGACGAATTGTCCGCCTGCAGGATACACAATGAACATTTTATTGGTCGATATATCGGTCCAACTCAGGCAGGATACGTAGCGGAAGTCGATTTGTGCAAGATCGGGCACCTTCAGCTTCTTGTTTTTCGGGAAAAGCTTCCGGATCTGCTTCTCGGTAATTTGCGGAAATTCGATCAGATACGGTTCGAGCGCCTGCAAATAGGTTTGAAAATCGTCTGTAGTTTTCAAATCCGAAATCGAATCCAACATCGTTTTCCTGTTGTCCGTGACGGCGGAAAACAGCTCCGCCACCTTGGTTTGTGCGCTGAAGCGGACGGACTCCAATATTTTTGGATCACCGACCGTTCGAATAGCATTGAGCACGGATTCTGCCTGGTTTTTGATAAAGTTATATTGATGGTTTCTAATAAATGGTTCGCACATGGACGTCAGCCCCTTATTCTTATTTTGGAAAGAAAATAAGGTGCAAAGCCAATATTAGAAACGATAGATGCTTATTTGGGCGACGTTGATGAATCCTAGTCCAGCCCATGCAAAGTATCGCCTCCAAATCAGGCTTTGCATGAGGCTTTGCCAATCCGGCAATCTGTGATTGCCATCAGTAACACCTCCCGTTCTCAGTAATGTCAGTATTATACCCTAATCGATGGATAAAAAAAAGACTGCCGCTTGCGATGGGAATTTTTTCGTATGAAAAATATAAGAGTTGCCTGAATCACATTGGGAAAGTTATGAAGAAGCGTTGCGCTTTTCAAAAATGGATCTCATTTATTTTTTCGACAAAATCCATCAAGATTTGAGACCAGCGCCTTTTGCCTCATTTTCTAAGAATGTCTATAATACTAGTATCTCGCGAGAAATAGGCTAGGTACATGTTGCGTGTGTTATTCAATATAGCTCAGCTCCGATCGATCGGTGACCTTGTTTTCATGAATATTACTCATGGCCGGTCCGTCGTCAAGGGAGACGTCCCGCTCGCACGAGGTCGGCTTTCAAAGGAGGCGTCCGTAGTGAATACGATCTGGTCCATTCGAACCGGAATTCGGGATTTCCTTGAAGCCATCTATCAAACCTGCCAATCTTGGATTGAGAAATATCCGTTTGTTAAAACTGCATATACGATTTTTTCCTGGTTGTCGCTAATCATGTTTGTATTAAGTTTGTTTTTCGTTAAAGAATCGCGTACCATGATGGTTCAATATTTATGGTCGTTTTATGTGCTGCTGCAATTTTGGTTTTTGTGCCGAAGCAAAACGATGCCGTGGAAGCCAATCGTTCTGTTCGTTCTGGCAGGCGTTTTTCTTGTCGTACCATTCACTACGCTTACGGTCAATTCTTTTCACGTGCTTTTTAGCGGAAAAACATCCGACACTTGGTCCATTGCCGTTGTCACACCAATTTTCGAAGAATTGTGGAAGCTCCTTCCACTAGGCATATTTCTGTTGTTCTCACGTCGAGCTTCCGCCTTGAGTTTAAGCGATTACACGCTCATCGGTGCCGCGACCGGCGTAGGCTTCCAACTGATGGAGGAGCTTTCCCGAAGGTGGCTAAGTTCTGGCATTCTTGCAAAAAAGTTCGGCTACAGCTTTACGATGTTGGGCGGCGAAACGATCCATTGGGACTTTTTCTCGCTGTTTCCCGGGCGTTTCGAAGAAAGTCTGTTTCCGACTCTTATGACCGTCGGTCATCCCGTACATACCGCTATGATCGCGCTCGCATGCGGAATTGCCTATCGGCTGCGAATAAGACTGACGAAATGGGTATTTCTGTTCCCGGTAATCATTTTGCTTTGGTCCATCCTGGATCACGCGGCTTATAACGGCCAGCACAAGCTGCCGGGTTGGGTATTTCGTCTACATGATTGGACCGGCAGCGGTTATAAAACTCAGCCGGCATTCCTGCTGATGCTTGCCACATCGCTTTTTGCCGATTACTGGTCGCTGAACAAAATACGAAGCCGCCTTCCGGCGTTGCCGAATGAGCCGTTTCTTAACCCGTTTACCGAGCTGTGGAACATAATTCGCTCTCTTTGCCTCGACCGGGGGAAATTCATGTACTGGCTTGGCTTTTACCGGGAGCGCAAGGAGCTTGGATTTCATTTGCTTTATGGAAATGATGAAGCGGCCGGTAGACAGGAGCCTGTCCAGGCTCGGGTGAAAGCTCTTTGCCAGGCGCTGACCGGACTTGCTTTGATTCTGCTTGTAGCAGGCCTGTCCGTAGGCATCGGGGCTCATACAGACGTAGGTGAAACGTCCTGTTACGCCTGCATGTTCGATTCGCTGCAAAATTGGTGGGATCGGTTGGAATGGTATCAACAAGGCGCGATCTTGCTCGGAGCACTTGCCTTGTCTCTGTTGTTCGTCGGATTCTGGCCGGCTTTAGGCATCGCGATGACAGGGGCGGGAATCGCCGGGAGCGGACATGAGATAGCCGGTTATATCCGAGATCCGAAGAAGCTCCTGACTCCGGAAAATATGCTTTCCGTGGCTGTAGGTATTGTACTGAGCCGAATTCCATTCGGCAAAGCGTTAGGATGGGTGGGAAAGAAAGGGCGCCGCTATGTGCACAAGCTTCTGGATAAGCTCGGTTCCCGAAAGCCGGATATCGACATCCCGGTCAAACCGAAACCTCCGAAGAATGACGGAAAAAGCTCGGGCAACCATCCGGATGATCCCAGGAAGCCGGATGATGGTACGCCTAATAAGGGTACGGGAGAGCTTAAAACCGAAGAGGTTACTGCTCCACAGAGTGGTAAAACTATTAAGGTTTATACTGATGGAAAAACGATAATACCCGTTGATAAAATTGAGAAATATTTAAGAGGCAAGGTCAACGTTAATATTCAAGAAGTGAAAAAAGAACTTCGAGATTTAAAGCAATTAAAACAGACCCAACGAAAGGTATTTGATGCAGACCGTCAAAACGCCGACCGACTTAAAAGTCTTGATAAAATGAAACATAATTTTGAACGTTCGGATGATATGAGGAAAAAACTCGAATCTATAGGACTCAGTGATACAATTGAGAATAATCAGTCCATTGCAAAACATTTATTAAAAATAGGTAAACAGATAAACCCTGATAATACGTTGGATTTCCCAAGTGTACTAGAAGGTCCTAATGGAAAACTCAAGGTGTTAACAACCTGGAAAATGGTTGAAGGACAGCCATACTTAGTAACTATAAAACTTATCCCAATAACAGCTTAATTATGGAGGTGTAGCATGGATAACAATGATCAACTAGCAAAAGCAACAGCCTTGGACAGAATTGTTAATTACGAGACATATATTTCTAGTATGAAGAATGACGAATTAATTGCAATTATAAACCATTTAGAGAATTTTGAAGAAGTCGCTACTGCTTTAACAGAACTATCAATAAGAGCTAAGGAAACAGCCGCACCTTTCTGCTCTAAGATACTGGAAGAAAACTTGGGGGATGAGTTTCTCCAGGCAGTTTCATTTAATTTACTTTATGAAGGTGACCAAGAGGAAGCTATGGTGATCGTTAACAAAATTGTATCACATGCTCCTGCTGCATTATTAGGGGCAATTATGGACAACTTATCCACTGATAGTTTACAACCTGTTGGAAAGTCACTTTCAACACAGTTTCTAAAAACAATTGTAGACAGATATTTAGAATTGAGCGATGCTGACAAGACACGTATTCAAGAGAATTATGAGTGGCTTCAGGAATCCTATGAAGACAAGCTTTTGTAATAATAAAGTGATTGTTAAACAAAACTACCCGCTTAGCGTAAAAAGGCTGCCAATTCCTTTCACTGGCAGCCTTTTCCTTACTGTTGATTGAGTTGGATTTCAAACGATAGATGTTCCTGTTAGAAGAACCGGCGGATGGTTCCCGCTACTCTTTATTCCAGTCGAAGCCTACTTCTTTCAAAAATGCGCGAGCCAGCACCATATGCCCGGTCATATTAGGGTGAACACGGTCCCACGCAAGCTCAGCGGGATAGGTATGCTCCAACACAGGTTGAAAAGCCGCCTGTACATCGATAAATCTCGTCTGATTGGAGGCAGCTATCTCCTTAACTGCTCTGCCATATTCATCCATGGTCTTCCGCATTGCATCATTGGCATTGGGCTCGATATAAAAAGGAGTAAAAAGGATAATACCCTTCACCAAAGGTTTTGTTGATTTTACAAGCTCATCCAATGTCCTTATGTATTCCTCCAAATAGACATGCGTTTCTTTGATTACTGATTGATCGTACTGACGCCAAACGTCATTGATGCCAATCATTATGGATACCCAATCCGGCTGCAAATCGATCACATCGGTCTGCCAACGTTCTTTAAGACTGCGCACTGTGTTGCCGCTGATTCCCATATTAATGATACGCAGTGATAATTCGGGATACACGGAATTGATGAGAGCGCTAACAGCAGTCACATAGCCTTTGCCAGTAGCTTCACCGCGGCCTTCTCCATAAGGTCTTTTACGCTCTGTATCCGTGATGGAGTCGCCAATCATGACCAGCTTGTCATTTTTGCTGAATATCATAGTTACTCTACCTTTCTTTCTGCTGCTATAGTGTAGTTATCTATAAGTTCAATAAGATCATAACCATCAGGAGCGGGCTTTTCAAGTGTTTTCTATCTCGTTTTTATTTAATCTGCCTAAGTGATCTTCTTTCATATCCAAAACAGCTTCTGAGATCCCTTTGGTTTTTAACTCGACGTTCCCCCATAAAATTGCAGCTTATAAAAAGGCACAAAACCGAAATCAGCGCTTGACGAAGTCATTCGATTCCGTCTCCTTGTCCAGCCTAGCCCTGGACAAAAACTTAAGAGCGGTAATGACAGCGCACACGACTTTATTCGAATTTATTGGACTTGAAGCCACTGCCTGCTCCCAAAAAACTGCATTTTTACAGTCTTTAGCCGGTATTTCCGAAGTCTTATAGAATTCATGCGAATGTGCAGTTATTTTTTCATTCTTAGCTGAAGCGGAGCGTTTTTCATGAAAATGGATGTACTTTTGCAGGTTTGTTCTCACTACCGCAATTCCGGCAGGAAAATAACTGCATGTTTGCAGGATTTTGCGAAGACTAATGGTCGTGGAGGGTCAAGTACTGATTTTGAGGTTGAGCTTATAAAATTAAACTAGAAATAGCGTGGCAAGTCTGATTTATAGCCTGTTGTTGACCATTTCGGTGATCATCCCAGGCTGTAAAATGCAGCATTTGCACGCTATTTTCCATCATTGTTATATCAATGAATAATTCCCTTACCAGCCTAACGCTTTCTTGCCTGCTTCAAGGGCGGCTGTAATGCGTTCCACATCGTAGACGCTGCCCTTCCAGGTTCCGCCGCTCACCGATTGGAGCGCTGCCCACAACTTAGTGTCATCCGGCAGCTTCGGGTCCGGCTTCATATCGGGATGAGGCTCCCTTGCAGCCAATATCTCAGCCCCTGCTTCAGGACTGACCGGCTGATCCTCACTGCCGATATAATGAACGGTTCCTTCCAGCTTATGCGTATCTACTACAATGTCGATCAAATCGCCATCCCGCAGCTTGCCGATAGGACCTCCCGCCAGCGCTTCCGGTCCGACATGCCCAAAGCATGCGCCTGTGGAAACACCGGAAAAGCGGGCATCCGTAATCAAGGATACATACTTGCCGAAGGAAAGATGCTTTAACGCCGATGTCAGCTGGTAGGTCTCTTCCATTCCCGTTCCAGAAGGCCCACGACCGATCAGCACCATAATATCGCCGGCCTGAATACCGCCTGTTTTGATAGCGGCAATTGCCGTTCTCTCCGTTGTAAACACCTTGGCTTTGCCTCTGTGGCGGTAGACGCCCTCGCTATCCAGTACCGATCGATCAATCGAGGTCGATTTAATAACAGCTCCCTCAGGAGCGATGTTGCCGGTAGGGAACGTCACTGTGGACGTCAGTCCCCGGCTTTTCGCTTTCTCCGGGCTCATGATCACGTCGTCCGGATCGACTCCGTCCAACTGAACCAGCAGCTCACGCACCTTCTGTCTGCGCTCGCTTGCTTCCCACCAGTCCAACACCGTTCCGAGCGTTTCGCCCGTAACGGTCAGGACGGTTTCGTCCAGCAAGCCAAGGCTGCGCAGATGAAGCATAACCTCCGGCACGCCGCCAGCCAGAAACACCCTGACTGTCGGATGATACTCCGGACCGTTAGGCAGCACGCTTACCAAGCGGGGAACACGGCGATTCACCTCGGTCCAATCCTGCACATCCGGCACACGAAGCCCTGCTGCATGTGCGATTGCCGGGATGTGCAGCAGCAAGTTGGTCGAACCGCCGAAGGCTGCGTGTACGACCATTGCGTTGCGGATGGCTCCGTCCGTAATAATGTCCTTCATCCGTAGGCCTCTGGCCTCCATGGCGGTCACAGCCCGTGCAGATTGCCGGGCTACTTCCTCCCACATCGGCTGGCCGGATGGCGCCAGGGCCGAATGCGGAACCGCTATCCCCATCGCTTCGGCAACGACCTGTGCCGTAGCGGCGGTTCCGAGGAACTGGCAGCCGCCTCCAGGCGTCGCACAGGCTCTACAGCCGAGATCGGCCGCTTCCTCCAGCGTCATCTCACCGCTTGCATACCTTGCGCCGATGGTTTGGATCTTCCCTGCATCCTCGCCTTGCTCAGGCGGCAAGGTAACCCCGCCGGGAACAATGATGCAGGGCAGCTCGTGCATCGCAGCCAGAGCGACCATCATCGCCGGCAGCCCCTTATCACAGGTCGCAACCCCAATCACGCCTTTGCGTGTGGGCAGCGACCGGATCAGGCGGCGGAATACGATGGCTGCATCATTGCGGTACGGCAGGGAATCGAACATGCCGTCGGTTCCTTGCGAGCGACCATCACAAGGGTCGCTTACGAATCCGGCAAAGGGGACGCCCCCTCTGCCGGAGAGCTCCAGTGCAGCGGCCTGCATGAGCAGGCCAACCTCCCAATGTCCTGTGTGATAACCCAAGGCGACTGGAGTTCCGTCCTCTCGGCGAATACCGCCCTGTGTGCTTAGAATCAGGTACTGCTTACCCCCAAGACGCTCAGGAGACCAGCCCATTCCAACGTTTTGCGAGAGACCGAACAGCTCCCCGCTTGGAGCATTCAGAAGCATATCACGAGTTAGAGGCAAAGAGCCTGCCGGGCCCGGAGCTTTCGTTCGAATCTCATATAAGCCATCCTGAGAAACACCCATAATTCCGTGTAACGACTCTGTCATCCGCAATCCACACCTTTCCTTCGTCCTTTTATACAACTACGGTCACATCACGTAAAAAAGAACGTAAATGTGACCGCAAATTCATGCTGTATGTTATGCTTTTACAAACACCGTCTTAATTGCCGTGAAAAACTCGATTGCAGCTTGACCTTGTTCACGTGAATGCGAGCTCGACTGCTTCATTCCACCGAACGGAGCCTGAAGCTCCACACCGGCAGTTTCTGCATTCACTCTAACAAGACCGGCATCCATATCCTGAATGAAGGAAAGCAGATTGCTAATGCTTGCCGTATAGATGGAAGCGCTCAGCCCAAATTCGACTTCATTGGCTGCTTCAATCGCCTGTTCAATAGTGTCGACTTTGATCAAAGCCAGCACAGGTCCAAAAATTTCTTCCTTGGAAATGGTCATCGAAGAAGTAACATTATCGAATACGGTCGGCGTTACAAAGAAACCGTCAGCTAATGCCGGATCTTCAGGACGTCCGCCACCATGCAATAATTCTGCTCCTTCTTCAATTCCTTTTTGAATATAAGAAAGTACGGTTTCAAGCTGGTTTTCATTAGCGCATGGTCCCATCCAGGTATCACCTTCAAGCCCGTTGCCCACTTTAATAGTACGAACCTTGGCCATCAGCTTTTCTCTGAATTCATCGTATACTTCGCTAAGTACAATAACACGGCTGGTCGCTGTACATTTCTGGCCTGTCGAACGGAGTCCTCCGCTGATTGTTCCATCTACAGCCAAATCAAGATCGGCGTCCGCTGCAACGATAACCGGATTTTTGCCGCCCATCTCCAGCTGATATTTAGCGCCTCTTGCCAAGCAAGCTTGACCCACCTGTTTACCGACTTGATTGGAGCCTGTAAAGGTAATACCGCTTACGTCTGAATGCTCAGCTAGCCCTTGTCCGATTACAGAGCCTTTGCCTGTAATTAAATTGATGACACCAGCCGGGAAACCTGCTTCTGCGAAGCATTCGATAACTTTAGCAGCAGTGACTGCAGTTTCCTGTGCTGGCTTAAGCACGACGCTATTGCCATAAATCAAGGCTGGAGCCATTTTCCAAATCGGAATAGCTACCGGGAAATTCCAAGGCGCAATTACACCGACAACGCCAAGCGGTACGCGGGTTGTGAACATAAGAGCATCGGCATCTGTCGAAGGAATCACGTCGCCGACTTTGCGCATGCCTTCACCAGCATAATAACGCAGAATGGCGATGCCTCTCGCTGTTTCGCCTTTTGCTTCAGGCAAAGTTTTCCCCATCTCGCGTGTCATCGTTTCGGCGATTTCATTCAACCGCTTCTCCATAACATTGGCAGCCTTGTATAGAAACTCTCCTCTTGCTGAACCAGCGAGCTTTCTCCAAGCTTTTTGTGCATGCTTGGCGCTTTGTACGGCACGGTCAAGATCCTCTGATGTGGATAGCTGGATGTAACCAACCACTTCATTTTTATTTGCAGGGCTGATGCTTGAAACGGTTTGACCGCTGACCGAAGCGCTCCACTCCCCATTAATATAGTTTTGATAGGTTGGCGCGTTGACTGCTGTAGACATGTTTATTCCTCCTTAAAGTTTTTGAAGCCAGCCAATAAACTGGCATCGCAGCTGCTATTCTTTTGCATCCATGAAAAATTAACTTTTATTGTGCAGCAAGAACCGGATTGGATAACACACCGATTCCACTGATCTCGATGTCAACCCGATCCCCGCCTGCAAGCGTGAATTCATTAGGCGGCACGATGCAGGTTCCTGTGAGCAGCACAGTCCCTTCAAAAAGCTCATTATCCCGCTTCAAGAAAGAAACCAGCTCATCCAGCTTCCGCTTCAGCTGCCCAGTGCTTGCCGAGCCTTCTACGACCTTCTCTCCATCACGGAAAATTCGGCATGAGATTTGAAAATCATAAGGATTCTCCACAGCCTCAGCCAACAAAATAGCCGGCCCGATGGAGCAAGAGCGCTTCCACATCTTCGCCTGAGGCAAATACAGCGGGTTTTCCCCTTCGATATCGCGGCAGCTCATGTCGTTGCCAATCGTATACCCTAAGATCGTACCGCTGCTGTCCAGCACTAAGGCAAGCTCCGGCTCAGGAATTTGCCATTCGGAATCGCTTCTAAGCTGCACGCCTTGTCCCGGCCCCACTGTACGAGCTGCTGTCGACTTAAAAAATATTTCAGGTCGAACGGCATCATATACTTTATCGTAAAATGTGCTCGCATCCAGTTTTCCACCCGTTGCTTCGTAGTTTCGGGCTTCACGGCTTTTCTCGTAGGTAACTCCCGCTGCCCAAACCTCAGGCGCTTCAATAGGAGTTAGCAGATCTAACTCCTCCATAGAGAAAGGCAAGCCTTCCTTCGAAGCTGAGATGGATTGTACGTACTGCAGCACAGTCTTTCCTTCTTCCTGGGCCTGCTTTACCACACTTAAAAAATCCTGCTGCGGCAGCTCAGTAAGCTTGCCTTCCTCAGTCAATGCGGCCAATACGATCTGGGAAGCCGCTGTCTTATATCGAATAATTCTCATGCTCAAACATCCTCTCATAGTGGATAAATGTTCTATAATAAGTTTTTAGAAAAACCACATGGAAATTGACTGTCTCATCATGATTTATATCCTAGCAGCTGAGAAATTTGAGCAGCCTCATATAGTAATAATTGAATGCAATGTTGAAATTGCTCGTCACCCACAACGGCGATCATCGTAGAGATACTCATCGCTGCGGCTACATCTCCGGCATGATTGAAAATTGGAACCGAGGCGCAGCGAACTCCAGGCTCGTTCTCTTGATTGTCTACAGCATAACCTTGAAGTCGAATATCGGCCAGTTCAAGGACGAACTTTTCTCTATCCGTAACCGTAAACGCCGTTTGTTGGATATAGCGGTAGCCATTCAGCAATTGCTCTATTTCTTCGGAGGTGCGGAAGGCAATTAATGCTTTGCCTGTTGCACTGCTATGCAAAGGCACTCTGCGACCGATTCGGGAGTAGCGTATGGCTGCTTTATCACCATCCACCTTATCGAGATAAACGCCGTCTTTACCATCCAAAATGACCAGATGCGTCGTTTGCCCGGTTTGCTTGGATAGTGAAACCAAATGCTTACGGGCCGTCTCGCGTATATCCATTCCTTGCAGCAGCAGCTGGCCCTTCTCCAGAAGCTTCAAACCAAGCTTGTATTTGCCGCTTTCCGCATCTTGATCGATATAGCCGTGCATTTGCAGCGTTTTGAGCAAAGAATGTACGGTGCTTTTATGCAATCCAATACGGGTACTGATTTCGGTAATTTTCAATTCCTTCGTATGCTCATCGAATAAATCCAATATGTTCAAAGCACGGTCCAATGATTGTATGATCGGCATATCGGCTCCTTAAGCTATGGGGTTGGGATAAACCATGACCTTCAGACTTCCCGCCTTGTTCGTCCGCGCTCTCTCCATTGCTTCCTGTGTTTGCTCTAATGGATAACGGTCTGTGATCATTGGCTGGATATCCAATAAGCCCGATGACAGGAATTGAATCCCCTGCGGGTATGTATTGGCATAGCGGAAAATACCGTAAATATCAATCTCGTTGTCACATATGAAAGGAACCTGCATACCAACCTCATCCACAGGAGGAAGGCCTACAATAGAGAGCTTGCCCCCACGACGCAGCGAGCTTAATGCGGTTTTCAACGCTCTTGGATGCCCTGCCGTCTCTAACGCAACGTCCACTCCCAGACCATTCGTCAAGCGGATGATTTCCGCTGAAGCCTCCTCGCCTGCCAATACAGTATCAGTCGCCCCTAGCAATGTAGCCGCTTTCAAACGATTCACTTCAACATCGCTTACAACAATTCGACTTGCTCCGAATGATTTGGCCGCAGCAACTGCCATTAGCCCTACCGGTCCCATGCCAATAATCGCTACTGTCTGACCAGGCTGGAAGCCCGCCCGCTTCAAAGCATGAATGCCTACGGAAAACGGCTCATTCAAAGCTGCTTCCTCAAAGGAGAGATGATCGGGAATAGGAAACAGAAAATCTTCGCGATGAGCAATGTATTGAACGAAAGCTCCGTCAACCGGAGGTGTTGCAAGGAATTGTACGTCCGGGCATAAATTATACCTGCCTTGTCTGCAGGCATCACAACGACCGCAAGTAACTCCCGGCTCGATGGCAACCCGATCTCCCGGGGTGAAGCGGCTCGCTTTCTCGCCGCATGCAACGACTATTCCCGCACATTCATGTCCGAGTATAATCGGTTTCTTAACAATATATGGACCGATTCGGCCATGCTCATAATAATGGATATCGGAGCCGCACACACCTACAGCCATAACCTTAACCAATACCTCGTCAGGTTCAAGGGCTGGAACCGGCAGCTCGACCACTGAAATTTTCAGAGGCTCTGTCATTACGGCTGCTTTCATAGTAGCGGGAATCGTCAAGTCTACTAAATCTTGCTTTGGATCACTAACTGTACTGGAGTTTGGATTTGACAAATTCATGCATCTCCTTCCGCAAATTTTCATTTTGTTCTACATTATAAAACAGTTGACGACATTGCAAAACGCTTATGCTATATATTGTAAACCTACCGCCCCAAAATTTCAACGCTGTTTTATTGTTTATCCGATTTATTCTTAAATTTGCCTGCAACATACTCAGCAATTCCAGTCAGCATAATCGTGATCGACAATACCCCAAGCGCATAAGGGATCACCAAAGGAATAACCCGGAGATCGGAAATCTTGATCCAGTGTAAAAACAGCGGGTACATGAGCAGCAATAGTATAAAAAGTATCATCTTCATAAGTTCAGGCCCCTTCTTGCAGATTCAAGACCCAGTTTACAGCAGGCTCTTTTTTATTTCAAACATCTATTTATAACTTCTTCAACCAACAAAAACAGGAGCTCCAATTACTGAACTCCTGCATGATTAATTAAATAAACTGGCTCTTCGTATCAAATATTCCCGTGTCCAGCTTATGCCAAGGCTCGAAGGTAGTAGTTAACATGCAGCGCTGACCGGTTTCTGCGGACTTATAAGCGGCGAACATAATTTCATGGACATGCAGCTGCAACCGGCCTGACTGCTTCGGCTGTTCACCGGTTCTCAAGCAATGAACGAAATGACTCATGATATCTTGCTCGGAGCTGACAGAAGACAGCAGCTTTGGTAAATAGCATTCTTTTACACCACGCCAAGTTACTTCCTCTGCATCAGGAATCGGTGCGTTCGGAGAATGAACGACTAGAGGAAGCCCACAATCGTTAATAGCTACAGTACCCTTGCGCCCATAAATGATCGTATTGTTCTGATTAAACGAGGTAGCCCACAATGTGCGGAATATCGCATGCTGGCCTCCTGCAAATTCTACAATCACTGTAACATTATCGTCCACATCGCTATGTATTTCCTTGCCGCCCCTGACAATTCGATTCGGAATCAAAGTATTAACCTCCGCCGTGACGCTCTTAGCGGGACCAAGCAGAGAAATTAATCGGCTTATCGGATATACCATGCAATCCAGGATTGCTCCTCCATGGGAAATTTCCCGGTTGTAGTACCAATTATCCCTACCGGGGCCGGGAATGTTAAGCTGCGCCTCAGCTCCGGTTATTTTACCGATTACTTCCTCTTTTATATACTCAAGCGCTGTAGTAAAGGCCGGGTTTAAATCATAGGGAAGGCTCATGAAAATTTTATTATTCCGCTCTGCAAGCTCGACCATTTTTTTGCAGTCATCGAAGTTCGTAGCCATAGGCTTTTCATTGAGCACATGAAGTCCTCTTTCCAGGGCGGCCAACACAACTTCAGCATGTACGGAATGAGGAGTGGTAACGACGACTGCATCCAGCTCTTCGTTATCCATCATTTGAATATAATCATCATACCAGCGTGCTATCTTATACGTTTCAGCCTTGATTTTGGCATTCTCCAAGCGTCTCGCACATGTGGCCACAAACGTTACATTATCCAGCTTCGCCGCTTGCTCAAAAAAGCGGTTGCTAATATCCCCGCTGCCGACCATACCTAGTTTTAGCTGTTTCATATTGAATTCTCCTTCTATGATTTTTCACTAGTTTATTTTACCAGTAAATCCTGCGATAGACGAATCATATCTACAACCTGTATTCCATTCTCAAAAATTTCTTCCTCATAATGTCGAATAAAAAAGTCCCTATCAACTCCAATAATTCTGAAGCCGCATTTCTGATAGAGAGCCAGTTGTCCTACACTTGAATTCCCGGTTCCAATTTCAATCGTTTTAAATCCGAGAAGCTTTGCATTTGCAATCGCATGATGAACCAATTGTCTTCCTATTCCCTTGCCTTGATGCCTTTCATCAACTGCTATATTAACTATCTCTACTGTTTCAGGCCTTGTTGGCAGCAGTACGTAGACACCTATTATTACGTTATCCGCAACCGCCACCATACATTGGCCCCTTTGTACATATTCCTCGACAAGCTTCCGGGAAGGATCTGCTAATAAAAGCAATTCCATTGGAAGCTGTTCATCTGCATGCAATGTTCGAATTTCCATAATATACTCTCCTCGATATCTTATCTCCTAATTCCATTATTACATTCTGTGAGATCATAGCTGTCTCCTCCCTTCCCGTCCAACATTTGCATACCTGCTAAATTAGCAATTACTATCCACTAGTAGTATGATTAAGTTTGATAGATGGATTACTATTAAATATATTTGGAGGAACAAAGCTATGAAAAAAAGTTTCACCCTTATCGCAACCGCAGCTGTAGCTTTCTCTATGCTTGCTTCCACAGCATTGGCCGAAAATGTAAAAACCACTTCTGATTATAAAGATTTAACAAGTATTGACGCTGGTTTGAAAAGCAAAATCGATACCCTTCTAGCGAAAGGTATTTTCGAAGGCGTCTCCAGTGATACTTTTGGTATCTCGCAAAACATGACGAGAGCCCAATTCGCGAAGGTCGCTTCCCTGGTGTTTGGTCTCAAGGTTGATACTTCCATTCAAACCTCCAGCTTCACTGACGTTCTTGCCACGGATCCAGCGAACGGGTGGGCAATTCCGTATATTGAAGCCGCTAAGAAAGCGGGTTTAATTGATGGTATGACGGATACGACCTTCGCTCCCGGCGATAAGGTTACCGTAGGACAATTGGATACCGTGCTGTTAAAAGGATTAGGCCATAAAGTCAACACATCTGCAAGTCCATGGTATGCCGATGCAGTTAAACAAGCGACGGAATTAAGCATCCATCCATTGGATAAAAAAGGTGACAGCGACGCAACACGGGCTGATCTGGCAGTAGGAGCGTATGCTTCCTTGCCATCTTCCCCTACGCAGCAGTCTCCGGTATCCGTATCCACTGTTCAGGCATCGGGAGATCAAACCGTGCAAGTAACGTTGGATAAGGAGGTTGACACTTCCAAAGCTACTTGGTCTCTGAGCAAAAACGGTACAGACATTCCGGTTACTACTACATGGTCCAGCGATAAGAAATCAGCTTCATTAGCCTTATCGTCCGATACGAAGCTTTCTACAGGAACTTATACAGTAACTTTAGGCGGTCTGGATAGCTCATCTATCCTAACGGCATCAGGTACTCTTACAGTCGGTACAACAGCTGCAACAGGCGACCTTCGTTTCACGCTGCCCGAGTCCTATGAATTAAGCAACGTTATTGACAGCGGGATAGCAGAATCAACTACAGGACTTTCGAAGACTGAAGCCGAAGACCCAACCATCAGTAAATTCGCCAAAGAAATAGTATTTACAGTGAACAAGGCATCCGGCGAAGAAGTATCTGCACCTGGTATTATTCAATCGATTACCTCATCGAACCCATCTATCGTAAAAGCAGCCGTTTCGTCTGAACACAAGGGTTATATTTTAGGTAATAAAGTTGGAACGGCTACAATAAACATTGTTTATTCGACCCTTGACGGCAACTTCAAGCAAGTTACCATTCCTGTCCATGTAAAAAGCGATTATTCGGTTGCTGAATCCATTAAAGCAAGAGATTCAGCTTTTATTCAGTACGTAACTGTTACCAATGGTGTGTATTCTGCCCAATTCAACGCTTTTGAGAAGATGGACATGATAGTTACCGATAATTATGGCAGCGAATATGAGGGAGCAGAGCTTTCCACTTATAATACCGCACTCGGCATAGTAGTTATTCCGCAGGATATCGTTGGAGATCCTAGTAGCGGAGCTGTAGGTACTGTCTTGATTGACCCCAATGGAACCGTTCATGTTAATGGAAATGTAACTAAATTTACTATAACCGCAATAACTTCCAAAGGTACACAAGTATCTGCCGATGTTACCGTACTAAAACAATAATAAAGACCAACATTATACAAGCTAAAAGAGCCTGCGGCCTTGCCGGGGCTTTTCTTATAATATCAGACTTCATAAGTTTTCAGTGGAGCTGAAGAAGTCTGATATTGCAAGAAAAGCCACCGCTAAGACACGGATGTATCTTCCTCGAAAGGGCTTCGATCAGAAGCTTTTCTTATAATATCAGACTTCATAAGTTTTCAGCGGAGCTGAAGAAGTCTGATATTGCAAGAAAAGCCACCGCTAAGACACGAATGTATCTTCCTCGAAAGGGCTTCGATCAGAAGCTTTTCTTTTTTGTTCTGATATTTTCCTGAATAAAACTTAACCGTTTAATGCAATATATGGGTATCTTCTTCTAAATAAAAAAGGGGACTAAAGCTCATGGGCATTAAACAAAAGTTACTTGCAGCAGCCGCTTTATTGATTATATTGATGGGTTGCAATAGTAAGGCCGCACAAAACGAAGCATCGACACAATTCGGAGGTATGGATGAACGTCTGTTTAATGATACTATTACAGAGCATGATCGGTGGCTTAGAAAAGGGGACGCGTATATTGAACAAGAAATTAGCGGCTACCGTGCTCAGAATACCTCCACAAGTGACAAACAAACCGTCAAAATTCTTGGGTTAGAAGCTGGGCAGCTTGTAGAAGTAAGGCCCAATCCTTCGATAGCCGCCACTCAAGGCAGCTATGCGGAGAATGTAATCTCGACAGCGACTATGTACTTTGGAACGCCTTACGAGTACGGTTCAGATCGTTCTGATCCTTCCACATTTGACTGCTCGGATTTTACAAGATGGGCTTTTCTTTCCTCCCTTGGCATGGATTTACCGAAAGATTCCCGTAATCAGGCATTATATGTGCAAACCTTTTCCAATCGAAACTACTCCAATATCTATGACGCGCAGCGCGGGGATTTACTATTTTTCATAAGCTTCAATGGTGTCGATCCACAAAATTACCGCAACAAGAACAAATCGATCGAAAGTATCACTCATACAGGCATCTATTTGGGCAATGGGAAAATGATCCATACGGCTTCTGCAGCAACAGGTGGCGTTCGAATCGATAACGTGTTCGGCAATCATCTCGAATGGCGTTTTGTTCTTGGCGGCTCGGTACTCGAGGTTAAGTAAAATAAGCAAAACTGGCACCAGTAGAATACCGGTACCAGCTATCCGTTCCTCAAGCACGACTTGAATTTATTTATTATAATAATGCTCGAGCTCTGCTGCAAATACCTTTGGTTCATCTACAGCAAACCTTCGAATACCAACATCAAGCAGCCCGAATAATGAAGCTTGATCGAAATGAAAAATCAATACTTCCAGCTCCAACCCTGCTTCGCTCAATTGTTCCAATGCATTCTGCAGAAATTGGCGCTGCAGCCTGTATCTCCATTCCGGCTTTTCTTGTGCATCAACCAAATGAAATTGGATCATATCGAGAGAGTCGAATCCGGCCTCCGCCACTTCTCCGAACCGGGTGTCAATCTCTGTATCCGGTATCCACAGCATCGTCCGTATTTCAGGAGCCAACCGTTTCATAGTTCTACAGTTATCTTGATCCCGGTGACAGAAAATGACTTGCCGTTCGACGCCATACTTATGAATGACGCCCGCTAAGCTGGCCAGATCCACTTGTTTGTAATCCAGATAAACCTCACGCTCCGGATAATCAGACAAAACATCCAGTACTTGCTCCAGTGAAGGAATCTTCTCCCCTCTGAACGATTCGCTAAATTTAATTCCTGCATCCCAGCTCTGTACTTGCGCAAAAGTTAATTCAGAAATCGGAGTATCTTGATCTGTAATTGATGCGGTTGTCGTCCGCTTCGGTGTGGCATCATGCATGCCGATAATGATTCCATCTGCTGTTTGCCGGATGTCAATCTCGGGGATACCGCCAAGCTCCCATGCATAATGCATGGCTGACATTGTGTTCTCCGGCATTTCTGTATTCGTGCTTTGGTGTGCCTGCCAATGAATTTTCTGCGCACTTACTTTGTTATTCTGTAAGGACATCCCTTCAGCTCCTCGCGATTACTTAGCCAGAATTCTTTCAGCTTCTTTTTTGAAAGTGTCCAAGGTGGACTGAACATTCCTACTGTCATACATCACAGCTTCTATCGCCGAGAAAAACTCGTGCATAACCTCCGGCCAAGCTACATCCTTATTCGTATCGACAGCGTATTGAAGCTGATCGTAAGCCACTTTCCGATTCGGTTCTTTTGCCCATTGCTCTTTAATTTCTGTGGATTCAACCATAGTTTTGGTAAATGGTAGATAACCGGATTGCAAGATAAACGGTAAAGCTCCTTGGGAATCCGTCTCCATCCAGCGTATAAACTCCCACGCAGCGGCTTTGTTTTTGGAAGAGGACAGCAAGGAAACATTGGCTCCGCCGGTCGGATTCGCATACATCTTATCCTGAGGCAAAAATGCAGTGACATAATTAAATTTAACAGCACTCGCCAAGCCGCCAATGCTTCCAGTAGACCCGTACATGATGCCTACTTTACCATCCACAAACATCTGTGTTGTAATATTTCCAGAATCCTTAGCCGGCGGATAATATAAGGCTCCTGTACTCTGAAGGTTCTTCAGGAAATTAAACACTTTAACGCCCACTCCATTATCATGGAACCCGATTGTCTTTTTTTATCATCGCTAAAAAACTTGCCGCCAGCCTGTGAGATCATAGCTATTGGATACCAGGTATCATAAGGCATGGTTACACCATAACGCTTATATTCGTTGTTCTCTTTGATGACAAGCGCTTCGGCAACCTTCTTTAATTCATCCCAGTTTGTAGGTATCGCAAGCCCTTTCTCGTCCAGCATCGTTTTGTTAATATGCATAATTGGAGTCGAACGATTTAACGGCAAGGATACCAGCTTTTTATTGAAAGTCGAATGTCCCATCAAGCCGGGGTTAAAAATATCGACGCTTATGTTAGAAGTTTTCATCATTGGAGTCAAATCTTCCAAAACATCTGCATCTGCAAAAAGCTCTACATAAGCGCGCTCCAGCATGCTTACATCCGGTGCATTCTTCGATGCAATCGCTTGTTGAAGCTTGGTCACCGTTTCATCATAGCCGCCTTGAAAGGTTCCCACCACCTCGATATCCTTGTGGCTCTCATTAAACCGCTTGATCATGGCATCGGTGTATTCGCCGTTCTTGCCACCCAAGGAATGCCAGAACTGTACGGTAACTTTGCCTCCGGCTTTAGCAGGCTCTGCAGCCTTTGCCGGCTCAGCCGCTTTGGCTGGCTCTGAAGGCTTCGCTGCCGCAGGAGCTGTTTGCTCTGGTTGGCCTCCCCCGCAGCCTGCAATTAATCCCAATACTACCGGAACTGCCAACATTTTACTTAACCTGTTCTTCATTTAAATTCCCTCCATTGTGAGTTCTCAAATTTTATTTGAAAGGGACTAGCTCTTATTTAATCCCTGAGTAAACAAAAGCTTTTACAATTTGCTTGGAGCAAAATAAGTAGACGATAAGAATAGGAACGACCAATACAACGTTGCCGGCCATAATAATGTGCCAGTTGCTTATTCCTTCAGTCTCCCGGAGCATCGCAATTCCTACAGTCAACGGGCGGATGGAAGCCGAATCTGTCATTATTAAAGGCCAGAAGTAATCATTCCAATGACTGACAAAGCTGAACAGAGCTATAGTTGCTAATGCAGGCTTGGACATAGGAATCATGATTTGACACATAATTTTGAACTCACTCGCGTTATCCAGTCTGGCCGCCTCAACAATTTCCTGTGGAATTTGCATAAAATATTGACGCAGCAGGAAGATGCCGAATGCGCTTGACATAAAAGGGATAATCTGAGGCAATAGCGTCTTGCTGATTCCCCAATCCGCCATCATTAAGTAAACCGGGATGAAGGTAATCTGACCCGGAATCATGAAGGCGAGCAGTACCATGCCGAACAGCATATTTTTCCCGCGAAACTTGTATTTGGCAAAGGCATACGCCGCAGGAATCATTACAACCAGCTGGATGATGATAATGGAGATCGTAATGATTACAGAGTTTTTAGCATATGTCAGAAAAGGGCCCGCACTCATAGCCTGTACAAAATTAATCCACTGCGGCGATGCTGGAATCAGGGTAGGCGGGAAGGATAAGGTCTCCCGAAAAGTTTGAAGAGAGGTGGATATCATCCATAGAAACGGGAAAATGAAAACCATTAAAATAATTACTTTCAATAAAAAGTCCCTGGTCAGCCTCAAGTATTTGAATTCATATGTTTTCAAGTACGAATTCCCCTTTTGAGTGGTCCGAATGGCCACCTATTGATAATGTACTTTTTTGGACAACACTCGGAAGTATACAAAGGTTAGCAGTCCGATGATCGCCATCAGAACCACTCCAGTAGCAGCCGAATAGCCTATATTCGTTGTCCTGTACCCAAAGATATAATAAACAATCGTGCTTGTTGCATCATTGGGGCCCCCGCCTGTCATGACCTGAACCGTGTCAAAAACCTTAAAGGAGCCGATAGTCATAATAATCAGGATAAAAAACAGCTGCGGTGAAATAAGCGGTAATGTAATCTTGTAAAATACTTTAAACCTGCTGGCGTTATCCAATGCTGCGGCTTCATATATGGTGGGGGATATGCTCTGAAGCGCAGCCACAATAATCAAAGTGTAATAGCCGATGCCCTGCCACACCGATACAATAATGACAGATAGCAGAGCTGTATTTGAGCTTTGCAGCCATTGGGATGTTGGCAAGCCCAAAGACTTGAGCAGAAAGTTGAGCATCCCGTGGTTAGGCTCCATAAGCCACAACCATACTAGTGAAATAGATACTATGGAAACGATATGAGGCGTGAATATACCGGCTTGAATAATTGCATTAAACCGGGTCCTTTTGGAGAGCCACACCGCTATAAGCAATGACAAGATCAGCGTCAGGCTTACTACACCGACTGTGTAAAGCAGCGTATTCGTCAATGCCTTGTAAAAATCGGCGCGAGTAAAAATTTGGGTAAAATTATCCAGTCCGATGAACTTGTTTTTGGCTTTATTCATCAGGTTGTATTTAAAAAAGCTTAAATAGATTAAGTAAAGGATAGGGTACATAACAAACATACAGATGCCTGCCATAGCCGGAGCGATCATAATATAAGGACGGACAGATTCCCAAATTGTTTTTTTATCCATTCCGATGCCCTCTCAGCACATCCAAATATTTGCGGTAATGAATGTGATCCTCACCTATACGGGTTTCATCCGCTCCGAAGAAATATATTTTTGCTGCCGCTACTCCGATATGCACCCTTTGATCGACCGAAAACGGATCTTCGATACATTTGATCATGAAAGAATGACGGTCTGTTCTTACTTGATAAAGAGTTTCAGAGCCAAGCATCTCCCTCGTAGCTATGACTCCACTAACGGAATAATGTAGTCCGCCGGGTTCATCGGACAATACCGCGCTTTCTGGACGAAATCCGAATTTTACCCCATCTACCCCCAAATCTCCCACATTCATCGGCGGAACTCCAATAAACTGAGCAGCGAACAGGTTGTTAGGCTCATGATAGATGACATCCGGCGGAGCCTCTTGTTGAATAAGCCCTTGATTCATCAGAACGATCGTATCCGCCATAGACATAGCTTCCACTTGATCATGAGTAACGTATACGAAGGTGGTACCGAGCTTTTTGTGGAGTTCAATCAGTTCAAGGCGCATCTGCGCTCTGAGCTTGGCATCCAGATTGGACAAAGGCTCGTCCATTAGAAACACGGATGGTTTCTTGACCATAGCGCGAGCCAGAGCAACACGCTGACGCTGGCCTCCGGATAAAGTGGATGGCTTGCGGTCCAGATAATCTTTCAACCCGACTGTAGAGCTTATACTTTCTACCAGCTGTATTCTCTCCGCTTTGTCTACCTTATTGTTTATTAATCCAAATTCGATATTTTCACGGACCGACATTGTTGGGTAAAGTGCATAGTTTTGGAAAACCATAGCCACACCTCTTTGACCAGGTGCAGTTCGTGTAACATCCTTTCCATCAATGAACACCGAGCCTGATGTTTGGGGGTCAAGCCCAGCTATCATTCTGAGAAGCGTAGTTTTCCCACAGCCCGAAGGACCTACCAGTACCGTAAATTTTCCATCTTCAATCTTTAAATCCAAATCTCGAATGACGACGCTTTTTTCAAAAGATTTCGTAACACGCATAAACTCAATGGATGCCAAGAGTAATCCCCCTCCTCTTCCTTATCACATTCAAACCGTTACAACATTAATTCCCCATTCTTGAAATGGCTTGAGGTCGAAGTCGGATGCTTCTTTCCCGGTAATCAATGTGTGAATCGAACTATTGGGTGCCACTGAATGGAGCGATAGCTTGCCGATCTTACTATCATCCGTAACCACGATAATTTCTCTGGCTGCTTTTATCATGCCCTGTTTAGCAGGGACCAATTGAGCCTCAGGATGCATTAGGCCATGCTGCGGATGCAGGGCAGGGGTTCCGATAAACGCCTTCTCCACATGCAAAGACTTGAGCACATAATCCGTGAACATGCCGTTGAGCATATAACTGGATGGATACAGCTCTCCCCCGGTCAAGATCACCTTAACACGCGGGGCATCGCGCAGCTCTGCAGCGACGTTCATATCATTGGTAACCACAGTAATATTCGAGCGATGAACCAAATTTCTCGCGATATGCAGCGTAGTTGTCCCGGAATCGATGATTATATTTTCTCCATCCTCTACCAGGCTTGCTGCCATTTGACCGATTCTCATCTTTTGCTCCAGGCACTGATTGGTTCTTTCGTTAAAAGGAGGCTCGTCATGCGTCCATTGCTCAACAATGACTCCGCCATGTGTCCTCTTCAGGAGACCTTCTTGTTCAATTTCAGTAAGGTCTCGTCGGATCGTAGCCTCATGTACATTAAATTCCTTGGCAAGCACTGCGATTGTCGCTGTGCGATACTGCCTAACATATTCCACAATTCGCATTTTTCTTTGTACCGCTAACAAAAATATCCCTCGCTTTGTAAAAGTGTATGGAGCTGCTCGCGCATTTCCTAATTAATCTGTAGGTTTAATTGTTCATTATAAGCCCTTAAAAGAGTGAACCGATTGGGACGAACCTGATGGGCTTCGCGCAAGCTGCGCTCCAGCAGCTCCTTGCTCACCGGGAGCTCCTCAACCGATATAGGACCGCCAACTTTTCTCAGAAGCTTACCAAGCGTCTCCCCAGTAGGAATGTCCCGAATCTCCTTGCTGATTTCCTCCCAATTCACTGTGATTGGATCAGGCTTTTCTGCCTCGCTTGTCCAGGATTGATTCTTCCAACCCTCATGGGCGATTCGATGATACAGCTTGGAAATTTCGATGCAAGCAACGCCTACTTTAGCTCCATGCAGCAGCTGCCTGCGCTCAAGTTTGATATACTCCATTTCCCAATAATGGGACAAATGATGCTCAGCACCCGAGGCCGGATGTGATTGGCCTAACAACAGCATGGCGAGACCCGACTCGATCAGCGCACTAATTAAAGTGCGAATCCCTTCCTCCCGCCTGTCAGCGATCAAATCCACATGCTTCACACATTGCTGCAATGCGGATCTGGTAATATCGGCAGCAGCTTGCAAGTAAGGCTCCCCGGCAACTAACGACCCGAATTTCCAATCAAATAAGGATGTATATTTGCCAAGCATGTCACCAAACCCCGCAGCTACCAATGCTTTAGGAGCTTTTACCAGCACATCAAGATCTGCAAAAATAGCGTCTGGCCCAATCGCGGGAATCGTTATCTTCTCCCCTCTTATTAGAATGGGAGCTCCTTTGGAATTAAATCCGTCTACCGAAGGCGCCGTCGGCACGGAGATAAAGGGGATTCCCAATAGGTAAGCCGAGTACCTGACGATATCATGAAGGGTGCCTCCTCCCACCGCAATTACAGCTTCTGCCTCATTTTGTTTAATATCGGCTATCAGTTGAAGCAGGGAAGCTTCATCGGCTATGACGTCACCTTGAGGGTCCGGCTTGATGATCGTTCTATGTACCGATATGGCTGTATTTTCGATGACCTCAACCAGCTTGTTGCCTGCGACCTCGTAGGTTGTTGCATCGGCTGCTATGCTAATCTTCCAGTAGCCTTTGCTTTGCAGATAGGGGGCTACTTCCAGGATAGCTCCTGTATCGATCTTGATCAGATCCAGATCAATGGCTTGAAGTACCCTTTCATCGCAGCCTGCAGCTGCTTTTTTGATTTTAGTTAAAACATCTGTCAACAGGATCGTTCCTTTCTTCCACATGCAATTCAAGCAAATTCAATCATTTAATGTTCGTTTTATTTCTCTATTGCTTGTTTATGTTTGTTTTGATTATATAAATCAAACATTTGGCGAGTATTAAACAGGTATGAATAAATTGTAAACATGAAAGCTCAGGAAATAAGAAAAAGTTTTTATTCGAAGCTCTCTCGATGAAGATACTCGGAATCAACACGAGCTTCAAAGGTAGGTTGCATACCCGATCAGTCACCGATGTGACAATCAGGCGGACGCTCACACTCCTCCGTCCCACACCCATGTCCCCTTTTGACTTCTCTCTGTTTGCGCCGCCCCATCACTTCCCTAACCGGTCTTCGAGCCGTTATACATAATAATGAACACCTTTACAGTGCTCCATGTACATTTAGCTCCACCTCCTTTAGAGAAGAGATCACCTGTATATGACCCTAACAACCGACTAGTACTGAATCCACAGAAGTGAAGGGCAATACGGAAGTCATTGTTCCTCTATAAGCTGGAAAGCCCAAAAAACAGAGGGATAACGGAAGCGCCAGTTCCGTTATCCCTCTGTTTTTATGCATAAATGTCCAATTTGGCCAACATAACGGAATTCCCACTTCCGCTATCTCCTTAGATTAGAGCCGGCTGATGGAATAACGGAACTCTTAGTTCCGTACAAAATCCTCCAGGGCTCAATAAGATAAAAGGAGTCTTAAACTATGAAATCTGCAACCTATCCAGCGCTCCGCATAATATTTGAATCATGGCATCGATCTCTTCCTTGGACACAATTAGTGAAGGCATCAGGCGGATGGTTATCGGCTTGGGGGAGTTAATCAGCAAGCCATCCTTTAAGCATTCGGAGACCAGCTCACTGCCTCTGGCTTCCGGGAGGTCAAAGGCTAGCAGCAGCCCCTTGCCGCGCAGCTGCTTTAGCTGATATTTATGAGCAATATCGCGCAGGCTGTTATACATATAATTCCCTTGCTCTTCTGCATGAACGGAAAGCTTCTTATCTATGATCTCCTTCACTACCGCAAGCCCCACTGCCATGGCCAATGGTTGCCCGGAATATGTGCCTCCCTGGTCCCCAGGTTCAAATATATTATAAGGCTCTTTAACCAATAAGGCTGACAGAGGGAATCCTCCGCCAATTCCTTTTCCTAAAGTCATGACATCCGCTTCGATTCCATAATGTTCATAGGCAAACAACTTCCCTGTTCTTCCGAGCCCCGTTTGTATTTCATCGAAAATAAGCATGAGACCAAACTCATCACACAATTCACGCACTTTGTATAAATACTCAGCATCAACTTCATGAACCCCGCCTTCACCTTGAACAAGCTCTAGCATAATAGCGCAAGTATTGGAATTGATAGCTGCCTGGCATGCATCTATATCATTCAATGGCACATGCTTAAAGCCTGGCACCTTGGGAGCAAATAAAGGTTCCCACTGCTGCTTTCCAGTCGCAGACATCATTGCTAACGTACGTCCGTGGAAGCTGTTAATTATCGTAATAATTTCAAAAGCTCCACCAAGGTTTAACTGACCGTGTTTTCTGGCTAGTTTAATCGCACCTTCATTGGCTTCCGCCCCACTGCTTGCAAAAAATACTCTGTCAAAGCACGAATTATTCGTTAAGAGGCTAGCAAATTCAAGCATCGGCTTGTTGTAAAATGAAGGGCTCGAATTAATTAACATGCCCGATTGCCGATTCAAAGCCTCTCGAACAATCTCGGGTGAATGCCCCAAACAAGTTACAGCCCAACCTCCGATAAAATCCAGATACCGATTGCCGTCCGTATCCCACAAGTACATGCCTTCGCCGCGTTCCATTACAAGCTCCGGGCGTGCTGCAGTAAATAAAATCGATTTCTTTGCTTCATCCATCAGCTGAGAAGTTTCTAAGGCTATTTGTAAACTCATTCCATCACCCCTAATCAATAATGCATAATTATACATTTAAATGTATATAAATACAACGCTATTTATTTTATCCACTGACTTTTCAAAATATTCACAATAAAAAACAGCAGCTGCCGCATAATGCGGTGCTGCTGTCATCATAAGCTATATGATATAGATTTCAGTTCGAGATGTAGAGAAGGGATCGAAGCAGTATTATTCAGTCGCTTCCGCTTCTGAACCGGACTCATCGGATTCGGATTCATCAGCCTCAGCGGACTCTTCTTCGGATTCCTCGGCAGACTCTTCCTCCGAACTGTCAGCTTCTTCCTCTGCCTCTTCGGCCGATTCAGATTCTGATTCCTCACTCTCTTCCTCTGCTGCTTCTTCCTCTGCTTCGATTTCTTCTTCTTCTGCCTCTACTTCTTCAGCCTCTTCGATAGTTTCCTCATCCGACAACAATACTTCTTGTTCTACTGCTTCGATTTCCATATTTTATCCCTCCATTAGTAGCCCGGGCTCTAACCCAAGCCTACTATTATACTATTAGGAGAGTACCCATTTTAGTCCTATAATCTTTTTTATTTTATTATTTATTGACTATCATTTTGTGGTGTTTTAAACATTTATTTTCGTTTCTAATCTTGAAGCAGTGTGATATGATAGTTTTAGTACTTTGTAACCAGTTCTTATAACCTACAAGCTACAACGATAATAGCAAACCTGTCGAAAGTCAGGGACGCAAAGCCTCAGGTCTAAGGGAAATCATTCCTATGACAGCTGGGTTGCCGAAATGCAGCTTTACTTTTTTTTCAGAAAAAGGACTGCTCCAATTCGGGGCAGTCCTTTTTATTCATTCTAATCAGGCAGGGGGAGTTCATTATGCAAGCAAGCTATATCAACCCGTTTTTATCAGCTTCCATCCTTGTAATCGAAACCTTTGTACAGACCAAACCGTCAATCGGCCAGCTTACCGTAAAGAAATTAGAGCTCATGGAGAAACACATTTGGCTAAAAGTCGGAATCGTTGGACATTTCAAAGGTGATGTCGTGTTTGGCTTTCCTGAGCAAGTGGCCTTGAAAATCGTATCTGCCATGATGGGCGGTTATGCAGTAACCGAATTGGACGAAATGTGTCAAAGCGCTATTTCCGAATTAGGGAACATGATCAGCGGTAATGCCAGCACAATGCTGTACAACGACGGAATTCATGTGGATATTACACCTCCAAATATTTTGGGAGATCATCATATTTCCACAGAATGCAAGGTAATGGCAGTCCCATTATCAATAACTGATGTAGGAGATTTTCACATCCATATGTTAATGCCCGGTTAATATCTGAATCTGTTTCAACTATGACCGCTGCTGCATAAACTCAAAGGTTGGATGACTGCTCCGCGGCAGTAGAAGCGGAGGCTTCGCTTTTCACCGGTGCCTGCCTGTTGGAGCTGTAGACAGCAAATCCCAGCATCGTTGCAAGAAGCATGCCGCCTCCCGTATAAAAAGCTGCGGTCAAGCCGAAAGACTGTCCGAGTAGGCCAAACATGGCAGGAGCGGTCATTTGCGATAAACGATTCGTTAAGAGGCGAAGCCCCATAACCTTCCCGCGTTCCGACTCCTTCGTTTCCTCCACCATGATCATAATGGTCACCGGCAAATTCATGCCGATTGAGCTGCCGAGCAGGAAAGTAATTATGCCAATTCCGATAATATGCAAGGAAGCAACGGGAATAAAGATCAGGCATATTGAAGCTACACAGCCAGCGGTGAGCAGAATCGTTTCCAATGTCACCCGTTTCATGAATTGGCCCAATAAAAACCGTGATACCAGACCAGACAATCCCATTAGTGAGATAACTGATGAAATAATAAAGGCCGAATAGCCATGCTCATTTAAATAAAGCGGGATAAAGCTGCCATACAACGCTTGAATGAACATAATCAGAAATGTACCCACAAGCCCAAACTGAACACCCCTGTGCCGGGTTAAGTGAATCCCGCTGATATAGCTGTTCAGCATTTCCTTAGGTTTAAAAAGCTCTTTAGTTTTCGTCAGCTTGCCAGGTCCATCTTGACTCTTGATCAACGAAACAAGGATAAAACAAACCGAGCAAACGATAAACGAAGCGATAAAAGCAGAGCGGTAGCTCCATATGGAAGAACCATAATAGGAAACAACTAGTCCGCCTAATAGCGGCCCAGCCATGTTGCCTACGGAAGACCACATGGAGAAACGGTTGATGTTCTTGTTGCGTTTCGCCTTATCCTGCTCCCCATCCGTAGCAAGAACCTGAAGCGAAGACGCCATGATAATCATACTCGCTCCAAGAAGCACCTGTGAAACAGCCAGTACCAACAGTGTACTACTCCATGACATAATGGCTAATGAAGCCATAAGCAATAAGCATCCTATCTTGGTCATCCGAAAAGGTCCCAAGGTATCGATCATTTGCCCGATAGGCATTGCAATAAACATTGGCAATAAAGACCTGAGTGTTACAATTAATCCAATCAATGCAGTAGAAGCCCCAAGTGCATCTGCATAAAGCGTAAAAAACGGCTGGGCTACCGTCATCACCCCGAAAAACACTCCTCCACCATAAATCCCAATCGCTCGCACCGCTTTTTCCGAATTCACAGCAAGTCACCTTCTTGTCTTCTAATTGTCTCTTGTATTGGTGAGCTTTAGGGGATATCCTAACTTAAGGAGCGGCATTAGTTACCCTATCCTTTTCACTTCTAGAGGTTGTTCAAAAAGCCTCCTTTTTGAACTTGGCTTCTAGTATTTATGAAATTAATAAACTAGCCCAAGACAATGTCTTGAACAATTTGCCGCGCCCGTTATTTATCTTTATTTTATGGCGAATTCGATATCAAGTACATATCCAAAACTGAATGACCTTATTCATTTTTTGAATACCATGCCCACAAAGACGGCTGCAAGCAACATTAATTGGGAAAGTGGCGGTGTTTCATGACCTTCGATCAAATCTTAACCTTCGTGACGGTTTACCGATTAGGGAGTATTTCCAAAGCCGCGGAAAAGCTGTACTTGCCCCAGCCTACGGTTTCACACCGGATCAAGCAGCTGGAAAGAGAGCTGGGCAAGCCCTTGCTCATCCGGGCCCACGGAATAATCAGGCTATCTGAAGAAGGCAGCGCCTTCCTCCCCTATGCACTAAACGCGCTTGCCGCGCTGGACCAAGGCCGTGAGGCAGTGGATCATCTAAAGCAAGGCTTGACGGGCAAGCTTTCATTCGGCTGTGTCAATTCATTTGCCAGTATCATCCTGCCCCCGATTTTGGACAGCTTTAGTAAAGCCTACCCCAACATTGCACTTCAGGTGCTTTGCTGCACAACCCAAGAGCAAATCAAGATGATCAAGAACAAGCATTTTCAATTCGGAATTACGCGTTATACCGCCAATGATCCTGCAATCACCTTTCGGCTGCTGCATTCGCATCCAGTCTATGCCATCGTATCCGAGGAGCATCCTTATGCCGGTCGAGCTTCCCTGAAGCTGCAGGATGTGTTGAAAGAACAGCTTATTCTTTATGAGCCGGAGAGCATGTTTCGCAAAAAAATAGATCTTACCTTCAATGATCTGAACCTGCACTATAATGCGCAGTATGAAACCAATAATTTGCAATTGATTAAACATTGGATCAAAAGTACGCTTGGTATTTTTCTGTCGTTTCCTCTTTACATGCAGGCGGAGATTGAATCGGGAGAAATGTTCGCCATACCCATCGAGCAGAATCCGTTTCCACTTAATCAGCTTTTTCTCATGTACCGGGAAGAAGAATTAAACAGCGTAGATTATTTGTTTTTGCGCCATTTCCAAAAAGCTATGGAGCCTTACCATCCTGTCGACCAAGATGATAACGACTCCACATAATATTATTTAAGGTGCAGGCTGAAACCAATTAAACGGTTTGGTATTGAAGAACAGGTTGGGGTTGGCCTGTATATTATGCGCCCAAAATGTAAAATGCAAATGAGGACCGGTAGAAAACCCAGTAGTTCCTACAAGGCCAATAATGTCACCTTGCTTCACCCGATCCCCTGTTTTAACCTTCAGCTCAGATAGATGCGCATATTGGGAGAACAAGTTCATACCATGATCGATATAAATGGAGTTTCCTGTCAAATACAAACTATCAGCGAGAGCCACTACGCCGTCATTAGTTGCTTTGATAGGAGTCCCCTCCTTTGCAGCAAGGTCTATTGCCATATGGCTGCTGTCAAGCTTGCCGTTCACATATCTTGTGTAACCGTATGGCGTCGTCAGGATACCTTCAATCGGTTGAATAAACGGAGAGGAGGATAAAAATTCCTGCTCGGACTTGCTTCTGGCCAGATCAATCTTCTTCTGATCCTCTTGAATTCTTTTCGTATCCTGTTTCATGCTTTCCATTTGTTTCGTCACTTGTAAATATTGAGTTTCAAATTTCTTCTCCTTGATCGTGAGGGTCTTGTCCCCAATGGGATAACTTCCCGCCTTAGTATTCATGGGGATCGGCAAATAGGTGAAGTAACCGGAACCAAACGGCTTCATCTCATAAGATTTTCCTTGCCATTCCACATTACCGGGAGAACGGTGACGTACAAGTACAATATCTCCTCGAGCTGCCGTTTCGGGCATTAACGTCCACTCCGACTGAATAGCTTTCCGCGCTGCCTCATTGTCGGCATAATATTCCGCTTCCTTCGCTATGGTTCGCAGTCGCAGACTTTCCGTTTCCATCTGCTTCACAAGCTCAGGTGTAACCTGCTGGTTCCAGCTTTTACCACCATCTGTAGTCACCCACAAGGGAGAAGCTCCTTGCTCCTCTTTAACCAACAGCACCCAGCCGATATGCTCGCTTAGAAACTGCGACTTTTTAACCTCAAGCTCTTTCGCTCCAACGGCAATCCGTTGAATGTTGCTAGGCAGGCTCCCTTTGATCCATTGTAAAGCTTCATTCTCGACAGGAGCTGCGGACGTGAGGTTAGATTTGTCAGGTGAATCTGCAGCAACGGTAGCTGTAGTGGTGGTTGCTGTGGTGGTTGCTGTAGTGGTAGCTGTAGTGGTGGAGGCAGCAGACCAGCTCACACCCCCATCGTTGGTTTTCATAATCCCGTCAGAATAAGAGACCCAGCCATTCATAATATCATCCATTTGAAAATCGAGCGCTATTCTTGCCGGTTTGGCAGGTGCGGTTTTCTCTACGGCTTGTGGTGCCTCAGTGCTGCCCTTCGATATAATTAAGCTGTTAGCGAAATTTGGCGCAAGAATAATAATCGACAAGCACGAAGCGGCTGCGATGCCTACTAAGGCGAGCAAATAATTCCTTTTTCGATTGGATTGCGTTCGGTTTCCAGTAGTTTGGCGTCTCATATGTTAATGTTTCCTCTCTTTATTGGTATCGTTCGACATAATTACATCCTATTAAACTCTACTATCTATAGTACGATACCCTACTAAATGATTCCATAACAAAATGTCCTGTTAAAAAGTGAAAGGGACCTCGAATGGCTGTTCATTGGACATTCTCAGGGAAAAGTGACGGATGGGTATTGATTTTGGTGCAGTTCAAGGTTAGGCATGATTGGTTAACAGGAAATCATCCTCCCGTTAATTCCAGGCATCGAGGGACTTTTTTTCAAATAACTGGAAATCCTCCCGTTAATTTTAATGATTTATTGAATTTATTCTAAAAACATATATATTAGCATGACAATTTCCAGTTAAGTTCCTCATTAGGCATGTAATGGAGGAATTAGCTCCAGAAATTCCAGTTAACCATTCGCTACCGCCCGTCGAAAATGCATTCGAGCTTTAAAAGCCTTTTCTTGTGAGCAAAAAGTCACAATTCGTTTTAGTGAAATTCAAATTTCTATTTGACGAAGTTGAGCAAATCCATGTTTAATATGGGGCAAGCTTCGTACACCCCATATGAATAAGCCAAAATAGAGGAAGTAATTATCCGCTATGGCATGGAAAGCACAACAAATAGAAAGATTGCGGAAGATCTGCTTCCGTTATCTCTCTATTTGTTGCATATTACTCATCATTCGCCGCTAATAGCGGAGTTCCGACTTCCGCTATCGTCTTAAATTGGCAGCGGCAGATGGAATAACGGAAATCTCTGTTCCGTTCAAGAGCTATAGAGCAAATAGCTACTTCTCCGCTATCCGAATATAAAAAGGAACTCCCCTGATGATTGAATACGTATAGATCTCAAAATTTAGATATGTTAAAAACTTAGAAAGGGCAACCCTGCTTCATACTTTGGTGCTGAAAAGAACTTAAACTTTCTGGCTAATTTATCAAAAAAAAGCTAAACCCCAAAGTAGAAAATCTACCTGACGAAGCTTAGCTAGTATTACTACCTGCTATGTTTTTCATTAAAGCTCTATACTATTTTACCACCTTTATTCATCTCTCAAGAAGCTCTATACCAACTTTCCACCCTTATCCTTCTCGCATGAATCTCTATACCAACTTTCCACCCTTATCCTTCTCGCATGAAGCTCCATACCAACTTTCCACTCTTATCCTTCTCACATAAAGCTCCATATCAACTTACCACCCTTATTCTTCTCACATAAAGACTCTATACCAACTTTCCATCCTTATCCATCCCACATAAAGCTCTATACCAATTTACCACCCTTATCCTTCTCACATAAAGCTCCATACCAACTTTCCATCCTTATCCATCTCACATAAGAGCTCTATACCAATTTACCATCCTTATCCATCTCATAGAGCCTTGTTCCCACATAGCCCAGTTTCCTCGATACGGTTAATGCAGCTTCTGTAATGCTTTTCCCGAGAGTGATGATACGGTTCTCATCGGTTTGAGCATATAAAGCGGCAAAACCGAGCGCAGCCGTAGCGTTATGAGTCCAATCGTAAATAGCAGCCGATACACTGATAACATCGCAGTCATTCTCTCGGTTATCAATAGAATAACCTCTTGCCCTTGTATGATTCAATTCGACCATCAGCGCGTCAAACCTTGTAATGGAAAATTCCGTTTGAGGAAGCAGCGCTTCCCCTCCAGTAATTTGCTTTATCCTTGCATCTGAATAAGCTGCCAGAAGAGCTTTACCTAAGCCTGTGCTGTGCATCGGGGCTCTGGAGCCGAGCTGCGTCCTCGTTCTTACGGAAGTTAGTGGCTCTACTTGATCCAGATAAACCAAGCCGCCGTTATCCTCCATCCCAAGTAGAGCGGTTGCCCCATGCTCATCGGCCAACTGCTGCATAATAGGACGGGCAATTCGGTGAAGATCACTTCCAGTCAAGTAGGAAACTCCAACCTGGTACAATTTCAAACCAAGCTTATATGTCTTAAGACGCTCATCATCGACTTCCAAAAAGCCTTTACTCGTTAACGTCTGTACCAGCTCGAAAGCACTGCTCTTCGGGATGTCCAAGCCATCGCAGATTTCCGTTAACGTCAGCGGGGCATTTCGACTTTGTATCAGACAAAGCAGGTCTATGGTTCGTGCTGCAGATTTGTTTTCTTTGATCATTTATGATTTCACGGCTCCCGCAGTCAAGCTCGAAATAAAATATTTCTGCATAAATAAGAACAAAATCGTCAACGGAACGGATGCTACCAAAGAAGCGGCCATGAGATCGTTCCACACAATTTTATACTGTCCGATGAGCTGCCCGATACCAATAGGCACCGTTTTGTTCGTCTCAGTCGTAATTAGCACCAAGGCGAAAATATACTCATTCCAGCCAGCAATAAACGAATAAATAGCCGTCGCTGCAAGCCCAGGCAAGGTCAATGGCAATATAATTTGCCAAAAAATACGCAGCTTACTGCAGCCGTCAATAGCAGCAGCGTCGTCAATCTCCTTGGAAATGGTATTAAAATACCCCATCATCATCCAGGAGCAGAACGGAATCGTAAACGAGATATAGGTGAGCACCAACCCCGCCAAGGAATCCAGCAGCCCAATCATCGACATAATTTTGTAAAAAGGAATGAGCAGCATAATAGAAGGAAACATCTGGGTAACCAGTAAGAAGGTTAAAAAGGCGCCTTTTCCTCTAAAATGAAACCTAGATGCCCCAAACCCGGCTAATGTTGAGAAGAACAGCGACAGCACCGTAGCAAAAGCAACGGAAACCAGACTATTGTAGAAGTAACTGCTGAACGGATAATCCGTCCATAACCTTGTGAAAGCCGCGAATGTCACCTTCTCAGGCAGCCATCTTGGAGGGATGGAGAAAATATCGCTTTCCGCTTTCAATGAAGTTGAAACCATCCATAGCACCGGAACAATAATAAGTAAGCAGGCAACAATCAGAATCACATAGATGATCGCCATCAGCATCGTATTTGGTTTCCTATTTGTCATCATCTCTTAGCAGCCTCCTGTACAAGTAGCTAATCAATAAGCAAATGATGAAAACAAGAACAGCTGTCGCTGATGCACGGCCAAACTGGAACTGCTCGAAGGCCTGTTTAAAAATATCGATGCTGAGCACACTGGTCGCGTCAACCGGACCGCCTGATGTGAGCAAATAAATAATTGTAAAATGCTTGAACCACCAGATTGTCTCCAGGATGAGAGTAACTAACAGCACGGGCATAAGCCCGGGTATCATGACATTACGAATCGATTGCCAGGCATTGGCACCATCAATCTCCGCCGCTTCATACAGATCCTGTGAGATGGACTGCAGTCCCGCCATAATCATAACAAGTACAAGCGGGAAGCCCTTCCAGATCGCAGGAATAGCAACGCTGAACAACGCGAGATTAGGATTGCCTAACAAATCCAAGGGCTCCTTGACCCAATGAAATTCCATCAGGTAATAATTGATTAACCCATACAGAGGATTATATAGCCACTTCCATATTAGGGCAACGACAACCTCGGGGAACAGCCACGGCAGCACTAGAATGGCCCGAAATACAGCCCTTCCTTTGATATTCATACTTAACAGTATGGCCAGAACAAAGCCAACTATAAAATTGCCTGCAACCACAAGCACAGTAAATTTCAAGGTGATATACAGTTTTTTCAGAAACCCGGGATCCGTCAGTACATCTTTATAATTGATCAGCCATTTGAAGTCGTATTTATTGAGCAGATTGGTTTCATATAAACTGATGACCATTCCATATACGAGCGGATAAGCAATAAGAGCAAGCATGATCAGGATAGCAGGCAGCGCAAAATATAACCCCGCCCATTCGCCCCGTAAGGTATGCCGTTTCAGGGAAATCCCCCCTTGACCGTTGGTGGTTGAGGGGAAATGTCCTTGGACAGGCGGTTTCCCCTCTGGCAAAGTTATTTGGAGCTTTTCTGGATTTCGTCACGGATGGCTTGTGCCGCTTTCTTGGAAGCAGCTTCAGGCGTTGCTTGTTCGGTAAGCAGAACCTGATAAGCCTCGCCCAGTATATCTTGAACTTTCGGCAAATAAGGCACCTGCGGGAAGTTAACTACATATTCCAACGCTTGAACAAACCCGGCAAACGTTGCGCTGCTTTTCACCAAATCCCCAGCTTCCGTTCTTGTCGGCATACGTCCTGTCGTTTCGTTGAATTTAACCGCATTGTCCTTGGAAACAAGAAACTTCAAATATTCTACAGCCATCTTCTGGTTCTTCGAGCCGCTGGAGATGGAGAATCCAAGTTCCCCTAACGTAGTGACATGCTTCCCTCCATTAGCCGCCTTTGGCAGCGGGACCGATCCTAATTTCCCTTTCAAATTAGGGTTCTGCGCATAAATGGCTCCCGTAGAATGCGGACCTGTCACGATCATCCCCGTTTTTTCCGTAGCCATCAAGGTTACCGCTTCTGCATAGCTTACTTGAGTAGGTCCAGGCGGCGCTACTTTATCCTTCGTGTACAGCTCGCCGAACATTTTCAGCGCTTCAATGGCCTGTGGTTTATCCATATCCGTCACCCACTTCCCATTCTCTTCACGCAGCTCTTCTACCCCATAGGAACGAAGAATGTGCATGAAACGTCCCGCACCCGATCCATTTTTCGAGCCAACCAATGCAAAACCCCAACGTTTGCCGGGTTCCGTTAACGCTTTCGCAGCATCCCTGAATTCATCCCATGTAGTTGGAGGCTTCAAGCCTTTTTCCTGAAACCAGTCGGCTCGGTATAATAGAGCTGTGGGAGCTGTAAACCAAGGCATAAATTGCAGCTTATCTTTGAACGTTGCTTCTTTAAGATTAGATGGATAAAAGCCTTTCAAAAAATCATCACCCAATAATTTGGACATATCTGCTGTAATACCCATTTCTTCAGCCTTAGCTACGAAATCGGGTGTGTTTGTGAAAATGTCCGGAAGCTGCTTGCCTGTTGCCATCGTGGTCAGCTTAGCAAACAAATCATTCATCGGCACGCCGACAAACTGAATTTTCACATTCGGATGCTGCTTCATAAATTCATCAGCAATTGCTTGTTCAACGGTTGCTTCCGGTTTTTCCAGAATAGTGGTTGAGACGATAGTGAGTGTGATAGGCTCATTTTTGGAAGCATCGTTACCAGTTACTGTTGCCGCTGGAGTTGTTGAACTACCGCTCCCCTTATCGCTCGCGGGTACCGCACCGCCCGCTCCAGCACCCGTACCGCCTCCACTGCAAGCCGATAGAAGCATGCTGAGCGATAACAAGGTACTCGTAACTACTGCGGGTAGCTTTGACATTTTAATAAGCATAATCGGACCTCCCAAAATTTTATAGAGCTTCAACACACTCACATTTCACCTATGGCTCAACCACTCGCGGTATAACCTCTAAAGCTCACCATTCTGCGTAGGAGCCGTCCTCGTGATACAATCTCGGTGTATCCCAATCACCAGGGTAAGCCCTCTCCACCAGCGATTCTTCTACAATTTCGATGCCTAAGCCTGGACCTTCCGGCAGCTTGATATAACCGTCTTCTATAACAAAAGGTTTCTTGAGATAGCCCGCGCCCAAATCCCATTTCTCATGGAGAGAAGGATGCTCCTGAATCAAGAAATTAGGCGTGCATGCATCCAGCTGTAAACAGGATGCCAATGAGATCGGCCCGAGTGGATTATGAGGAGCGATGGAGCCGTAATACACCTCTGCCATGGCGGCTATTTTCTTAGCTTCCAGAATTCCGCCCGCATGACACAGGTCTGGCTGTACAATGGCTATCGCCTGCTTCTCCAACGCTTCTCTGAAGCCCCAGCGTGTAAACAACCGCTCTCCCGATGCAATAGGAATAGACGTTGATTGTGCAACCCTAACCATAGTATCCACATTCTCAGGCAGGCATGGCTCCTCAATAAACATCGGATAATAAGGCTCAAACTCCCGTGCAAGTCGGATCGACATGGCTGGACTCACTCTGCCGTGGAAATCAATGGCGATATCCATTTCTTTACCAACCGCAGCGCGAATTGCCGCCAATTTGGCTACTTGGCTTTCGACGAATGCTAAGCTATCTACGTTCAGCACCGGGGGATCAATGCCGATTTTGATAGCAGTAAAGCCTTGCTGTTGTTTCTTAACCGCATTTTTGGCAATTTCCTCAGGCGTATCTCCCGAGCAATGGCTATACATGCGAATTTTATGCCGACAAGCACCCCCGAGCATTTCATACACCGGAATGTTGTAGTATTTCCCTTTGATATCCCATAACGCTTGTTCAATACCGCTTATTGCGCTTACCAGAATCGGACCTCCACGATAAAAAGTCCCACGGTACATCACCTGCCAATGATGTTCAATTCTTAAAGGATCCTGCCCGATCAAATAAGATTCCAGCTCCCGGATTGCCGCCTCAACCGTCTTGGCCCTGCCCTCAACAATCGGTTCTCCATAGCCTGTTATCCCTTCATCGGTGTGAACCTTCAGAAAGAGCCATCTTGGCTTAACATGAAATAATTCTAATTTTGTAATTCGCAACTGGCTGCGCCACCTTCCATTTTTTGTAGTTCGCATATGCGAACTTCGTTCGATAAACAAATGATATCGCTTACATTATGGTATGTCAATAATAAAATTACAAAAAAAGGAACTGCCTCATACGCTGAGACAATCCCTCTTTATTTACGTATACCATTTCTTCGACTTCACAATCACCACTATTGCCCCAATACCCAGTATCCATATTACAGCCTCAGCCACCCACAATGATAAGAAATGAGCTTGATACATGGCAGGTGCAAAGTCAACAAAGGCATGAAGCAGAATAGCATAAAGTAAATATACAACCTTACGATTGCGAACACCATACAATACAATTAGAGAGAACGCAATTTGCATGAATATTGCCGGGATACGCTCTAGTCCTCCCAACCAAAATTCACTTTGCGCAGTTTGGATCAAACGGTTCTTGAGTTCAGCTATCTGTTCCGGCGGCAAACCCGCTCCAAGTGACTCCTCAAGCTTACCCGCATTAATCATTGTTGCAAAGATTATTCCCTGTACACCGGAAACGATCGCTATCAGGAAGGCTTCAATGCCTCCATGACCGATTCCCAAGGAGATGCCATCCTTGCGCTGCTGCCGGTTTTTCAGAAGAAAAGTAAAGCCAAGCCACCGTCCTACCTCTTCAAATACACCTGCGGCAAGCCCCCCATAAAGAGCAAACAGCCAAGGATTTTTGAACCAAGCTGCCGTCGACTTATTAAAGGATAATACATAATAATGCATACCTTTTTCCAAAACCTGCGAAAAGATGAAAAAAACGAGTATCCCGACACCTATCGCACGATAAGAAATACCCGTAGTCCTGCGAAAATATAACACAAGCGCCACGGGAATGAGAACTCCCAGAATGACCTGCACGATCATGGCCGTGATGGAACCCTGACTCACCATTTGTTTTCACTCCTTATATAACGCTAGGTAAATGCAGACCCTCGCAATATATCATTCACTATCTGTGCTAATAGTTGTAGGGTAACCTGCAAGGACTAACAGCTCTTCTACATTTTCAACTCTTAATGCATACGCTAATGATATTACAATTTCTTTGGAGGGTTGGAATCGGCCATTCTCTATTGAATTAAGGATCGAATAGCTAATGCTGGCCTTTTCTCCTAATTTCCGCAATGAAATATCACGCTGCTGCCGTAGTTCCTTAAGCTTGCTGGAAAAATCCAATGTACAGTCTCCTTATCCTTCATCATTTTATTGCTAATCTACAGAGTAATATCAGCTAAAACAGCTTCAGAGACGGCTGCCAAATCTTTGCCATCGAGAAATATTTGAAGTCCCCGGCGACCAGCGCTTATGCTGACTGGGTTAACTGTAGTAACCGTTAGATCCATATAAAAGGGATATTTCTTCTTAACCCCAAGTGGTGACACTCCACCGCGAATATAACCGGTCAATGCTTGAATTTCTTTTACCTGAACCATCTCGACCTTCTTATTCCCGCTCACTTGAGCGAGCCCTTTCAAGTTCAGCTCTTTGTCCCCGGGGATACACGCTATAATAATACCGGTTTTGTCTCCACGTAATACAAGCGTTTTATATAGATGATTCACCGGCAATCCTACTTTATCAGCAACTGTAAAAGCATCAAGCTGGTCCTCACTCCACTCATATTCATGCAATGTATACTCCGTCTGAGATGAATCTAAAATTCGGCAGGCATTCGTTTTCGTTGACATAGCTCCTCCTTGTTCCCTGCTTGGTTTCTTTAATTAACTCTAGCGTTCCTAAGAACCCTCGTCATCATTTCCGCATTGGGGTAGCTCGAAGCCTCATATTGCCGGACAACCTCTTCAATATCAAAGCTTACCCGTTCAATAGAGGTTCTGATAGCCCCTTCCGTTATTTCCAAAGTAGCGTAGGAAGCCATTGCCATACTATCAAAAGGCAGCCCGACGCTCCCTGTATTCATGATCACTTTACCATTGATATACCTGATATATGGTTTGTGAATATGAGCATATATGTACATTTGCGCGTCCTTGGATGACATCAGCTTGGAACTAACCGTTTCGTTATCAGCATCCGGAGGCACAATATCAAACAAGCTATCCGGTGTAGCATGAAAAAGATGCAGGGGCAGGCCCTCTATTGTAACGTTAATTTCTGTAGGCAGCTTGGACAAATAGTCGATATCGGCTAGATCTAATTTAGATACAGTCCAATCCCGTTCACGATTCATCATTTCCAAAGCGGAATCCGCAACCTCGCCCTTCTGGACACCGCGAACGACCCATTCGTCTGCATTGCCCTTAATCACTTCAGCATTCAAGGAACGAATCAATTCAATGGATCTTTTCGGTTCCGGGCCGCGGTAACATAAATCTCCCATCACATACATTTTATCCACATTTTTTTTATTAATATCTATTAGCACCTTTTCCAATGCATGAGCATTCCCATGGATATCAGATATAAAAGCAATCTTCATACAGCTCAACTCCTTCTTGTTATTAATAAGTTTAAATTTACCATTAGTGACGGCCAAAGTCTAAGATTAACCGACACACTACCACGCTTCAAGCTGCAAAGCAACGGTCAGGCTGCGGCGCTGATCCCTCGGCTGATCCCTCGGCTGATCCCCGTTCGGTAACCGCAGTAAAAAGCCCTCCTTCTGAGCTATTACTCGGATGGAGGACTTGTGTATTTGTCGAATGCTGACTGCTTAAACGCCACTTGGGCGGTTGCCGCGGTTCATTACTATCTCATTTTAAGTTGAGGTATCCACATCGAGAATATCCAATATAAACACGAACACGGGAATGCCTACGATCAAGCCCCATGTGCCGAAATAATGCTGCGAGAAAATAAGTACTATGAACGTATAGAACATAGGGAGATTCATTTTGGAAGACATCAGCTTCGGATTTAAGAAGTACCCTTCCAGGAAATGAAGCACCGCAATCATTACAACCACATAGATGATCATCATATGACCACCTACATTATAGCCGATAATACATAAAGGAATTAAGGATATCAGGAACCCTGCCACGGGTATCAAGCTAAGCAGGAAGATCATAAGAGCTAAAGCAAACAGGTACGGGAAGCCTAGAATCCATAACCCGATCACAGTCAATATAGTGTTGAACAGAGCAATAAGAATTTGAGCTTCGATAACTTTCCCGAAGGACAGAATGAATTTATTACCGAAATATTCAAGCTCTTCATACAGCCAGGAAACTTTACTTGTTTTAAGCTTGGAAGTAAATGCAGAGATTCTATTCTTCTCCAGAATAAAGAACAAGCTCAATATGGTTGCCAGAACAAAGGTTGTACCCCAGTTGCTGAACCTGAGAATATATTCGAAGGCTTGCTTCACATAAGCTTGTAAATTCAGATCCTTCAACGTTTTATAGACATATCGGGAAATCTCATCTTGAGGAGCAGGCAAATTCGTTAATCCGACTAAAATTTCTTTTAAATGTATGATCTGAACAAAGACCTTCGGTAAATAATTTACGATCGCATAAACCAATATGGAAATCATCGCAGCATACAGAAGTATGATAATGACTTTGCTGTTAATCTGGACGTATCTATTGAGCCTTCTCGTTAAAAACCTTTGAATACTGCTCATAATAAATGCTATCAGGAAGGTCAAAAGTACCAGGTTCAGCATGTCCTTAATACTAATGAGCAGCAAGCATATTAGAAAAAGGATCGAAAATCGTCTTACCGTTAAATTCAAAAAAAATTGCCTGATATTGTCCATCAATTCGTCTCCATTCGAGTAGCCTAACTATGTTTAGTCTATACACTTAGTCTACAGAAATAGAAGCCTTATGGCAATCTAATATTCGATAAAATGTTACAAAAAGTGCCTTAATGTGCACTCCTTATGAACTACAGACCTAGATTTCTATCTCATCGCCCGGCGCCATTACTTTTCCACTAATCCCCTCAGCTTCCAACTGCTTTACGAAGGCTTTGGCATCCTGATTAATAATGGGGAAAGAGTTATAGTGAACAGGAATGACCAGCTTAGCCCTATACCATTTCGCTGCTTGAAGCGCATCCTCAGGGCCCATCGTATAATGGCCTCCAATCGGTACAAAAGCAACGTCAATTTTTTCACGATTGCCTATCAGCTTCATATCCCGGGAGAGTCCGGTATCACCTGTATGCAGTAGGGTCTTGCCCTCCGCACGTATGATGAACCCGGCAGCCATGCCTCCGTATAATATCGTTTTGTTCTCCTCATCAACGATGCCTGAGCTATGGAGTGCATGAATCATTTTGGCTTGAGCGAAGCCAAGATCCACCGTTCCGCCGATATTCATACCGATTGTCTCCACACCTTTCCAGGACATATAGGCAGCCAGCTCTACATTGGAAACGACAGGAATATTATTCGCTTGCGCTATTGGTGCTGCATCGAGAATGTGATCTATATGGGCATGGGTCAAAAGGACTGCATCGGTCTTGATATTTTCGGGCTTCATAACCGCCAGTTTATTGCCGCTGAGGAATGGATCGATAATTAGCGATTTTCCATTCGTCTCGATTTGTACTGCGGAATGTCCATGATAAATAATTTTCATATCCTCAACACCTTCCTATAAAATATGAGTTTAAAAGACTTATTCAGAACCGGCAGATCCATTTATTAATCTACAGTTTCATGTTTATTATACAATATGGGTTAAATCAAGGCATACTATTACTCTTTCTCATACACGTTCATTAAATATTTTTTTCGTAAACGCAATCCATTCCCTGGCCGCCAAGGAAAGGTATCCTTCCTTCCTCCAAGCCATCACCAGCTCCCACGGTATAATTGGATGGACTAAAGAAACCGCTCTTAGCTTATCAGGATCAAGTACTCTGCAGATCGTGTCGGGCAGCATTGCAATGCCCAAATCCGCACCTACCATCTCACCGATAAAATCCCATTGCGAGCTTTCATAGACAATGTGTGGATCATAACCTATAGCGCGGCATTCGTTAATGATTCGGTCATGCAGGGCAAAATCGCTGGAGAACAGGATAAATCGTTCTTCCGCCAAATCCGCAAGCTCAATCTGGCTCCGCTGAGCCAGCTTATGCGCTGGATGCATAATAACCTTTAACCGATCCTCTACGAGCCGGAATGTATCGAACACTTCCTCTTCAACCGGGCCCAAGACAACTCCCACATCCAATGTTCCGTCCGATAGACTTTCCTCGATTTTTCTCGCGCCATCCTCCACCATTTTGATCGAGATTCCCGGATATTGCTCCTGGAACCGTTTGAGTACCTCAGGGAAAAACCTTGATCCGGCCATCGGAGGAAGCCCAATACGGATGCTGCCCTTATGCAAATAAGTCAAGTCGTTTATTTCGGTCATCAGACCATCGAACAGCTGAAGAATCGGCCCGGCATGTTTTACTATCGCTTCACCGGCATTCGTCAGTTTAATCTGTTTTCCATCCCGGGCAAACACTTCGATGTTAAGCTCATTCTCCAGATTTTTGATCATTTTGCTAATGGTTGGCTGTGTTATATGCAGCGCTTCGGCAGCTTTTGTAAAGCTATTATGACGCATGATTTCGGTAATATACTTTAAATGGCGTATTTCCACGGATAATAAACCCTCATTTCCATAGACAAATGGAATGAAAACCATTCTATATATTCATTTTACTCATGCAACGCGCCTTCGTATACTAGGAATAGGAAAGAAGGGGGCGGAAATAATGAGATTGCTGCTTAAAACAATCTTTCAGGTCGTATTATTTATCATCCTCGCCCGAATCTCCAACTTGATCGTTGAGTGGCTGCATATCCCAGTTCCCGGCAGTATTGTCGGCATAATCATCATGTTCACACTTCTAAAACTTAAATTACTCCGGCTCGATTGGATTGAATATGGCTCCAAGTGGCTGCTATCGGAAATGCTTCTGTTCTTTATTCCTTCAACTGTTGCTATCATCAACTATAAAAGCCTGGTGATCCATAGCGGAGCCCGAATTGCGATCACTATCTTACTCAGTACAATAGCCGTTATGATATGTACGGGTCTCATGGGCCAATTATTTATGTTACGTAAAAGGAGAGAAAGCCGATGATGAACGCTATTCTCTGGTTATTCGGCACAATAATAGTTTATTGGGCATCCAAACGCTTATACCGAACTTATAAAAAAATGTATTTGACACCGTTACTAGTTACCCCAATGGTCGTTATCGCTGTTATCGAATTGTCCGGCGTTTCTTATAATACGTATGATAAAGGAGCCGGTTGGCTTACCGACTTGGTCGAACCTGCTACTATTGCACTCGCTGTAATTTTGTACAAAAATTGGGAGCAATTAAAGAATAATGCGTGGACCATTATCATCTGTGTAGGATGTGGCGCAATTGCTGCCATTGTGACTTCAGCTGGATTATCTTACCTGCTTGGACTATCGCCGGAAATAATGGACAGTCTGGCTCCGCGCTCCGCAACGACTCCCATTGCTATTTCCATATCTTCCAATATCGGCGGCATTCCGACGATAACCGCTGTCGCCACTATCTTCACCGGACTGCTCAGCATGATTGTAGGTCCATTAATTGTTAAGTGGCTCCACATTCAGCATCCTATTGCACGCGGCGTTCTGTTTGGCACAAGCGCACATTCAGCCGGAATCAGCAAAGCCATGGAGTATGGTGACGTCTCTGGCTCCATCGCCGCTATAGCCATGATGGCTACAGCTTTCATTACATTGGCCGCAGCCCCTTGGCTGATTCTTATGTTTCAATGATTCTACTCAATAAAATCAAATTCTAGGTACATTTTATTCAAATGATATATTTTAGCGCTGTTCCCTTCGAAGTTAATAACACAGTCTTGAATCATGAAGGATAACACTCTATCGCCATTGTCCTCAACGAGGTTCAAGCTATCATAGGGGGATGTTTCAAATTCGATACGATCACAAGAATACTCGCTCACTTCCTTGCTGTGATTATACTGGGAGACTATCAATTTATTTGAATTATGTTTAGTTTTTTGGCAAAATGTATACAAAGTTCTAAGCATCTGTGACATTAATAAAACCCCTTTAGTGAGAAAATTTCGCTTTTAACCTTGCCGCTTCGGCCTCTGCCTCTGTACATCCGTCCTTGATCAGCTTCTTTTTAATTCTTACTGCAAATAGATCCGCACCTAGCTCCAATTCTGGCGTCTGGGCTGCTTTGTAGCGGTCTGCCATTATTTCGATTGCATTTTGCAACAAAAATTCTTTGTCCATAATTCCTCCTCCTATGTAAATCAAATTAGACTTTCATAGTATTGAGCATTAGCGATTAGCAGCACTATTACTAATTATTCTACCATATTCATTTCAAAGATTATTGCAAATTGAAAAAACTCAAAGAAACCTATAGGAATGACAACCTGACCCAAAAAATACCCTTGCTTCCTTTACAAATCAATGTTGTACAATGAAGTCGAAGTGAAATATATCCAGCTTGCCCATTGCTAATAAAACAGCATGGCTACGTAGAGCTCTGAGGAGGTGCATCTGCAACTTTCATGTGAAAGCGCTTAATCCAAAAAAATAGTTAATCGGAGTGGAAGAACTGAAAACCAAATGACAACATGAGATCCCATACAAATAATTAGGGAGGCTATAATTATGTTGTGTTCTGATGCAAAAAAAGGTATGCGTTTCTTGCTTTGCTTGCTTCTATTGGTGGCTTTAGTCCCTATCACTCCTATTTTTGCCGCCACTTTGCTCAGTGATGATTTTGAATCATACTCCTCATTTCCTCAGGGCGGCTGGGTGAACGCAACCAGCAACGGCAGCTGGGCGATTTCACAGATCAGTACAAACTTAGCCAAACAAACCACTACATCTTCAACCGATTATATGATGACCAACGGCCAATCCTCTTGGACGAACTACACCTACCAAGCGCGCATTCAAACCGCTTCAACCAGCTCCACTACAGGGATTGTCGGACGGTATACCGATAACAACAACTATTACATACTTGCGTTAAATAATGGCAATGTAGTGCTGAAGAAAAAAGTGGGCGGCACAACCACAACCTTACAAAGTGCCGCTTATACCTTTAACACATCAACCTTCTATACTTTGAAGCTATCGCTGAATGGCACGACAATTTCCGGATCGGTCAACGGCTCACAGCTCGTGAGTGTAACCGACAGCAGCCTCACCAGCGGTAAAATCGCCATTTACTCTTCAGGAGCCGGCTGGTGGGACGATGTCCTCGTCAGCGATATCGCCTCAAGCGATACACAAGCTCCGACAGCGCCTGCGAATCTAGCCGCAACTGCAATTTCCAGCAGCCAAATTAATTTGAGCTGGAACGCCTCTACCGACAATGTAGGAGTAACTGGGTATAACGTATACCGCGGTTCAACCCTTGTAGGATCTCCGTCAACCCTTTCTTTTAGCGATACGGGCCTGAGCGCATCCACTTCCTACAGCTACACCGTTAAAGCAAAGGATGCTGCAGGCAATCTTTCAGCTGCCAGCAACACAGCCAGTGCTACAACTCAATCCGGAGGCACTCAGGTTACCGTTGCAAACCCTGGTTTTGAAAACAGCTTCACCGGCTGGACAACTAGCGGCAGCACCGCGATCTCTACAAGTGATTACCACAGCGGCACCCGCTCAGGTAAAATATCATCCTCAGGCTCGCAAATTTCACAAACTATCTCTGGTCTGAGCACCAACACCACCTATACTCTTAGTGCCTGGATTTTGGGTCAAGGGTTAATTGGAGCGAATACTTTTGGCGGCAGCGAAGTTACCATAGGCGGCAATTCATCAGCCTGGACCTCCATTTCGGTATCCTTCACCACAGGATCGTCTAACACGAGCGCTATCATTTTTGCCCGTGGAACTACGTCGACTGACGTTCGTTTTGACGACTTCACAATTACTGGAGGTGGTGGTAGCGGCGGAGATACGCAAGCTCCCACAGCACCAACCAACTTGACCGCAACGGCAGCATCCAGCAGCCAAATCAACTTGAGCTGGACTGCCTCTACCGATAATGTGGGTGTTACGGCATATCAAGTATACCGTGGCTCCACCCTTGTCGGATCACCAACAGCTACCTCATTCAGCGACACAGGCCTGAGTGCATCCACCTCTTACAGCTACACTGTCAAAGCGAAGGATGCGGCCGGAAATGTATCAACGGCAAGTAATACCGCCAGCGCGACAACGCAATCCGGCAGTACACCAACATTACCGTCACAAGTGTTATATTTGAAAAACTGGAAGCTTACTCTGCCTATACCCAAATCGAGCTCTAATCCATCCACACCATTGGAAATCTTCCAGCCTGATTTGGACACCTATTCCATTAACCCGTGGTTCAAAGTTGTGAACGACACAGATGGCTATGCAGTTCAATTCCGGGCTAACCACGGTGCCGTTTCAACTAGCGGTTCCAAAAATCCAAGAAGTGAATTGCGTGAGATGGTCGATAACTACACAACGCAGGATTCGAGCAGTCAAAAGTCATGGGGAACTAATGATGGAAAAACACATTCCATGTTTATCAAACAAAAAGTTACTCACTTGACGTCCATAAAACCGCATACGGTAGTCGGCCAAATCCATGATGCAAATGATGATGTAACTGTTTTCCGTGTTGAAGGAAACAACCCTGGCGGTGTTTCAACAACAGCCCAAATTTATATTACAGACGGAAACAATACCCACGCGTATTTGCTTGACAGCAATTATACTTTAGGTACCGTATTTACCGTTAAAGTCACCGCTTCAGGCGGCGTCCTCAGCTATGAATACAATGGCCAAACGGTACCGTACACGCAGACAAAAAATGCTACAGGTTGTTATTTCAAAATAGGCAATTATACACAGTCAAATGACACAACGGCCCCTGGGGAAAGTCCTGATGCCTATGCTGAAAACTGGGTTTATGCATATAATGTAACGCATCAATAGTTTATAAATGCTTAACAAAAGCTGGCCTGGATTATAATCCCAAGCCAGCTTTTTTCCATGTCCCCGCTCCATTGAAACTTTCATTGGCTTGGCAAGCTTGCTATAATGAATGGTATTATTTTCTTATCCAATGTTGGACGTATATATCCACAGCTTATCTAATGAAGTGGGGCTCTATTAACTAATATGAAAAGCATACTCGCAGGCATCGGTTACGCAGCAGCTATCCTGATTTTCTATATGTACAGAAATGAAATTGTGAGCTGGCTTCAAAATGGCGAAGCCCCTTTAGCTCTTATATTTCTCATAGCCGTAGGCTTCATTCTATTTCCAGTCATTCCTTTCAAAATTATTATCGGAATGCTCGGTTATTTCTACGGCTCTTTACTGGGCGCATTAATAAGCTGGCTTGCCGCCTCCGTAGGAAGTGTGATCATTTACTTGCTGGTGCAACTCTTTTTCCAAAAGCAAGGCAGAGCCTATTTAGCCAAATTTAACAAACTTGAACGACTGACACAAACCATTGAGCATCATCCGTTTTGGACAATTGTTTTTGCCCGCATGATTCCTGTTTTGCCGCAAGCCTTAGTCAATGTATATTCGGCCCTACTGTCCATTCGGTTGCTCACTTACTCGGTAGCATCAGCTGTTGGAAAAATCCCCGCCATGCTCGTATATGCCTATATCGGGGAGCATCTGTTCTCCGGTGTGGACAAGCTTCTTATGGCCATTGGAATCTATGCTCTATTCTTATTAGTAACCTATCTGATTTATCGCCGCTGGGTTCAAAATAAGCGCCGCAATGCTTGATTTTTTGCAACGTGCGCGGCTCCCGTTGTGGCGTTGCATAAGCCCACTGGTTAAATGATAGATTCTTTACTATAATAAAATGTAAGTGACGAAGAACGTCCCGGTCCATTCCTGCGCGAAATGGACCCGGGACGTTCTTTTTTTATTATTCGGGAGGGATGATACCATGAATTTCGAGGCGGCGCATGCAGCATTTATTCAACATCATTTGCATAAAAGAACGGGGGAACGGAGAGGACGATTGGAGCGAGGACACCGGGAAGCTGAGAAGCTGTTTTGCTGCAACGTATGGTGGCCTCTGCGGGGGGATTTCAACAATTTACATCCAGAATTCGAAGTGCTCGATTGGCGGGGGTTATCCTACTTCTGCGACTTTGCCTTGATAACCTCGCATGTCAAGCTAATCCTAGAAATCAAAGGGTTCGGTCCACATGTACGGGATATGGACAGGCAAAAATATTGCCACGAGCTGAACCGGGAAACCTTCTTATCTGCTATGGGCTTTCAGGTGATTTCAGTTGCATACGATGATGTTGCTCACCGTCCTGAACTGTGCAAGACCCTGCTGCAAATGGTGCTTAGCCGCTATCTCCCACAATCTTCTCCTACAAGCATGAAGAGTGTAGCGGAACTGGAAATCATCCGGCTTGCCTGCATGCTCACTCGTCCGCTGCGCCCCATTGATGTGGAGACTCATTTGTGCATAAACCATCGCACTGCCGTTCGTATCCTGCATTCACTCTGCACAAAGGGATTGTTCTCCCCTGTAGCCGGCGCGGAGGGCAAGCATTTTGTGAGGTATGAGCTCCATCCAAATGCGATGAAACGATTGTAAAAAGCCTGCAATCTTACATCTTTTCTATCTTTTTTTGTACAGAGCGAAGTTTTCCTGCAAAAATACATGTTTTTACCTTTCAAACTCATGGCGAAACAATCCTAGGCTAATATTCCTGTATATTTGCAGGCATTCCCTCTAAATGAACGTTTTCCATTGAAAAAACCTGCACTTTCGCAGTTTTTGACATGCCGCCGAACCGCTGGAAAAAACAATGATGCTAGAGTGGCTTCGACCGACCGCCAGGAGGAAGTTATGGAGGGTGATTGACCGATGTACCGGACGCAGGAATGGTTTTTCATTGTAAAAGAAAATATAGCGATCCCCCTGTTTGTCCAGTCCCGCTTCCCCCTCTAAACGCAGTGAATTACCTTTACTATAAAATGGTGCACTTTCTTCTGGGTAGAAACATAAGATATCCCATAAGTCAAAAGCCTATATTAAATGAAGGTAGGGGAAAAAGTGACCGTTTCATACATGGACTATACTTCACCATCCACACAATTCACCTTTGATGTAAATAACAACCTCTTTTTCAAAAAGGATGATCAGAATTATATTAATATTCTTTCCATCGATCAGCTTAACACTTTAGGCAACACGTCTCTGCTTGATATTTTTCTTAGTACTGGAAATGTCATTGAGCCCCACATCCATCAAAATGCCTCAGAACTAGTGTATTGTATTTCCGGCGCCGCTGTTGTCTCCATAGTCAATCCATTTACAAAGCAGCTGCTCAATTTCTCAATCCATCCGGGCCAAGTCGCTAATGTGCCGCAGGGCTGGTGGCATTATGAAATTGCTACGGTAGATAACACACATCTATTGGCCATATTCGATGCGCCGACTCCTGAATTCATAGGTGGTTCCGACCTGCTGCGATTAACCCCTGCAAGTGTATTTGCCCATACTTATTGCCTCAATGAGGCACAAGTGAAAGAAACGTTGGCCCCCATAACGAAAACTGTTTTCATAGGACCGCCTAGCGATTGCAAAACAAATCAGGTCCAAAGCAATGCAGCAGCCAATTCAGCTTATTCGAATAAGCCCAACAACAATCAGGCTCCTGTTCATTCGAATCGTCAACCCTATGATTATTATCCTCAACAACAGCAAGCCGGCATCGGGAATGGATGGGGATATTGTAATCAAAACTACTAAATGTTGATTTCTCCCGCTCCGATCTCCCATCTCCGTTCTATACCCCAAGAAGTGGTTGTCTCAAAAGGGAAAAGCCTAGTAACTGTACCCATAAAATGTGCAAAGAACCTTCAACTCCACTACCAAAGTGGAATTGAGGGTTCTTTTGCGACTCTATATCAGGATAAAGTGGTGGATGGATTGTCCCAAAATGACTTTCGGTGCAGCCCTTCCTTGCATACTCACCGCAGCTTAATTCCACCTAAGCTAGCACCTTCTGCAAAAAATCTTTCGATGTTTTTTGCAACATCCGGATCCGGTATTAATGGCGGAGCTTGATGCGGTTTGATGCGGGCATCAATAATAACATTATCGCAAGCCCAATGCTTATTTTCATAATAACTGTTGACGCCATATATATCATGGGAAGGATTGCTGCGTGTAAATGTTGCCCAAAGAAAATTGTTAATCGTCGCACTCATAAACTGGCTGTCATCACACAATATGATCATCGGGCAAGATGGAATCGGACCTTTAGACTGAATATCATCACACAGCTCTTTTAATTCCTGCTGCGCTTCGCTGTAGGTAGTAAACTTGGCACCTTGAATTACCACGATACCGGGCATCGCCAAGCGAGCCTGTTCAACCTCCCGCAGCTCATTAAAAACGTTAGGAACCTCCAGACATAAATCCCTTTTTTTATCTCCATATGCTGCGAATACAACCTTGCTGCCGCTATTTAATCCGGTACCGGAATAGTCCAGCGTATCGATTGTAGTTTGAGTATAAAAGTGAATATCCCGCTGCAGATCCATACGTTCCAAAATGTAGGCTAAAAAATCAACTTCATGATGTGCGTTCAAGGGTTGATTCTCTTCAGCTGTTATAAATAAGTACTTCGCCAAGCTCAGCTGCCCTGTTCCCAAAATACGATTAGCAATCGTCAGCAGCTCAGCCGGCTGTTTGACTTGCTGGTAGGGGGTGTAGCGTTCACTGCCAATTGCAAAAAGCAACGGATGCACGCCTGCAGCATCAACAGCATGAACCTCTTTTACACCAGGGATTTCCTGCTTGATCGCATCGCCTGTTAGCTCATGGATAAGCTCACCGAATGACGTATCTTCTTGTGGCGGCCTACCAACGACGGTAAATGGCCATATAGCATTAGGCTTGGCATACACCTTATGCACTTTCATTAGAGGAAAAGGATGCGTAAGGCTGTAATAGCCCAAATGATCGCCAAACGGTCCCTCCGGCTTGGTCTCTCCTGGATAAATTTCTCCTGTTATAACAAAATCAGCATCATTGCTAACACAGTAGCCGTCAATGTAGCTATAGCGAAATCGACGCCCAGACAGCAGTCCCGCAAAAGTAATTTCACTTAAGCCTTCGGGCAAGGGCATAACTGCTGAAAGAGTATGTGCCGGAGGCCCCCCGATGAAACAACTTACTTTAAGCGGGCCTCCTTTTTTATTAGCTTTGTCCTGATGAACTCCGATGCCGCGATGAATCTGGTAATGCAGGCCAATTTCCTTATTCAGTTCATAGTCGTTGCCATTGAGTTGAATACGATACATACCCAGATTGGAATTCATAATTCCCGGCTTATCGGGGTCCTCCGAGTACACTTGAGGCAAGGTGATAAATGCGCCACCATCCTCAGGCCAATGTTGGATGAGAGGCAGGTCTGATATTTGGATTTCCTGCAACGTAACCGGATGCCCCCCAGCTTTTTTAATAGGAAGAGCCTTCCATGCTGCCAAGCCCGTTCCTATATATTTAAGCGGATTTTTTATAGCTTTTATAGGGTCGTTACGTAAGGACATTACATCTTGTACCGCTTCCCAGGTATGCCGAAATATATACTTACTGCGTTCTATAGTACCGAAAAGGTTGGATACTGCCCGATACTTCGAGCCTTTTACATTTTCAAATAATAACGCCGGCCCACCGGACTCATAAACTTTTATATGAATTGCGGCCATTTCCAAATAAGGGTCAACCTCTTCATGAATACGAATCAAATGTCCATTCTTCTCTAAATCGATTATGCATTCTTCCAAATTTCGATATACCATTGAACTTCTCCAATCCTTAAGTTAAACAATCTATTAATTATAGTTAAAATGAATTTAAGGTAGTTGTCAAACCGCAGCTCTCTTTTAAAAGCATATTTCTCTCCAAGAGCCTCCCATTTATTGTGCTTAACGCAAATAACCCGAATAATGGGTACTCTTATAAAGAGAGTCCACTTTCCGGGCTACAGCTTACTATTAGTTGAGGCGTCGCTTAAAAACCGTTGTAACTGACAAATTCCCCATTCGGCTTACGGTAACCGCGTGGTCTTTGTTTGCTTGTATCTTCCTTCCCTAAAGTTATCAGCATAGCAGGAACATACCTGTCCGTAATGTTAAGCGCTTGTGTGATTCGGTCGGGATCGAAACCTATCATCGGACAAGTATCCCAGCCTTTATCCTTGGCGATTAGCATGAATAACATAGCAGATAAGCTTGCATTACGGATGGCCTCATCCCGTTTGAACCGCTCGCCTCCGCCCTCGTACATAGCATGCACACTACTCACGGTTTCGTCATATTCCCGCTGATCTATAATGCCCAGGCTCAATAACCCCTCGTTAATTGGCCCGATATTACGATACGCTTCCAAATCTCCAAGCACAACAATCGCTGCTGAGCTGGTTAAGACCTTATATTGCTTGAAAGCTGCCTCATGTACTTGTTCCTTCAATTCTTGATCCGTTACTGCCACATAATGTGTATGCTGCAAATTAAAAGCGGACGGAGCAAACTTAACAAGAGTAAAAAGCTCGTCCAGCTCCTGCCTGCTGATCGTCACTTCTGATTTGAACTTGTTAGCTGATCTCCTGGATTTTAAAAGCTCAGTGAATGGGCTCATTGTATCTTCTCTCCTCTGATCTAAAATATTCCAAATATAATTACAATAGTTATATTACCATAGTTACTTTTAAAAAGTAAGCATAAAATATTATGTAAGCATCAATAGATTTATTTACAACAAAAAACCACACCTTATTCGGCGTGGCGAGATTAGCTCTTTGTTTAGTCCCCGAATTACTTTAAGTTATCGAGTATTACTGTTCACGGATTTCAAAAACCTCTCTACGCCTGTGAGCCCATCCTTCTCCAGAATATTCAGCAGTTGAGTTCCAATAATGGCGATATCGCATTTCCCCTTCAGGAATGCAACATCCTCTCCGGTCTGAATACCGAATCCGACAGCGATCGGTGTCTTGGCAAACCCGCGTACACGGGATAAAAAATCGTCAGTCTCATCACCGAATGCTGTTCTCGAGCCAGTCACTCCTTTTCGGGGCGCGCAGTAGAGGAAGCCTTTGGTTTGCTCCGATAAATAGGCTAAACGCAAATCAGTTGTATAGGGAGTGGCGATAAGAATCGGTTCCACCCCATATTCACGACATGCATTCATGAAGTCACTGCTTTCCTCAGGTAAGGCATCCGGTACAATCAGCCCACGGATACCGATGTCCGCGCATTCTCTAATGAATGGCTCAATACCGTATTGTATGACAATATTATAATAAGTCATGAATATAAAAGAGATGTTCGGAAAGCTTGTAACGGCTCGCCTAGCAAAATCCATACACTGCCGAGTCGTCGTCCCGTTCGCCAACGAGGTTTGATTCGCTCGCAAAAATACAGGACCGTCCGCAATAGGTTCCGAGAAAGGCAACTGCAATTCCACAAGATCAACGCCATTTTCATGAAACAGTTGGATCATCTCGTAATTGGTATCGAAATCGGGATAACCTAGAATCTGATGTGTCATCAGTTGAATGGACTTTCCGGATGCCGCTTTGTTGCCCTTGATATACTCAGCGAGCTTAATCGTTGTATTGCTTGTTTTTTCGTTGGATAAATGCTTTCCATTCTTCATCCTGCAATCCCTCCGCTACATTGAAGATGTCTTTGTCGCCTCGCCCGGACATGTTAATAATGAAGATATCCGACCTCGATGATTCAGCAATATGCTGGAATGCCCCAGCAAAAGCATGTGTGGACTCCAAAGCAGGAATCAGCCCTTCTGTCTTCATTACTACCTCCAACGCATCGATTACTTCCGCATCGGTTGCTGCTGCGAACTGAACTCTCCCCTTCTCGGATAAATCGGCCAAAATCGGTGATACACCTACGTAGTCCAAGCCTGCCGCAATGCTGTGCGTATCATGCATTTGTCCATCCTTATTTTGCAGGAACATGGTTTTATAACCTTGAGCGACACCAGGCTTCCCTTCTCCATAAGCAATTCGCACAGCGTGATTGCCGGATTCCTTGCCCTGCCCACCCGCTTCAACTCCGATTAGCTGCACCTCATCATGCGGGTAGAATGCTTGAAATATACCAAGTGCATTCGAGCCCCCGCCAACGCATGCATAGACATGGCTTGGCAGCCGACCGGCCGCTTGAATAATCTGTTGTTTGGCTTCAATGCCGATAATCGATTGAAAGAATGCCACAATAGCCGGGAAGGGATGGGCACCTGATGCCGTTCCTAAAACATAATGGGTCGTTTCAAAACTGGATACCCAGTCTCTCAGCGTCTCATTAATCGCATCCTTTAGCGTCTGCGATCCATAATCGACTGCAACGACTTCTGCTCCCAGCCGTCTCATCCAGAAGACGTTGGCATATTGGCGCTCCATATCCTCGCGCCCCATATAGATAGTCGCGGACAATCCTAGCTTTGCCGCTACCGTAGCTGTTGCTACTCCATGCTGTCCGGCCCCCGTTTCGGCAATAATCCGAGTTTTACCCATTTTTTTGGCAAGCATCGCTTGACCGAGAGCATTATTGAGCTTATGTGCTCCTGTATGATTCAAATCCTCGCGTTTAACATAGATTTTCGCACGGCCAAAATGCTCCGTCAGACGATCCGCAAAGGTCAGCGGGGTAGGCCGGCCTGAATAATCAGCCAGCAGCGCGCAATATTCCTGCCAGAAAGCTTCATCATTTTTTATCGCCTCGAATTGCTTGGAAATCTCTTCAAATGCGGGAACGAGAATTTCTGGTATGAACGAACCTCCGTAATTTCCATAGTAACCGTTCGCTGATAACAGCGTATGGGCTTCAGCGGGACCCGACTTGAATACCGACTTTATCTCAGACATGGAACAATCTCCTTCCTTCTTACTTTGCTTCATTACTTCGATGAAAATCGATAATCGCCCTCGCTGTCGCAGCGTCGGTTACGAGAATATCGATCCACTTGCCGCGCAACGCCGCCGTAATTGCTTTTACTTTCTGGGCGCCGCCAGCTATTCCAATAACGTTCGGTATGGCACGAAGCTCTCTTGCCGTCAAGCCGATAAATCTATTTTTTCCCGGAAAATCGATTTCCCGCCCGTCCAGATCGATGAAGGAAGCACATAGATTCGCCACGGCGCCGCGTGCTTCCACCTCTGTAATATCCTCGTGACTCATATTTCCCGATTTCACCATAGTCGCCTGCTCGCTAACCTCGCCAATGCTAATGATAGCTACGCGACTGCGCTGCGCTAGCTGAAGCACCTTGTCAATCTCCGGTTCCTGGCGCAATAATATACCCGTTTCTACATTGGCCACCACGGCAGGTGCATGAACCATCCAGTATTTGGATTTCAGTTTGTTCGCAAAGGCCATTGTGTTAGAGCTTGCGTGCCATGCTCCCCCTTCAGATCCCCAACCGCCTACCAAAGGTACAAATTGCAGTCCTTCTCTCGCAAAATAATCCAGCTCCTCTGCTGCGCTCGCTACAGTCCGCCCGGCCATAAGCCCAACAATATCGCCGTCCATCAGTACAGACTCTATAAGCGCGGCACTCGTACGGCCGAGCTGAGCGTGCAGCTTGTTCGGATCAGAATCAGAGGAATCAACGATTATCGCATCTTGAATGCCGAAGGTTTCAATAAAGCATTTCTCAAGCTCCTGCTCGCTGGAGAACGGATTATGTATCGATATTCGCACAATGCCCTCGCTCTTGGCAGCTGCTAGCATTCGGCTAACATGCGGACGGGAAATCCCTAAACGCTTGGCGATATCCAATTGGTTCAAGCCATCCTCATAATACAGCTTACATATTTTTACCAGCAGCCGAAATCGTTCATGATTTATCTCAGGCATACCATCTTAAACCTCCTATCATTGCCACTTGAACATTTGTACATAATAAGATCATATGTACATCATTTATTTGAGTATACAATTAAGCTTCTCTTTATGCAACATCTGAACTTGGTTAACTTTGTAAATAACAGGATTTCAATGAAATTTATCGTCTGTACGCCAGTTTGATAAAACCTGTAACCCCTAGCACTGATTTCTTAAGTAAACCTTTTTCATAATCATTAGTTGAAGCAAAAGCGGAAGTAATCATTCCGCTATTGCTTGGAAAGCACAACAAACAGAGAGATAACGGAAGACGCACCTCCATTATCTCTCTGTTTGTTGCCTTGCACTGATCATTCGCGCCACATAGCGGAATTCTGACTTCCGCTATCGTCTTAAATTGGTGGCAAAAGATTAAATAACGGAATTTTCTGTTCCGTTCTAGACCTTTAGTAACTATAGCAATCTCCCCGACATCCGAATATTTAAGAAGGAAACCGCCTGATGTTTGCATACATAAAAATCTTAGAAAATGTTAAGAACTTTGTTTCTATAAAGAACTAAAAAACACACCCAATCTGGTGTGTTAAAGTTCTTAATGGGTAGAGCTTAGGCCCCTGATTTTATAAGGCATTAATTTTAATCGTTGAATCATTTCGTATTTATTTCGTCATGGAGACTCTTAAAATATGCAGCATAATTGGTTGGGCTAGTCGATATAGCTAAACTTGTTCATCTTTCATTCAGCTCATCTTTTTTACTAAGCGGCTAAGCTTGTTTTTCTGTAATCGTGTCCAGCACATCTTCCCAATACAGCTTCATCTGTTCCCGTGTATTCGCATGATCCAGCTTCTCCTGATGGAAGCTAATCGTTGTTCTGTCGGGCTTAGTTGATAGCAGCCTGATTTGCAGCGTGGAAGGCTGCGGCCATTCCACTTTCTTCCACCTTAGACGAAGCTGTTGATTCGGTTTGACGATCCTGAATTGGCCTGAAATACCTTCTTGGGAGGTGAAAGATTCCCCTACGCTAAATTTAAGGGACGGTACATCACCGATCCATAGTTTCACACCCTCAGCAGAAGTTAGAAACGCCCAAGCCTGCTCCACTGAGATTGGAAGCGTTCTTCGTACGCCGATTTGAAAACCCGCTGAAGCTGTTTGACCAACAATCTTGGGAGACTCAGAAGACCATTTATCCATTGCAGCACCTCCTAGCCTTTATTTCTTCGATAATTTACTCATATCCATATACAGCATATTCCACCTATGTCCATCCAAATCAGCAGAACCGCAGCCATACATCCAGCCTTGATGTTCTGTGGGTTTACTGAAAATAGTACCGCCAGCCTCTGCCACCAACTTTACCATTTCATCTACTTCTTCCCTGCTCTTCGCATCAATGGTTTTAAATACAGGCTCTCACGCAAGTATCATCAATTCTTTGGCACGCTGCAGCGCTTGCACTCTATTATTTACATTAAGCTTTCTATATAAATTTTTTATATGCGATTTTACCGTTTCAGTCTTAATGCTCAGGTGATTGGCGATTTCTTTGTTCGACAGACCATCCGTGATCAATCGAAGAATTCTCTTTTCCTGCTCGGTCAGTATTTCAGTAGAAGACGGTTCTTCTATCTGTGTTATGGGACTCCTGACCTCTATGGAAGGCTCAACAGCCATAATCCGATGTCTTTTTTTTATTTTGTCCAACGTTTTGGACATTCGCTGGGAGGATACAGGCTTCATGAGATAATCCACTGCATTTATATCGAAAGCTTGAACCGCATAATTATCATATCCGGTTACAAACACCATATCTATGGAAGCATCGAGCTCCAGTAAAAGGCTGGAAAGTCTCATACCGTCAATTTCCGGCATAGAAATATCCAGAAATACGACATGTACCTGATTACTCTTTACAAATTCATAAGCTTCCAGCGGGTTCAGAAACGATTCGCATATTTCGATCTCGCCGCTTTCGGATAGTATCTTATTCAAACGTTTTAATGATAATTCTTCATCATCCACGATAATGGCTCGCAGCATGCTTCAACCTCCACTCTGCTTGATCGATTGATCGGGAATTTCGAATAAAACCTTCGTCCCTATTCCCTCGGCACTTTCAATACGAATATTGTTTCCATAAAGCAGCTTAATACGCTGACTGATGTTCCGCAGCCCTATGCCCTTCTTTTCCGCATCTGGCTTAAGTATTTCCTCCTGCTTTTGTTCAGTCATACCGCATCCATTGTCCTCTACAGCGAAGCTGACTACGGATCCCGCTTCCTCTTTCACGGTTATTTTGACGGCTCCTCCCCGAAAAGTGGACATCAGGCCATGTCTTATAGCATTTTCCACTATTGGCTGTAAAATGAGCGGTGGAATCCGGATATCCAGATTTACATCGATATCGTACTCAACTTGCAATCTGGCGCCAAAACGTGCCTTTTCGATGTTGATATAAGCTTTCACCAGCTCCAATTCATTTTCTATCGTCGTTAGTGAATCCAGTTGTTTGAAGTCAAAGCTGCTTCTCAAATACTGTGAAAGATCTATCGTCAATTCCTCAGCCTTACTAGGCTCATCGATACACAATGATGCAATGGAATTGAGAGCATTATACAGGAAATGAGGCTTGATTTGGGAACGCAAGAAGGCGATTTCCGCGTCCTTGGCTTCTGATTGCAGCTGCTGATTTTTTCTGATCATTTCATTTATCGTTTCGTTTAAAGAAGTGAAGAACAACATTACCACAACAATAATATGGATATGAATTAATTGTACTTGAAAAACTTCAAGTGAAAATCCTCTTATAGTAGTCCCCACTATGAGTCCAACTAAACAATAGTAAATGGATAGTAGAATCGCAATTCGTATCCTTTTATTCTTTTTTGACTTTATGTAAAGCTTTTGAAAATAGATGATCACCGGCATGCCAAATAATAACGTTAGAATGGTAGTATACAATCCCAAATCGACCCCGAGATAAAACCGGTACATAATGATAAGTGTAGATAAGGCTAAGCCTGTTCTCCAGCCCCCATATAAAGTCCCTAATAATAAGGGAACGATTCTAATATCCATACGGATATTGGAGTTAATATAAGCAGGAAAAGACATCGATAATACGATAGATAGCCCCAATAATACAATCAAGATGATCTTTACATGATTACTTTTGTCAGACCTCTCCGCAAAAAATATTTGAAAGGTAAAAATTAACGTTGCTATAAAAGCTATTTGCAGCAAAAAATCCTTTACAATGTCCATAATCGTCCTATCACCTTTATCATGTAAGAGTTCGTACTCCTCTATGTCATCTTCCTATTATATAATACAATTCGATATTTTCTTGAAAAAGATCTGTTGATTAATCTCTGGGCAGGTATGGGGTGATTTGCAGTTTTATGCCAGAGGTTCGACAGAAAGCTCAATCTTCTCTATAATGAGAATGATTATCATTAATTCCATTCATGTGACCGGAGTGTGAAAACTATGCATGCGCATGCAGCGGCTTTTCATCATAATTTCAATCATTTCTTCGATCAGTTGGAGCCACTTACAAACCACCGGGAGGACTTATCTAGAAATATCACGATTCAGCATCCGGCGGGGACGGGCCTAATTCATCGCCTTCATCCAAGGCCGGAAATGGAGCTTGTTCTATCAGATTTCAGACTAACCTCCGATAGGACCGTAGAACTGTTTTCCCTGGAGCCGATGGTGGAGTTTGGTTATTGCTTTCAGGGAACGAGAAGATCCAATTTGGCTGCCTCCGAACAAGAAATAGTACCAGGACAATGGAGTTTGCAGTTAATCAATACGGCTGAAGCAAGGTTGGAATTCGATGCCAAACAGCCATTTATGATGCTTGGGATTGGTATGTCGGTAGCTGTTTTTCATGATTACTTGACAGAGGCAGCTGGCGGAAGATCAATTGATTTCTCCGAACTGCTGGGAGCAAAACCATACAGAATATTTCAGGAAACAATCGATCCCGCAGCAGCCGTCATTCTCAAACATCTTGTAAGAGGGCTGCAAAGCCGAGATTTACACCGTATTGAACTGGAATGCCGAATTTTGGAATTGCTGCTGCTTGCTTTCCGTTCCTTCTTGTTGAATTCAAAAGAGACTAAACCGCTGCTGACCAGGGATGAGCAGTCGCGAATCGAGGCTGCGCGCGAAATTATGATGGTTCGAATGAGTGAACCTCCGTCCTTGCTTCAGCTCTCGAGGCTAGTAGGACTGAATGATTATAAGCTGAAGGTGGGATTCAAAGAGATGTACGGCAATACCGTCTTTGGCTATTTACGTGAAAAACGGTTGGAACAAGCTTGGCTGCTGCTTCAAGAAGGGAACGCTAATGTGAATGAAGTGTCCTGCACCGTCGGATACTCCAATCCGAGCCATTTTGCCGAGGCATTCCGAAAGCAATACGGAGTCAACCCCGGGGCGCTGCTTCGCCGAAGCTCCAGTTACCCACCCTCTGTGAACGGAGGGGCAGGAGGCCTGTTCCTGCAAGCCCCCTTGTCCACCATTATAGGTTAACCGGCCACCAAAAGAGCCCCCAGCCATAATCGGTTTGGGGGCTCTTTTGGCGTTAAAGCCCAAGAGATAGTCCGATTCAATCATTCTGATTAAACGAACAATCCCTGAATCATTGTTTCCGGCAAACGACAGCTTAAATCCGTCTGGGGGTAGAGGCAATGCTGTAGGCAGCAGTAACATGACAACAAGAGCTTTTTATTTATGGACAGAATGGAGATGGATAGATTGAAAGATGGACAACAAAGCTTATCGTCGGTTAATTTCTGGCCATTTATTCTGGTTGGCATGCTGCTCGTCATAACGACAACCGGCTTTGCACGAATGGCATATGGCCTCATTCTTCCTTACATGGAAGAAGATCTCGGCTTCTCCGTCTCCCAAGGAGGTATGCTGGGAACCATCATGTTTCTTGGGTATCTAGTCACTGTCGGGCTTTCAGGCCTGCTAGCTATTCGCTGGGGTGGAAAGTCAGTTCTGCTGATGGGCGGCAGCGCGGTTATTATCAGTATGTTTGGCTTGTCCTGGGTTTCTTCCGTGGAGTCGATAGCGCCCTTCATGCTTCTCGCAGGAGCCGGGAGCTCCCTGGTCTTCACCCCGCTAATGACAATTATGCTGAGCTTTTTCCCCAATCGTAAAGGTACCGTGCTTGGTCTTCTGCTAAGCAGTGCCGGAATCGGCATGCTGTTGAGCGGCTTTCTCGTTCCATTCTTAATCGGGCAGTTTCCCGATTGGCGCTGGCGCGCGGTCTGGCTATGCTTCGGCTTTTTATCGTTAATAGTGGTGCTCGCTGCGCTTGTCATTTTGAGAAATCCGGCAGCAAGCAGCAGCAGAAAGAGCATTGAGGACAAACCTGCCTGGCTCAAGAACAAAGGGCTTATGAGAGTCGCCTCGCTATATTTCCTGATTGGGTTAGCTTATCTTATCCCTAATCTGTACCAGACCGGCTTCATGCTTGACCAAGGGTTATCTGACCAAACAGCAGGAATTACGTATGCAGTGGCAGGAATTTTCAGTATTGTGGGCGGACCCGTATGGGGCAGCTTGTCCGACCGCTTCGGAGTAAACCGGATGTTCGTTCTATCCTGGAGCTGTGCGGTCGCAGGAGACCTGATTCCAATGCTCACACCAAGTGTGACAGGCTTTATTATTTCCTCCATGCTATGGGGATCGAGCATCGGCGGTTTAATGACGCTTATTCAAATTCAAGCGGCGCAGCAGGTGCCACAAAACATTGTTGCCGCCGCGCTCGGTTTTATATCTGTCTTCTACGCCGTCGGACAGATGCTGGGGCCGGGGCTTTCCGGGTGGATTATCCACCTTAGCGGAAACTACACCGCCGCCTATGGATTTGGTGCGGTCGTATACGCGGCAGGACTAGGAATTACACTGTATGCCAGTAAGGCTGCTCGGAGCCTGCAAAGATAAAGGCATTGCCTTCCATTCGCCTAGTTTTGCTCAGTCTAACCATATATCATAAGTAAGAGACTTATCATTTTCGCTTAACAGGAAAAGAGCGGACGACCAGAGCTTGATAGCCATGAACTCTTCTCCAGGTGTACCATGTACAGCTTCACTGTACTTTTAGCGAAAAGATCACCTGCACATAACCCTGAACAACCCGCCAGTATTGCATCTACGGAAATGAAGGGCAATGCGGAAGTAATTGTTCCTTTATCACCTGAAAACTCCTAAAATCAGAGTGATACGGGAACAGCTAGTTCCGTTATTGCTCTGTTTTTGTGCATAAATGCTCCAATTGGGCCAACATAACGGAATTCCCACTTCCGCTATTCCCCCGGATTGGAGGCGGCAGATGGAATAACGGAACTTTCCGTTCCGTACAAAATCCTTCAGGGCCATGTTCAGCAGCACCTTTCCAGCCTCGGCTCCCGTTGTTGAGGCCGAAGGACCGGGTTCGTTGTTGAGTCCGCAGGACCGAGCTCGTTGGTGTACAAGGTGGTCATTATTTGTGTTAATAATGCACTGACACATTGTGTTCGACAATAAACCCTTCAGGAAAACGCAATCCAAGTTTTACTGTTGATCTTCACTATACAAATGGTGACAGATGGGTTCAGTATCCACTATGTAATGGAGGATCGAGCAGTTGGATCATTAACCATTCGAGCAACCTCCTCGACAATCGTCTTAACCCCTCTTTCAATTTTCTCTGACTGAGTCCGTGAAATGCTGATCCTCAGAAATTTCTCCCGTTCCAGATAATCCGATAAATAAAATCTTTTGCCTGATACTACGATGACGTTTCTCTCCACAAGCCGCTTCATCAGAACCTCCAGATTGACTGTAAGGGGCAGCTTGAACTGCACATAAATACCAGAGCTAACATTCGATATTTGTATCAATCCCGCATCATTGTATCGATCCACGGCTTCGTTCAGCAAGCGAATTCTGGCTGCATATTGGCTGCATATTTTGCTCTTATGCCGCTCATACATGCCGTTTTTGATATACACCTCGAGTGCAGCTTGGGATAGCAGCGATGTATCGGAATATCCTTTGTATGCGTGAAACGTCTCAAGCAAAGTTTCAGGCAATACAGCTACACCCAATCGCAAGCCCGGAAAAATGATTTTTGAGAAGCTCTTCAAATAAACGACATGTGAAGTTCGGTTGTAGGCGTAAATAGGATCAAATCCTTGTTCTACACCCAAGTCGGCCATATAATCATCCTCTACGACGTATACGTTGTATTTGCTGGCCAAACCGGCGATTGCTTTCCTCTGATCTGCGCTATACGAGGTGCCTAGCGGATTGTGATATCTTGACATTGTGTAAAAAAATTTAATCCTGCCCGTTTTGAACGTATCCTCCAATTGGCGCAAATCGAGCCCTTTTGCTGTACGGGCAATTCCGCTAACCGGAATTCCTTCTTTCTCAAGAAATCGCAAATATATATCGTAGCTCGGCTGTTCGACCAGAATGATCGAATTCCCGTTCGGAAACGGCATTTTAGCCAATAGCTCCAACGGCTGCTGCGCGCCAGAAGTCACCACAATCCGTTCCATATTCGCGAATACTTGATATCCGGCCAGGTGGGAAGCAAGTGTATGGCGAAGCTTCTCCAGACCCGAAGAATCGCCATACGTAAACAGTTGGTGTTTGTATATATCAATCGCCTTGTTCAAGCAATGCTGGAAATCCAAATAAGGAAACACATCTACATCCGGCAGCACCGAAGCGAAATCTATCGTTTTGTCCTCCTTGTCGTCAGACCAATCTTCCGTTTTTCCGACCACGTAATAGCCGCTTTGTGAAATCGAGTAAATGGCGTGCCGCTTCTCCAGCTCTGCATATGCCCGTGTGATCGTACTAATGCTGCATCCGTATAGCTCCGCAGCTCCGCGAACGGAAGGCAGCTTTTGACCCGGACGGTATTGTCCGTCTAATATTTTCTGTTCTATATCGGAAAGAATAAACAAATATTTTTTCACTATCATTCCCCGTCGCTTTTCTCTAATTATTATATACGAATTGCCAACTGTATCGATACAGTTTAGTTAATTCGCTATTGTTCGGGTTATAATTTCGCCGTATCCTTTTAAGTAACGAAACCTTGAGGTTAATTTGAACGCCGAGGCCATCTATAGACAGCGGTGCATGCCGGATGATATGAAGGTGAATTTAAAAGATAATGGAGGAATGATCGATGAGTGAACTTAATACTTTATTTCGAAATAGAATGAATCTCCCGGAAACCGATACTATTACTTTTGAAGGCCTGGCTGATGTACTTGAAAAAATGGCGAAAACCGTTCCTTTTGAAAATTTATGTATAATTGAAAAAAGAATCGGCGTTATTTCTAAAGAACATTTGGTCAACAAACTTTTAGTTGCTAACGAAGGTGGGCTATGCTACGAATTAAACGCGCTGCTCTATCTTTTCTTAATTGAGAATGGATTTGACGCTGTTCTAACACGTGGGGTGGTCTATAATAACGATACTCAAGCTTTTTTCACGCTAGGGAGAACACATGTAACCATCCTTCTCAATCACGAGAAACAAATCTATATACTAGATACGGGGTTTGGAGGAAATCTCCCATTAAAACCTGTTCCTTTATCCGGAGAAACCATAACCTCAAGCAATGGACAGTTTCGAATCCAAAAAAGGGCCGGTGAATTTGGAGATTATGTTCTTGAAATGAAGTTGAAACATAAGGATTCCGACTGGAGAATTGGATACACCTTTGATTCCATGAGACCTATAGCTGACTTCTCAGAATGTAATGCCGTTCAAAAGATTGTTGTAGAACATCCCGCTTCTTCTTTTAATAAGCATCCATTAATAACAAAAATTACAGATGAAGGCAGCATAACTTTAACCGACACTTCATTTACCCAATGGAATCAAGGTACATTAACAAAAGTGAAAATTGACAGCTTGAAATTCAAGGAGCTTTTTGATGAGTATTTTGGCTTTCACAACCGAAAACCTATTGAGTGAATCCCATAAAATGTGCAAAAGAACCTTCAAACCCACCTTTAATCAAAGTTGGATTTGAGGGTTCTTTGGTGACCCTAATATTCAGGATAATATGGTAGATAGAATCTTCCAAAATGACTGAACCTCCAAGCATGAGCCCAATGCTTACTAGAGCTAGTTATCATGCTTCACCGTGATGACCACATTCCCTTTTTTATGCCCTTTTTCTACATATCGATGAGCTTCAGGAATTTGTTCCAGCGGATAAAATCTATCTATGACCGATTTTATTTTCCCCGTCTCAATAAGTTCTTTGAGGAAAATTAAATCTTCAATACGTTCCTTTGCAATCCCTTGCCCTTCAACTGTCACATAAATCCCGTTCGGAGCCAGTGCTTTCTTGCAATTTGATTTTGTATTTTTCCCAACAGCATCAAAGATGATATCATAACGCTCATCTCTTTTTGTAAAATCCTCTTTCGTGTAATCAATGACTTTATCGGCCCCCAGAGATTTCACCAATTCTATATTTGCAGTACTGCATACCCCAGTAACTTCTGCCCCAAAATATTTGGCAAGCTGTACCGCGGAAGTACCTACCGCTCCGGAAGCTCCATAGATAACAATTTTTTTCCCGCTCTGGATATTTCCTTTTCTAAGAAAATGCAATGCTGTATTCCCCCCAAAAAGAACAGCGGCCGCTTCCTCATAGGTCGCATTGGCTGGTTTTATAGCTACCAATCCATCTTCAGACAAACAGATATACTCGGCATAAGCACCAAATCGCATCCCCGTAAATGCAAAAAATTTGGTCACCCTTCTTAAATTTTTTAACGTTTTTTCCCACTTCTTCTATTTCACCTGATAACTCCACGCCGAGTATAGGTTTTCTTGGTTTTCTGAGGCCTAAAAATATTCGCATTGGGATCCAGTACGTGAGAGGACTGTTAAAGCTTCGAACCCTGCAGTCACCTGAAGTTACAGTTGTCGCATAAACTTTTACCAATATTTCATTGTCCTTCGGAATAACTTTTTCTACCTCTTTGAGCTTCAATACATCCGGTGATCCGTATTTTGTGCATATAATTGCTTTCATGGGTCTCCTCCAAGCCTCAATTTGCAATTAGTATAGCTGTAATACGGTATTGACATATAGATACTAAAGTATTGTTTTAAAATTTGTTCCGAATGTAAGAGGGTAAACTCACAAGAGACCTAGCTTGCGGGCACATGCTACAGCTTCGGTGCGACGTTTTACTTGCAGTTTATCAAAAATAATCCGGTTATGCCCTTTAACTGTAGTTAGCGCAATAAAAAGCCGTTCGCTAATCTCACGATTCGAGAGTCCTTGGGCTATGAGCTGCAAAACTTCCAACTCCCGCCTGCTCAGCGGCTCCATTAGGAACTTGGCAGGCTGCGCTAGCTGCTGACTAAATTTGGTTCCATTTTTGGGTTCTTCAGCTTCAAATTCGGTCAGCAATTTACCTAGATAGCTCGGCATAACTTCATGGGCAGCAGCGGCTTCAAGCAATAACCTAAGCATCGGGATACCTTCGTCTAGAAAGATTCGGATGAAGCCGCCAGGCTCGGCCATTGTCAAAGCGTCTGCCAGCATTTGCACAGCCTTGAACTTTTCGCCATGCTCGTGCAGAGCAACCGCTTGCAGAACCATTACCTTAAGCCGTTCATCTGCCCATCCCTTTGTCTCCGCCTGCTCCAGCAACGCGAGTGCTGCAGACGCGTCTCCCTGTGCCAGATGTATCCGAGCCTGACTCATGTAAAGCTCGTGCTTCTGAGCCAAATGAGCGGCTGCCGCCAGATTGCCCTGATGCTGATGAAGCATCACAAGCACTTGAGCAGCGGCAATATGCGGCAGCTGGCTCGCGAAATTTTGCAAACGGGCGATAGGTTCCGCCTTGGCTAAAATAGCCGCCGCGCCGCTCACCTCTCCCTTCGCAAGCTTCAAGCGGGCAAGGAACACATCACCTGCAACAACTCTGTCCGATTGTTCAAACTGCTTCGCCAGTTGGACGCTCCGTTGACCATGCTGCATAGCGGCATCCAGGTTGTTCCATTCATAACATATACGAGCTAAGCCCAGATGAGCTTCACACACAGCAGGCAGCGGTGAATCACCTGCCATATTCAGAACTTGCCGATAGGTCTCAGCCGCCTCACAAAGCTGATTTTCAGCTTCATATATGTTCCCAAGGCCCAGTGCAGCCATAATGTTGATTATGACATGTCCGATCATCTGACTGATCGATAATGCTTCGGCGTAGGCCTTGCCAGCAGAAGCACGATCTCCCTGGAGCTGATAAGCATATCCCAGCGTCCAGGTGGTGGCTGTGCGGACAGGCAGATTGTCCGGATGCAAATAGTCCAGAGCACGACGCGATTCGGCAATGATGGTTTCTGCCTGATGCTTGCTAACAGCCAGAGTAGCGCGTATAGCGGCAATATGTCCGATTAAATCTCGTATCTTATCATCTTGTTCAGCACCTTGCAGTGCCTTCTCAGCAGCTTGCAGCTTCTGTTCGACTCGGGTCATTTGACCCGCCATCAGCAATGCAGAAGCATACATTACCCACAACGAGGGCCTTGCATCCAGATCCTCGTTGCGCATTGAATCCAGCCAATTCAGTACAGGGGCTACCGCTCCACGAAATAGCAGGGGCATCCCCTTTCCCTCCACTAGGCGAGCTGCACGCTGAATATCATTGGCCGCTGCGGCATGGTGAAAAGCTTCAATCTCCAGTCCATTGTCTTCATACCAAGTGCTGGCACGTATATGTAATTCAGCCACGTCCCTCTCAATATCCCTTATTTTCGAGGTTACACTTTGGTGCAGCCGTTTCCGCAGTAAATCAGCAAAAAGATGGTGATAGCGATACCAACGCCGTTCGTTGTCCAGCGGAACGATGAATAGATTGGCACGTTCGAGATATTCCAAGGTTTCTTGCCCTGAAGCAGAAGGGGCTTGTTGTTCCCCGGCTTTCCTGCAAAGAACCGCATCACAAAGAGGGCCGCACATCCGATCGAGGATTGATGTATGCAGCAAGAAAGTTTGAATGCTTTCGGGTCGCAGCTGCAGCACCTCTTCAATCAGATAGTCCAGTACGAAATGGTGACTGCCGGTGAAAGTTTGGATTAAGCTTGCGGGATCTTCATGTCCCTGCATGGAAAGCGCGGCTAATTGCAGACCGGCTATCCAGCCTTCTGTGCGCGATTCAAGCAAGGCGATATTTTCAGGAGAAAGGTTTAGCCCCATCACGCTGCCTAGAAATTCGGCTGCTTCAGTGGAGGTAAAACGTAGGTCTGCCCCACGCACTTCAGTCAATTGATCCCTGACTCGTAGCCGTGCCAAGGGTAGACGTGGATCCTCGCGGGTGGAGATGACCAGATGCATCTGTTGCGGCATGTGCTCAAGCAGAAAGGCGATAGCCTTGTCAATCGCTCTGGAATCAATAACGTGGTAATCGTCAAGAACGAGTACAAAATGGTCCGGAATGGCGGTGATTTCATTGAGCAAGGCTGTTATAATCGATTCGATTGGCGGGAGCTGCGGGGATCGAAGCAAAGCAAACACACCTTTTCCAATATCCGGGGCAATCGTCTGCACAGCAGCAAAGAGGTATGTCAGAAAGCATGCAGGGTCGTTATCCCCCTCTTCAAGTGACAGCCATGCAGCTGGTTGAGAGCAGCCTGCGAGCCATTCGCTGACAAGCGTAGTTTTACCGCATCCAGCAAAAGCGGAGATGAGTGTCAGCTTGCGCTGCATACCTTCGTTCAAGCAATCGATCAAACGAGGGCGGATAACAACGTTAGGCCGCGGCGGAGGGATAAATAGTTTAGTGAATACAATAGGTGTGGACATACTAACCACCGTTCTATGCCGCCAATTGCAGCGGCAAGATATGAATATTATTATTTTCGACAGTTTAGCTCTATATCCCTTTTGTGTCCTTTCTCAGCATGCCTTCGAGCTGCAACAATCTGTGCCAAAAGCAAACGAGTGATCTACGTTTGTGTGCTTTGGAGAGATGAGTGTGGGATTACGGCCGCTATTGAAGCCATCAGTACTGCTTCCAAGGAAGTGAAGGGCAATGCGGAAGTAATTGTTCCGTTATCACTTAAAAAGTCCAAAAATCAGAGGGATACGGGAACAGCCAGTTCCGTTATTGCTCTGTTTTTGTGCACACATGCACCAATTCGGCCAACATAACGGAATTCCCACTTCCGCTATCGCCCCAGATTGGAGACGGCTGATGGATTAGCGGAACTATCTGTTCCGTACAAAATCCTCCAGAGCTCATCGCCGCTCTCCCTATAAAATCCTCCTTGGTCATGGGATGCATTAAAGATCTAAAGCTCTAATTTGTTTAACAAGAATCATCCACTCCCGCTTAAACTCCGCAAGAAAAAAGCCTCCAGTTCCACTTTGACAGTGGTTTTGGAGGCTTTCTCATTGGAATTTTTGGGGATGACTCGCCATTTTCTTTCGTCAGCAGTATAGCCCGTTACTATTTAGTTTTAGCTATTCGGAGGAAAACCCTGTGGAAGAAGGTTTCACATAATGAAGCACAACGTTTCCAGATTCGAACGTACTCGCCTCTACCGGAGTGAGTGCAAATTGGCTGACGTGATCAAACAAAGGTTTACCTTTACCCGCCACAACAGGACTGACAATAAAGATATACTCATCAATCAAACCTTCCTCGGCAAGCTGCTGTACGATGGAGCCACTGCCCAGCACAAGAATGTCACAACTAGCGTCTCGTTTCAATTGTCGTACCACTTCGATCAGGTTGTCATTATAAATTTGGGTGTTGTCCCACTCAGTCTCATTGATTGTTTTGGAGAAAACGATTTTGGTCATGTCAGTCAGTTCTTGAGCTATCTCTTTCAAATGACTGGGCGCATCCGGATTATGGAGCACTGGCACCCAATAGCGTTCAAATCCGCGGAAAGTCGTGCTTCCCAAAATAAGGATGTTCATCTTGCCGCCGATAGCATGTGCCGCTTTGTCAACCTCCGGGTCATGAATAAACCAATCCATACCAAAAGTCGCTTCATTTAAGCTGGCAAAATAGCCATCGATCGATATTCGATTCAGCATTTTAATTTTGTTCATAGCCTACCACTCCTCGGTTCTTGAATCATTAATTCCTATTGGAATAACTTGATCATACCCGGAACTACGATAAAAAAATTGGACAAACCCGTCCTTTATTATAAATAGGAGGACCCTGCCAGGTCGCTATGAAATTCACTAACCTTCATCGCTATATGTTTCGGACTTACCCAGGAGAACAATTTCATATCGCGTATAAAATGAGACTGATCATAATAGTTCAGCGCATAAGCGACGTCGGACAATCGATCGTACTGCCCTGAATGCATCAACCGCAATGCTTCATTTATGCGTCTTACTCTGATGTACAGATGCGGCGGCATGCCTACGACACGGGCGAAACGTTTCTGAAATTGCCGCTCAGAAATATGAAATACGGCAACCAGATCTTGCACTGTAATACTTGCGATATGTTTGCGAATATATTCGAGTGTCAACTCGATGAGCTCGTCACGCCTATTCGTCTGCTTTAAAGCAGTCAGTAAAAAGTGATTGAGCAAATAAACCCGTTCGTCAGTCGAGTTCGCGGACAAAAGCTGCCTCTCGAGTTCCACCGCATCGAATTGATCCGGAGCCAAGAGGCCTTGGTTATGAGCTGCCGCGTCCCAGCCAAACAAGCTGTATAGTGCGTGGGGCTTAAAAACCAATTGGATCGTCGTATAAGGTGTACCTCTAAAACGCATGATGCTCGGTTCCGAACCTTGTCCATGCAGAAATAAGAACGGAATATTGGATGTTTGTTCGGAACGGATTGCAATACTTTCTATCGCTGCGTTTTGATCTGCGGCAAGCTGGAAGACGATACCCGGGTAACCGCTTGGACAAACCTTAACCTCGAGTGGTTGATCTCCTAAGTGAGTTGAGATTCGCAGGCACTCGATATCCCGGCTTAAAGCTGGAGGAGGAGGCAAAACGTTAAAGTTGATCGTTGTCATAATCTTTTATTTTACACGAATCCAGAGCAACTGGAAAGTTGTCTTCTTTTTAATATGCGAGCAAATGCACAACGCTCGAAAACCAAAGCGTTACGCATTTTTAAATTCCAATCATTTTACCAACGCGCTCCTCAATCGGTTCACTCCAAATTCCAAATAACCTTTTAGACAAGTCAGCATATAGACCCATCCTTCTTTATTGTCCACCAATTTTGCTATTAAATCAGGATCATTCTCGTCAAATCCATCTTCGTTCACTTCTACGATGGTACTTGCTTGATCCGTATCCTTGAGCGTTATTGTCACAAGGTGCGGCCCCCCGTCTTCCGCCCCCCATTCAAATACAATCTTTCGATTTTCAATCATTTCGATCACGTGAATATCCCCTTGAGCTTTGTACTCTTCGTACCTCAACGTGACTGTTTTGCTTTTTTCCCATCTCTCCGAGCTGGACGAAAACCAAAAATTTCCAATCTTTTCAGGATTGACAAAAGCTTCAAAAACGTCATAAGCAGGTTTTCGAATCTCCATTTTCGTCAAGTTATTCATTTGAATTCCTCCATTCATTAGGACCTGTCGAATTCCACTTCATATTCCTTATACAATTGTTTATATCCGTACTTTACCGCATTACTCCCCATCATAGAGGGCATTTCTAAACGTGCCAACGTTTCGGCAAGCCCCTTGGAGGCAACTCGATTATTTAGTCATGCCCAGACTTCGTTTAAACACGAATATCTCCTCGACAGCTCTATGATACCCGCCTGCAGCTCGGAACGAATCGCCAATTTCAACGCATTGCTTTGGAATTGACGCATCCTTTAGTACGCTTTCCGCTGCCTCTCTGAGATCTTGTGCGGTTAAGCCTTCTTGATTGAGCTGAATGCCTACACCGAGTTGAGCCACACGTCGCGCCACAACAGGTTGGTCGGCGCTTTGGGGAAGTACAATCAACGGCACACCATAATACATACCTTCACTGGTGCTGTTCATGCCGCCATGTGTGATAAACAATTTGGCGTGTTGCAGTACTTCGATTTGCGGTACGTAGTTGCGTACGATAAAATTCGCAGGAATGTCTCCCAAGTCCGCTATCTGGGTTTGTTTGCCGACGGATAAAATCACGGTATACTTCGTTTCAGCGAACGCGGCAAAACAGAGCTTGTAAAAATCCACGGCTTGATTGAAAACAGTGCCGAGTGATATGTAAATCAGGTGATCCGTATCCAAATTAGAAAAATCAAATTGATCATGAGCGTGCGGCACGAAAGAGGGTCCAACAAACTTAAACGTTTCATCGAAGCTTTCCCCATCAGGCTGAAAGCGTTTCGATGTGTAGACGATGGTCAATGGGGCGGGATTGCAAAAAACCTCGTAGGCGGAGCCAACTTGCACATTGTATTTCGCTTGCACGTTATTAACCAGTTGTTGAAAGTCTTGTTGTTCACGTTCATTCACATCTGCTGGAAAATGACTGGAGAGGTGGTCTTGCATACTGTCAAAACTGTTTTCTTGGATTGCAAAACTCGTACACGAATTGATTGCAGGCAGGTCGAGTATTTGTGCAAGTAAACGCCCACAGCCGAACATCGAGTCGTGAATGATGTAATCAAAACGTTCTCCTTTTGTTTGCTCAAGAAGACTGGGAATGATAATGTCGGCGGTGCGCAATAGTCCGCCTACTCGACCCCAAGGATTTCTTCCTCCGGCAAGGAATGCCTCAATAAATTTGCTGCCATCGAATGTGATCACCTCTGCGCCCGTTGGCTCGACGCGATCACGAAACTGTTCAGCTATAAAGTAAACTACCTCTTCTCCACGACGGATAAGTTCTTGAACAACACCGAGGGTTGGATTGATATGTCCTTCGGAACCTCCATTGATCAGCAAAACACGAGCCATATTCATCACCTTTCATAATGTGCCATCCTCCGCTAATAACGATACGTTTTTTTCAACAATGCACGAACACTAGGCTAAAAACAATACAAAATATCCCTAGAAAGTGGGGTCTTGCTTCGAAGTTGATTCAGATAATTTGCCGGAAGCCCCAAAACACAAAAAAACGACATTTCTGTCGTTTGTGTTAGATATTGGTGGAAAATAGGGGGATCGAACCCCTGACCTCATCGCTGCCAGCGATGCGCTCTCCCAGCTGAGCTAATTCCCCATATATTCGCAATCAAGGAAACAAGTTTCATTTTCCCATGTTACTTTCGGAACATTGTCGCGGGCCAGCATGGAATTCCAGCTGAGCTAAAGCTCTGTAGCGACAAAAATGATAATACCACAGGTGCTTAAAGGTTGTCAACAAAAAATGACAACACACACCTGCGGCCTATTTATTATCTTCGCCAACGCCATGCTTGGAGAGAATGTCATTGAGCTCGCGCATAAACATATTGATATCTTTGAATTGACGATAGACGGATGCAAACCGAATATAGGCAACTTCATCTACTGGGTACAGCTGTTCCATTACAATTTCACCGATGTTGCGGCTGTCTACTTCTGCATGCGCCGTATTGCGGACCTGCTTTTCCACCTCAGAGACGATTTTATCTAGCTGCTCTACCGACACTGGGCGCTTCTCACAGGCTCGTATTAGACCGCGGAGCATCTTTTCCCGGCTGAATTCCTCACGGCTGCCATCTTTTTTAATAACGATAAGCGGGGTTTCCTCCACCATTTCAAACGTCGTAAATCGCTTGGTGCATCTCTCACATTCCCTGCGGCGGCGAATGGATTTGTTCTCATTGGCTGCGCGGGAATCCAGCACTTTAGTTCCAAGGTAATCGCAGTATGGGCATTTCATCTTCTAACACTCCTTTTGCCGGGAATATCCCTTGCGAACTAATCCAAGGGATTGCCAACGAATCCCTGTTATGAACTTCCGATAAACGCACATAATAGGTTTACCAACTACAAGGAGGTGAACAGACATGGGTGCAGGACAATCTCGGAGCAGCAACGTACTTGTAGTTCCTCAAGCGAACGCAGCGTTGGATCAACTGAAATACGAGGTAGCACAGGAATTGGGTATCTCCATTCCTCAAGACGGTTACTACGGTAACATGGCTACTCGTGATACAGGTGCGATCGGTGGACACATTACCCGTCGCTTGGTACAAATCGCTGAACAACAACTAGCTGGACAATTTAAGTAATCATTTTAGGAAGAAGAAGTGTTGGACAATTGCTCCTCAGGGAGCTTGTCCAATGCTTCTTTGCATTTGAGGCGAAACTCCCCACTCTTCTGCATAAAGCTTATGATATTTATTATAATAATATAAAACGCGCTGAATGTAATGCCTTGTTTCACCAAATGGGATCGAATTCACCTTTTCCAGTGTACCATCCCACTCCTGATTTTGCAGCCAACGGTTTACATTTCCCTGTCCTGCGTTATATCCGGCTATGGCCGCCACTGTATTGCCTTTATACTGCTTGTGCAGCCAGCTTAAGTACCATGATCCTAATTGTATACTGACCGTAGGATTATGTAAATTTTCTTTATGAGTAGACGAGAAACGCCCCATCTCCACAATCCAATCTGAAGTGTCGGGCATAAGCTGCATTAGCCCAAAAGCGCCCTTTTTCGATTCGATATCCACTTTGAAGTTAGATTCTACACGAATAATGGCTGCGATCAAAAACGGATCTAAACCATATTTATCACCATTAAGCAGTATTTCATCCTTATATTGAATCGGATAAAGTAATCGGCCCACCATACTGCTGCTTAAAAACAAAAATATGATAAATGCAATTAAGAAAAGTGCAAATACCCGCTTCCTTCGCCAAAAGCCAAAGCTCATAGAAGCCCTCTCTTTCTCAGGAATTGTTCTACTTGCTCTTCTGTTTGCGGTAAGGAGCCCTCATTGTTGATGAGAATATCAGCCAATGCTTTCTTCTGCTCGATATCCATTTGGGCCTGCAGTCTTTTCTCAGCCTGCTCCAATGACAAACCATCGCGTAGAACAAGCCTGTCCATCTGCACATTTCGGGGAATATAAACGACCATTACCTCTTCAAACATTGATTGCAGTCCGGATTCGTACAATAGCGGCACATCTACTACTACCAGCTTATCCGGATGCTGCTGTTCGTAATCCTTCATTCTTTGCCGCATTAAAGCCCTGATAGAAGGATGCATCATATCCTGCAAATCCTTCAAAGCTGCTTGGTTTCCAAAAACCATTTCACCCAGCTTTTTGCGATTTAATGTCCCATCCTCAAGCAGCACTTCCTGGCCAAACCGTTCTGCTATTTGTTCCAGCACAGGGCTGCCCGGTTCGACAACCTCTCTAGCTATACGGTCGGCGTCAACCAGCATCACCCCGCGCTGCACCAGCATGTTAGAAACGGTGCTTTTGCCACAGGCGATGCCTCCGGTCAAACCGATGTTCATAGTAATTCTCCTCAGCTTGTAAGCATTATATTACAACAGTTTCATAATTCCCATAAAAATTAAAACGAATCCCGGAAAAACAGATAGCCTTCGAATCCATACCAGCTCCGAATACTTGTAGCCTATCCGCAATCCTGTAGCCAGAAATGCCCCGCTCGCAAATGCTATTACAGCTGAAGTAAGCCATGGAGTAAATCCGATTAAAGCTGCCCCAATACCAGCGCCAAAGGCATCCAGGGAAAGAGCCACCCCTAGCAACACAGCCTCAGATGCAGATATGTTGCCTGAACGGTCCCTGTCAGCTATAGAGGGCGTACGTAATATTTGAATGACTAACCCAAGCCTCTTAAGCTCTATATACATAATTTCTTTGGCGCTTTGAACAGCCGCCTCGTCCTGGATACCTGCTGCCGCGAAAGCATTCGGCTGATCGATATTTTCTTCTTGCTCCGCTGAATCCTTTTTCTGTGTCACAACCTGATATAAAGCCCATATTCCGATTCCAATCAGGATGATCCCACCAATTCCTTTTGCAACGTCCGGGTCTACAAACCTGCTTATAAAAACGCCAATCTGCATTGACATATAAATAATAAGCCCAGAACATACAGAAATGATGGCTACAGATAATAAGGGTATCCGAATTTTGCGTAAGCCGTACATGACTCCTACACCGAAACCATCCAGACTAACAGCCAAAGCCAAAATCAATAAAGATATAACAGGCAGCAGCATTAATTTTCCCCTCCCGATCGCTTTACCCCTACTATATGAAAAAATGGGCGGAGGGTGCACAACTGATTAAACCCTAACCTTCTTTACACGTTTCTGCTTCGATTTAAGCGGTTGGCATTTGGGGCAAAAGTGGGTTCCACGACCTGCAACAACACTCTTTTCAATTGGCTGGCCACAGGTGTAGCAGGACTCTCCCTTGCGGCCGTACATTTTGAGCTGGTGCTGGAACAATCCAATCTCACCTTGTCCGTTCACATAGGATTTGATCGATGAGCCTCCCGCGGCTACCGCTTCCTGCAGCGTCTTCACTATCGCCTCGAATAGAGCGGCAAGCTCCCGCTTGGTCAATGTATCAGCTTCACGTTCCGGGTGAATACCTGCCAAGAAAAGGGACTCATCCACATAAATATTCCCTATACCGACGATATATTCCTGATTAAGCAGCAGAGGTTTGATCTTGGTTGATCGACCCGATAGCTTGCTGCTAAAAGCGGCTAAGGTGAAGTTATCATCCAATGGCTCGAGCCCGAGCTTTTTCAGCGGATTTTCCTCTAATTCACGTCCCTTTGGGAAAAGATGCATAGTCCCGAATTGACGAACATCTTTATAACGAAGCTCGCTGTCGTCTGTAAAATGGAATACGACATGCGTATGAGGCTCCAATGGGTCCAACTGATCATATAACCCATACCTGCCTTCCATCCGCAGATGGGACACCAGGGTGAAGTCATCCATCATAAAGCAAAGAAACTTGCCTCTGCGCTCAACGTTTTGAATGGTCTGTCCGGCGAGCAGCAAGCAAAATTCCAGCGGCTCCTCCGGCAGCAGTATTATTCGGTTCAAATGAACCGTAACGTGGTCAATCTTCTTTTGTAAAACTAATTCGTTCAAGGTCCTTCGTACCGTTTCAACCTCTGGTAATTCCGGCATGATGATTTCACCTCAATAAACATTATTAATTTTGCACAGCGGCATTGAAGCGAACCGCTGTGTTGTTTTGGCCGACCATGCAGCAGTGACTCGCGAATTTTCCTCACCTTGTACATCCGAAACGTTAATAGAGAGAACTACTGTAAAGCTTGTCCCGCAGGGACAACAGCGATCCCCTATCACGGTATCCAAGTATAACCGTTCTCTTACGGGTGTCCAGAGGGCGTAGCCCTTGGAGCCCTCCCGGCGGGGAGGGTTTGGGTGGGGATGCATGGTTTGGGTGGGGGACTACCTTACTTCGCTTCATACCAGTTTGATCCGGTATCGACATCGGCTTTCAATGGAACGTCTAGTGATAGCGCATTTTCCATAACATCTTTTACAGTTGCTTTCATAATTTCAATTTCTTCTTTAGGAACCTCGAATACCAATTCATCGTGCACCTGAAGCAGCATACGGCTCTGCAAGCCGTCCTGCTTCATCCGTTTATCCATTTGTACCATGGCCAGCTTGATAATGTCAGCAGCGGTGCCCTGTATAGGTGTATTCATCGCTGTCCGTTCAGCAAATGAGCGCAGGTTGAAATTGGAAGCCGTAATCTCAGGCAAATAACGTCGACGCTGGAGCAAAGTCGTTACATATCCGTCCTGACGCGCTTTTTTTACAATGTCATCCATATATTGGCGAACCCCTTGGAATACGAAAAAATACTGTTCAATAAAAGCAGACGCTTCCTTACGGGTAATGTTCAAGTTTTGCGATAAGCCGTAATCACTGATGCCATACACAATACCGAAGTTAACGGCTTTGGCCTGCCGGCGCATATTGGAATCGACTGCTGATTCAGGCACACCAAACACATCCATCGCCGTTTTCGTATGAATATCCATATCCTTCAGGAATGCTTCCATCAGCCTCTCATCCTGCGAAATATGGGCTAGCACACGAAGTTCAATCTGCGAATAGTCAGCGGTTAATATCGACCAGTCAGGCCTGGAAGGTACGAATACCTTGCGGATTTTACGGCCTTCCTCCAGACGGATCGGGATATTTTGCAAATTCGGGTACTGACTGCTCAAACGACCAGTCGCGGCAATCGTCTGTTTGAAATACGTGTGTACTTTGCCTGTTTCACCGCGAACCTCTTTCAATAGTCCTTCCACATAAGTGGACTGAAGCTTAGCCAATGTCCGGTAATTGAGAATATGGCCGATAGCCGGGTGATAAGGCTCCAGCTTTTCAAGCACTTCAGCATCAGTGGAGTAGCCTGTTTTCGTTTTCTTCACAGCAGGCAGCTGCAGCTTTTCAAACAATATTTCTCCAAGCTGCTTAGGCGAGTTAATGTTGAACTCCGTTCCTGCCGCTTCATAAATGGATTTCATGATGGATTCCAGCTGAACCGCGAGCTCTGAACCGTACTGCTTCAGACCTTCAACATCTACCTTGATTCCCTTTTTCTCCATCGATGCAAGAACACTGGCCAAAGGAAGCTCCAGCTCGTAGAACAGCTGATGCATACCATTGCTCTCCAGATCGATTTGCATCGGCTCCATCAATTGTTGAACAGCCGTTACTTTCCGGCACAAATGCTCACAGATGACTTCGGCCGCGGGAATTTGAAATTTGGCGCCTTTGCCGAATACATCCTCGTCCGCCTTCAAGGAAGACAAGCCATATTTAGCCGTTAGGCCGTTCAAAGTTAAAGACGACTCCGTTGGATCAAGCAGATAGGCAGCAAGCAGCACATCAAAGGACGATCCGCACAGACTAAGTCCTTGCCAGCCCAAAGCCACTTCAGCCCGATGTTGATCGTAGATGGCTAAAGATTTATCCGGAGATTCCACCCATGCTCTTAGAGCCTCTGAATGAGTTCCTCCTTCGCGCAGCAGCTCAAACGGCACATAGTAGCAAGTATCCTGCGAAGCTAACGCTAAACCAAGCACATACCCGGTATGTGGATTATCCCCCACCACTTCAACATGCAGTGCTTTCACTTGAGGCAGTGCTTCAAGCAGCTCCGGCATGCGCTCCCGGTCTATAGCAACCGTCTGGATTTCTTCCTGTGGAGACTGTTCAGAGTCCAATGATGTATCCGCACCACCGAAATCCATTTTATCCAGCAGCGATTTGAACTCCAGCTTGCGGAACATTTGGGCTAGAGCTTGTCCTTCATAGCCTGTATAAGCTAATTCATCCCATGTAGAGGTAAGAGGCACCTCGCGGAATATGGTCGCCAGCCCCTTGCTCATCCGAGCGTCTTCCGCATGCTCTATGATCTTTTCCTTCATCTTGCCCTTAATTTGATCTGTATTGGCCAGAACGCCTTCCACGGATTCGAACTCGTGCAGAAGCTTAAGCGCTGTTTTCTCCCCTACTCCTGGAATCCCCGGAATATTATCGCTCGTATCTCCCATCAAGCCCTTCAAATCAATAATTTGATTCGGAGTTAGACCGTATTTCTCCTTAATATAAGGAGGATCGTACAGCTCAACCTCGCTGATGCCTTTGCGCGTCAAAGCGATTTTAACTTGATCGGATGCCAGCTGCAGCATATCCTTATCTCCACTTACAACAACTACTTCCATGCCGCCTTTTTCATCAGCCATTCTGGTCAATGTACCTATAATATCGTCAGCTTCGTACCCGTCAAGCTCGAACTGGGAAATACCGAAAGCTTTAATCAATTCCTTCAATAATGGAAACTGCTCGGACAGCTCCGGAGGAGTCTTGGCCCGCCCACCTTTATATTCTGCATAATCCTTATGTCGAAAGGTTGCTTTCCCGGCGTCGAATGCTACCAGAAAATGGGTCGGCTTCTGTTCGTCCAGCAGCCTTAACAGCATCGTTGTAAATCCGTATACTGCATTCGTGTGTAAACCGCTCGAATTACTCAGTAACGGGAGCGCAAAAAAAGCGCGGTAAGCAATACTATTGCCATCGATCACTACTAATTTAGACATGATTACACCTCATTTTCCATACTAACTCTATGATAGCATAGGATAATGCAATTAGAAAAACTATTCGATTTCCATTCATAAAGATATAAGGATGCTCGTAGCTTCTCATTGGTCTTAGCAGTAACTTTTCTTGCAATATTAGACTTGTTCAGCTCCGCTGGAAACCTACAAAATCTGATATTATAAAAAAAGCATAAGCTTCTACTCCTGTCCAAGGGGGTGACACCTCCAGCTTGCGCATAAACATAACTATCAGGTAAAACGCAAGCACGAACGGAGGTAGTCGATCATGAGTATTCAACACCGAACACATGACAAGAAAGCCATTTGCTTCGACGTTAATCAAACCCTTATTTATCAGGGTGTTCATTTTGAGCAGGCATTCCTTACCGTATGGAACGAGTATTCCGCCCGTTGGTCACGAGACGACGAACCCCCTCGGGCTGTTGGACTATGGGAGGCTTATCAAGCTAACTGGCAGCAGCAGAAAAAACTCAAGGGCGTTAAGCTGCAGCTCGATGAATTGCAGCAGAAATGCCTGATGGACGCTCTTAAGGAATTGGAAATCCCGGTGCATCAGCACTTTCCCATCGATTTCTTCCGCATGGTCCGCAATCACCGACTAGCTGCCAAATCGCTCGCTCCAGGTGTAGTGGATACGCTTCGTGAACTCTCACCCCACTACAAGCTGGCGATTATTAGCAACAGTCCGCGCAGCGAGGTCATTCACCTGCTGGACAGGTTTGGACTTCATCCTTTTTTCCCCAACGAGCGTATCTTTACAGCGGTTAAGCATGCAGACAAGAAGCCTGGTACTCCGCTTTTCAAAACGGCCGTACGCACATTGGACCTGTCTCCGCGGCAAGCGGTTATGGTCGGAAATTCTTGGAAGCACGATGTATATGGGGCGGTTAAATCCGGTATGGATGCCGTATGGATACAGCGGCATACCGATGGATCAACAAAAAAAATTTCCCAGCAAAAGCTCGGGAAACGGAATGTATTCTGTATTCAGCAGATGGATCAGCTGTTAGAGCTGTTTTCGTAGACAATCTCATTAATCTGTTCCTCCGCAATTGAAGGCAATCCTATTCGCTCGCTTACAAATACGCTGCCCAGCTTCGACTTGGACTGCTTCTTGAGCTTAGCCGCCGCCTGCGATATTTCCTCCAGCGTAACGGCTGCTTCATTCTCGCAAACGATAAGAGATAAAGATATCGTAACACCACTCGTATCAATACGGTTGCCGCTGCGATCCTCAACATAAGACCAATCGTCGCCTTCATAAAACATTCTTACTCCTTGGTCAAAGCGGCGAATTAGTTCTACACACAGCTTCTCAGGTATATCCGTGGAGGTAAGCGCGATAAAATCATCCCCTCCGATATGACCGACAAAATCAAAAGGCATGCCGCATACGACTATGGATTGCTGAATGACATCTGCCGTATACTGGATCAGCTGATCACCTTTTTGAAACCCGTATCTATCATTAAACCACTTGAAATAATCCAAATCCGCATAAATTACGGAAAATTTTCTCTTCTCCAAGAGACGTTTATTCATTTCCCTGTGAATCTGAATGTTGCCCGGAAGTCCGGTCAACGGGCTAGCTACCTTGGCTGTCTCCATACGAGCGTTTGTTATACATTCCAGAATCGATCTAATGGAAGCGGCGCCCGCCATTCTGCCTTCGCTTGTAATGATCACCAAATCATATAAGTTCGTATTTCGCGAGGTCGCCAACTGGGATACGGTTTCAACCGGTGTATTCTTCTCTACGATTAGAGGGTTCGAATCCATAGCCTGATCGATGGTCCGGTTCCAGAATAGAGAGAATCCATACTGACCAGCCAACTGCTGGAACAGCCGTTCCCTCATAATCAAGCCTACTGGAATCTTATCGGATACAACAACAGCTCCAACTGCATTACCGTTTTTCTTGAAATAATTGGCCACCTCAGAAATAAGGGACTTGGAATCAAATTCCTGAATGGGTGCTGTCAGATCGCCAATAGCCCATGTACTGCCAACAGAATCATGAATTTTTCGATGCTGCACAATTTGTTTAACCATTTCGGTATCAACCGACAGCTTTTCCAAGCCTGGCCTTCCTAGCAAGAAGCCTTGTCCATAATGGACGCCCATTCGGGTCAAATGAAGCAGCTCTTCGATACACTCGATTCCCTCGGCAATAACCTCAATATGAAGCTTTTTGGCAAAGGTCACGAAGGTTTCCATTATATATTCCTTAGTTTTATGCAAATGAATGTCTTGGACCAAAGAGCGGTCAACTTTTATAAAATCCGGCTGAAGCTCCGCAATCGCTTGTAAGGAAGAATACCCCGCACCAGCATCATCAATGGCAATGCGATAGCCTTGACTACGATAGTGCTCCAGCACCTGCTTAGCCATGGAGAAATCATCAATCGAGCTGCGCTCTGTGATTTCAAACACTACATTGCCTGGGGTGAGTCCACGGGCATGCAGCAATTCCATCGTTTTACCTGAAGCAAACTGCGGATCCTGTAAAATGGCGGCAGGAATGTTGATAAACAGCAGCTCCTGACCTTTGGAAAAAAACGAGCCTCTAATGGCCATTTCACGGGCGAGCCAGTCCAGTGGATATAGCATACCTTCTCTTTCTGCATACTCAAACAATCTTACAGGCGATTGAAAAGGACTATTCTCTGGCCCGCGGGTCAACGCCTCATAACCTGCAATTGCACCGTCTTTCAGGGAAACGATCGGCTGATAAACGGAGTGGATCAATCTATGCTGAAGAATTTGTTGGAATTGCTCCCGGTAAAAAGCACCGTCTTCGCCCATACTTATCATCGATTTGTCAGTCGCCATTTTCATCCCTACTCCAGTAAAATGCTTGATAGTGTTAACTATAGCACAGGAAATTCATCCCAGTGTTAAATGTCCCCCTTGCCTTTTGTTAAGTTTATGTTAATGAAAAATAATAAAAACTGCTATTCGATACCCTCTCAATGAAGATACATTCGATTCTTAAAGGCAACACCACTGCAATTAATAAAGTGAAGAACAATAACGGAAGCGCTCGTTCCTTTATCACCCGAAAAGCACAAAAAACAGAGAGATACGGGAACAGTTTGTTCCTTTATCACTCTGTTTTTTGTGCTTAGTTCTTCGATTCCCCCAAATAAAGGAATTCCGACTTCCGCTACCATCTAAATCTGAAGTCGGCAGACGGAATAACGGAACTCTTAGTTCCTTTCAAATCCTCCATGGCACATACCAGCTTCGCCGCAAACCAATTATAAGCCCGATTGACGCAGCCTTTCCCCAATAGCAAGAACATCCTAAGTATCGGTGACCTGAAAGCCCAAGTGATTTAAAACACCGTCTTTTTCAAAGGGACGAATGTTCAATGAAAAATGCAATGAAGAATCATCGAGTTCAAATTTTGCGTAAATGTCTTGGATTTTTGCAGACTCCACTCCAAAACACTTTTGCAGAAAGCTATCGACTAACTAAATCCTTACAGTTTACAGGACATGCATACGTTTTACCTTTAAAATATCTCCCTTGGAATGCTCGTCTTACTTCCCTTCGTGTAAGAACTGCTCTATTCGTTTTTTGATATCATCACGAACGCTTCTGAAATGTGTCATTATTTCGTCTTCTGTTCCCGTTGCTTTAGCGGGGTCGTCAAATCCCCAATGCCATTTCACCACATTATTATTCGAAATAACCGGACAATGCTCATCCGCATGACCGCACAAAGTAATTACATAATCAGCACGGTTCAAAATCTCCGGATCAATGACATCAGAGCTATGGCTGCTAATATCGACACCTATCTCCTTCATTACTATAACTGCTCGCGGATTCAGTCCGTGTGCTTCAAGTCCTGCGCTTTTTACTTCATAACGATCTGAGCCTAATGCCCGAAAAAATCCATCCGCCATCTGGCTGCGGCAGGAGTTGCCTGTACACAAAAAATAAATCAGTGGTTTGTTCATGTAATTCCCTCTTTTCATTTCATAATGAATTTATGAGATTAACCGCAGCCACAAGTACAACCCGGTTAACGTAATAAACAGCGTTGGCACCGTCAAGACGATCCCTATTTTAAAATAATAGCCCCATGTAATGTTCACCCCTTTGCGGGATAAGACATGAAGCCACAGTAAAGTGGCCAATGAGCCTATTGGAGTCATTTTGGGGCCCAAATCCGAGCCAATGACATTCGCATAAATCAGAGCTTCACGAATGGCACCATTCGTTTGTGTGCCCTTAATTGCTAAAGCATCAATCATCACGGTGGGCAAATTGTTCATAACTGAAGATAGGATCGCTGCGATGAATCCCATCCCTAGCGTTGAAGCATACAGACCGAAGCCCGCCATAATTTGTATGACCTCGCCCAGCTTATCTGTAAGCCCCACGTTCTGCAAACCATATACAACCACATACATACCTATAGAAAACACAACGATTGCCCAAGGTGTATTCTTGATGACCTGTTTCGTTTCGATAACCTCACTTTTTCTCGCCATTATAATGAAACTAAAAGCCGCTGCACCTGCAATAAGGGATACTGGTATTGAAATAAACTCACTTAAGACATATGCGACTAATAGAATGGCTAAAATGAACCAGGACATTTTAAACAGCTTGAGGTCTTTAATTGCTTCAGCCGGCTTCTTCAGCTGCTCCATATCATAGTTTTTGAGAATTTTTTTACGAAACAAAAGATATAACACCAAGATACTGGCAGCTAGCGAAAATAAACTGGGCACAATCATTCGGCTCGCGTATTCCACAAATCCAATTCCAAAATAGTCTGCCGAAACGATATTCACTAAATTACTGATAATGAAAGGAAGCGAGGTTGTACCCGCTATAAAACCGCTAGCCATTTAAAAGGCAGAACCATACGCTCCTCAAATTTAAGTGCCTGAACCATCACCAAAACAATTGGGGTTAAAATCAGAGCTGCTCCATCATTAGCGAGCAAGGCAGCTACAACGGCACCGAGCAGAATGACATAAATAAACATTAACAAGCCATTCCCCTTAGCTATTCGCGCCATATGTAACGCTGCCCATTCAAATACACCAATTTCATCTAAAATAAGCGAAATGAGAATGATACCTACAAAAGTTAAAGTAGCATTCCACACTATGGAGGTAACAAGCCAAACATCACTGAAACTTACAACCCCAAATATTAATGCCAGAGCGGCGCCGCCCATAGCAGACCACCCAATATTCAAACCCTTAGGCTGCCAAATTACAAATACCAACGTGATGAGAAAAATAATGCAAGCTGCGTAAAGCATACGACCTCCCGAAAATCTTGAAGTAAGCAAAAACTGTGTTCATTAACATCCACACTGTGTTTCGCATTCGCGAAACATTTAACATCAGTCCTCCGTTTAATTACAGCATTCATTATCTTTGCCAGTCAGTTTCCCTAGCGAATCCTGCTGAGAAGGAAGATGAGCCAGCAGCTCAGCCATATAAGGTTTATCTTGAACGGATAGTGAGTAATACACCCACTGCCCCCTCTTGCTTTCTCTAACAAGTCCGCCATCCTTCAGCTTTCGCATATGCTGGCTAATATTAGGTTGGCTGGTTTGCAATACATCGACAATTTCACATACACATAGCTCCTTCTCAATTAACAAAGAGATAATAGTAAGTCTTGTCTTATCCCCCAACAGCTTCAGCACGTTAGCCATCTGTTCAATTTCAACTACACTCATGAGGTTCTCTCCTTTCTATACCTGCTTACAAGAGCATTTCAAACGCCTTGCATTTCATATACATTATTATATAACTACTTACTTATATACTAAAGTTGAGGTTTTGTAAATAAAAATTCTAATAATTTAGGCTCAAAACCAAAATCAGCGCTTGACGAAGTCATTCGATTTTGTCTCCATGTCCAGCCTAGCCCTGGACAAAACTTAAGAACGATAGTGACAGCGCACACGACTTTATTCCAAATTTATTCGATTCGAAACTATTGCCTTCTCCCAAAAACCTGCATCTATACAGTCTTTGTGCCGGTATATCCGATGTCTTATTGAATTCATGCAAATGTGCATTTATTTTTTTATTTATAGCTGAAGCGGACCGTTTTCCATGAAAATGGATGTACTTTTGCAGCTTTGTTCTCTCTACAGCAATTCCAGTAGGTAAATAACTGCGTTTTTGCAGGATTTTGTGAGGGCTTGTGGCTGGATGATTATGCGGACTTGTCGCTCAATGAGGATCAAGACTGATTTTGAGGTTGAGCCATAATTTATATAAAGTTTACCGCTGTCGCCCCTTGACATACCGCGGGTCGGTTTGTATACTATAGGAAATAACACAGACCGTCGGTCGGTATGGAGTAAAGAAGGGATGCTGAGGATTATCGATTCAAACAATACCAATCCGAGCTTACTGCTGCTGCTGGCAGCCGCAGAAGAGCTGATTCGTGAAAAAGGCTGCCGCGCTACAACTTTGCAAGATATTATTAATAAAACGGGACTGTCCAAGGGAGCCATTTATCATTATGTTTCCAGCAAGGATGAGCTGTTCGGACTCATTCTTCAATCCAAAGTCAAAGCCATGAACGATAGCTTCCAAGAAGCCATAGCGCGAGCCATGAAAAGCAACGATTCCAATGCCCCCTTTCTTGCTGTAGCCCAGGGACTACATGAATCCAGCAAAGAAAGCAGCGCATACAACAGCATTTTTATTTACCTGCTCAGTCAAAAGGAGAACCCTGCAATCGCTAAAATATTAGCGCAGCTGCAGCAGTACTCCAGAGAGACTACAATCCAATGGATTAAATCGGGTCAGCAGGAGAAGGCTATTCCCCATTCCGTCGATCCGGCTAAAATGGCAGATCTTTTCCTTATATTTACGTACGGCTTACGCGTCCAAAATATAATAGCTCCCACGTCTACAGCTATAGATTCTGCATATTTATACCATATGATCATGACTACCCTAAAACAACAATAACCGAGTTTATAGAACTCAGCTGGAGGAAACCTATGTCCCCATTGATTCGTGGATTACTGTTCACAATCCTTATTAACGGCGCCGCTCCTTTCATTGTCTACTTAATTCTTGAACCTCATATGTCCGGCTTTGCCGCCCTATCGATAGCTACTGTCATACCTATGAGTGATAATCTAATTCATCTGATTCGCCATAAGAAAATGGATGTATTCGCCGCTATTATGCTCTTCACCTTCCTGCTTGGAATCGGCTTGATAGCCATGGGCGGCGATGAAAAGCTGCTGCTGATTCGAGAATCATTCATCACCGCAGCGGTAGGTCTTCTGTTTATAATCTCCTTGTTGTTCCCTAGACCGCTTATTTTTCATCTAGCCATGAGGTTTAATGTGAAAAAAGATCCTCAGGCCCAACAAGCTTTTGCAGCAAGATGGAATTATGCTTACTTTCGCTATGTATTGAGGCTGATGACACTCGTTTGGGGATTTATTCTGCTTGCAGAAGCAGCCGTGAGAGTAATATTGGTTTACGAGCTATCGACCGCACAATTCTTAATTGTTTCGAATTTTGTATTTTATGGGTTCATCGGCGCAGCTATATTGTGGACGGTAGCATACCGTAAACATTCCAGCAAGCGGCTTGCTGATATTATTCGATAAGAAAAGCTTCTATTCGAAGCCCATCGATGAAGATACATTCGTTTCTTAGCAGCAAAAAGAGCCGGTCTCCCGGCTCTTGTCTTTTAAATATTCAAATCCTTGCGCTTGCCCGTTACCATATAGATGACGCCCTCACCAATATTAGTTGCATGATCCGCCACCCGCTCCAGATAATGCGCTACAAACATGAGATGAGACAGCTGTCTGTTCCGAATAAGATCTTGGCTCATTAAGCCGATGATTTCCGTCATAAGGATACTGTATAGCTTATCTACCTCGTCATCCTTCTCAGCCAAAGCTGCTGCACGATGTATATCGCCTTCAGTAAATGCCAGCAAGCTTTCATGAAGCATGTTTTTGACAAGCAGCGCCATTCTCGGTATATCCTCAAGCGGCTTGATCAATTCTTCGCCTGACAGGCGAATCGTAACTTTTGCAATATCAACTGCATGATCTCCAATACGCTCCAAATCCGTGGCAATCTTTAATGCCATACCGATTAATCTTAGATCACTAGCCATTGGCTGCTGCAATGCAATCAAACGCAGGCAGCTCTCCTCAACGCCTAACATCAACTCATCGATAACATCATCCTTGGCCACGATCTCTCTGGCAAGCCCTTCATCCAATGCAGACAATGATTCGACAGCCTTGGATATGGACTCTTCTACAAGCCCTCCCATGCGCAGCAGCGCTTTCTTCAGTTCATCAACGGATTGATGAAAAATAATCCTGGTATCCATATATACACCCTTTCTATTGACCTGTTTATTATCCGAAACGTCCCGTAATATAATCTTCCGTTCTTTGATCTGTTGGGGCTGTGAAAATCTTATCCGTTTGGTCGGATTCAATTAATTCTCCATTCAGGAAAAAGGAAGTATAGTCCGAAATTCTGGCTGCCTGCTGCATATTGTGCGTTACAATAATAATCGTATATTTTTCTTTTAACGTTTGTGTAAGCTCCTCAACCTTCAATGTGGAGATAGGATCCAACGCAGAGGTAGGCTCATCCATCAAGAGAACATCAGGCTCTACCGCCAACAGGCGAGCGATGCATAAACGCTGCTGCTGACCGCCGGACAGTCCCAAAGCAGATTTATTCAAACGATCCTTAACCTCATCCCATAATGCAGCTTGCTTCAAGCTTTTTTCCACAATTTCATCCAGCATCGCTTTTTTCTTGATCCCATGAATTCGAGGACCGTAAGCAATATTATCATAAATACTCATTGGAAACGGATTAGGACGCTGAAACACCATGCCGACTTTTTTGCGGAGTGAAACGACATCCGTCTCTTGATCATAAATATTTTGACCATCCACATAAATTTTGCCGTCAATCTTAACAATATCAATAAGATCATTCATACGGTTTAACGTTCTTAGAAAGGTCGACTTTCCGCAGCCCGAAGGGCCAATCAACGCCACGATAGAATGATTCCTGATCTCCAAGCCAATATTAATTAACGCTTGATTGTCACCGTAGTACAAATTAAGCTTCTCTACTTTAATCTTATGTTTTTCTATCATGATTATTTCCCCCCGGTCAGTCTTTTTTGCAGCATTCGGCTAGGAATGCCAATTAACAAGTTGAAGATTAGAACGACGATCAGGAGAAGCGCGGCGCTTCCTTGAGCAATTTTTTTGGCATCAGGAACAATAGCTTCAGACTGTACGTACCATAGATGAGTAGCCAAAGTTTCTCCCATCGCCAGAGGATTCCAATCCGGAAAATACCTGGAAACGGACAAACCGGCTGTATATATCAAAATAGCGGATTCCCCTAGAGCCCGTCCTGCAACCAGTGTTATACCGGTAATTAAGGTAGGCAATGCTGCTGGCAAGAGCACCTTACGTATCGCCTGCCAGCGGGTTGAGCCAAGTGCAAGCGAAGCTTCCCAGTACGAATCCGGCACAGAGCGCAAAGATTCCTCTGTAACCCTCACCAGGACAGGCAAATTCAGCAAGGATAAGGTTGCAGCCCCGCCAATGATTGAAAATTTCAGCCCCATCAGGTTTACAAACAATAGAAAACCGAACAAACCAAAAACGATGGACGGAACTGAGGATAAGGCTTCTACAGAGATACGGATGAAATCAGTAAAACGATTTTGTTTAGCATAAATAGTTAAGTATACGCCTGATCCAATTCCGATTGGAACGGAAAATAGCAAGGATAGGAATAAAATATAGAAAGAGTTGAATAGCATTGGTCCAACGCCGCCGCCTGCCACAATTTCCTGCGGCTTACCTGTAATGAAATTCCAGGATAGCTGCGGAAGTCCATCACCCAATATTCGAATCAAGAACCACGCTAACAGTAATATAATAACGATGCCGACTGCCCAAAAATATAGGGTAGCGATGCGATCCGTACTTTTACTTGTCACTTCACTTCACTCCTCTTGGAAACAATTCGAATCGCTAGAATCATAGTCAATGAAATCAACAGAAGCACTAACGCCATTAAGTACAAGGAGTTATTCCAGGCTGTCCCATAGTTTGTATTCCCCATGTCCTTAACAATCGCTGTCGTAAGCACAGTGGTCGATTCCAATAACGATCCTGGCATTTGCGGAGAGTTACCAATAACCATAAACACCGCCATCGTTTCACCGATTGCTCTGCCCATCCCCAGAATGATGCCTGTTATAATTCCCGGCCGTGCGGCTGGAACAAGCACCCTCCAGATCGTTTGCCAGCGTGTCGCTCCAAGTGCTAACGAAGCTTCCTCCAAGCGGCCAGGCAGAGCACGAATTGCATCCTCTGAAATGGATAATATCGTTGGCAATATCATAATGGCCAAAATGATAGCGGCCGGCAAAATTCCATAACCGATAGTTCCTGTCATCTTAGCCAAAGCAGGTACAATGACAGTCAAACCAATTAAGCCATATACAACGGATGGAATACCTACGAACAAATCAGTTGCAGGCCTCATAATCTCGCGCACCCAATTAGGAGCGATTTTTGCCATGAACACGGCACCAGATAATGCCAATGGCACGGAAAGTACAACAGATAAAAGCGTAAGCAGCAACGTGCTGTATAGAAACGCGAAGATACCAAATTCACCCTTGGTAGGTGTCCATTCCGTTGAAAAGAAAAATGTCCACGGTGATACATCACTGAATGTTTTAACGCCTTGAATCCCTACGAAAGAAATGATGGAGAAAATAATTGCCGATACCATAATCGCGCTGCTGACAAAAATCCACTTCATCACTTGATCCGTACGGTTTTGCCTTTTAGTCCATAGGCTTACCTTTTTATTAACCTTTTCTCTTTCAGTGAGTTTATCAGCAAAAGAATTCACAACCATTGCCCCCTTATTGTAATCAACTGAATCACGATAAATTGCGACCGCGCTCAGCTGCGTTATGAATCGAAGTTCACTTACTTGCTTTATTCATCATAGTGGACGATTGTAAACACCATACAAATGAATTGTTAAGGGAATGTAAAATTTACTCAAAAGATGACATTTTCCATTTTTGACGACCTATGTACATACAAAAAAAGACATGGTTATATAAACCATGCCTTTGTAGTGCAATGCTTCTATTACTTTTTCAATAGATTTGCTGGTAAGAATTTAAGCTCTTCTACTCTTTTACCTTGGAAATCAGCACTTGTTACATAATCAAGGAATGCTTTAACCGCATCTTTTGCCTCGCCTTTAGTATACATATGCTCAACACCGTACAATGGATATTTACCGTCTTTAATTGTATCTTTGCTGAAAGCAACGCCTTCGAATTTCAAAGCTTTAATAGTGTCGTTCAGGTAAGGTGTATCTACATAACCAACAGAACCTTTAGTTGAACCAACTGTAGTTGCAACTGCACCGCTGGACTCTTGAGTAACGCCGTCTTTAGTAAATTCTTTACCATCAAGAACGATTTGTTTAACTAATGCTTTGGAGCCTGAGCTATCAGGACGGTGAACAACAACAATTTTCTCGTCATTGCCGCCAACTTCTTTCCAGTTAGTGATTTTGCCCATGAAAATATCAGCAGCCTGAGCTTTAGTAAGGTTATCGATATTTACATCTTTATTAACAATCAATGCGAAAGGAGCGATAGCTGCAACGTGGTCAACCAAACCTTTGTCTTTATATTCAGGACCTGCTTCAATGTCGGAGTTACCAATATCGGAAGTACCGTCAGCTACGTTTTTCAAGCCTGTGCCTGAACCGCCTGCAGTTACATTCACAGTTACTTTAGGATTTTTCTCCATAAACTCAGTAGCTGCTTGTTTAACTAATGGAAGTAGTGCGCTGGAACCAGAAGCTGTTACTGTGCCGCTAATTTCTTTAGCTGGCTCAGGCTTCTTATCAGGTGTTGCTGCCGGTGCTGGTGCTGGTGCTGCTGGTGTTTTCGTATCAGGTGCTGCTGTGGTTCCGCAAGCTGCAAGGACCCCCATCATTAAAATCGCCATAAGTACAAAACCGAACCCTTTTTTCGAAAACTGCTTCAACATCTCTGTATGTCCTCCCTTTAACCTTCTGTTTTTTGTTTACTTGGTTATCTTATCAAGCGATTGTAAAGTATGAACCCACAAAACGTTAACGGAATGTAAAACTTTTAATCTGTCGGATTTTAACTCTTCTTTTACAAAAAACAGACTCAGGCTTAATAATCCTTCCATATAATGAGAGAAATAAAGAGAAAAAAGTAGATTCTTGTCTCATCTAAATTTATGAGAAGGATGGAGGGGTTTTAATTGATACAAACAATGAACACACTATTAAGGAAGATGTCCAAAAGACCCAGCATGACATTGAGGATGAAGCTTTTGCTTGGTTTTTCCGGTATGCTGATCCTCTTTCTGGCTGTGGCCTTGTACAACTTACAGCAAGTGCATAATATTAAAGAGCATCTGAATCAGCAAAACGATAAGGTAGAGCTCAAGCTGATGGCTTTGGAACTTAAGGAAATGGTACAGGAGCTTAATATCATCGCCTCTGGCTTGGAGATTTCCAAAAAGGTTGAATACATACCTAAATATAATGAAAAAAGAAAAATTTACGATGGGATGATTAAACGAATTGGAGAAACAGCAACGACACCCGAGCAAGCCAAGTGGCGCAGCAAGCTAATCTCACTAACCGGTGACTACACGAATACTTTCGATGTTGCAGCTAAATTGATTCAAGAAAACAACCTGCCTCCCAAAGATTTGGACACCAATATGGAGTATTTATATAACGAATCGCAAAAGCTAATGGGAGACATCTTCATTAATGTAGATCAATTTTACGTGGCCTACTCCCATGACGCAGAGCTCGCAGTGGCCAGCACACAAGACTTATTGAATAGCACGGTAACAGTCATGCTGATTGCTTCTGTATTTGTTATCTTTTTCTCACTTGCAATTGCATTACTGTTAATCCGTTCCTTCATCTCTCCTATTAAAAGATTGCAGCAGGCGGTACAGTCAATTGCAGCTGGTGATTTGAGGTTCAAAATCAATAGTAGCTCCAAGGATGAATTAGGATCGCTAAGCAGCAGCTTCGATCAGATGATTGATCAAGTCCGCAGCATGCTCGCTAACACACAAGGCATTGCCTCCTACTTGACTGAGCATTCCAACACATTCCGCAGCTTCTCAGGTTCAACTGCCACGGCTAATGCAGACATCCTCCGTGCCATTAAAGAAATCTCGAATGGTGCTGACCAGCAGGCTTCACAATCGGAACAAAGCTCTTATATCATCGCGGAGTTGGAGCAAGAAATCATAATTATTTCCGAATTTATTCAAATCGTTCAGAACCGCAGTCGTGAAGCAGCATTCAACACTCATGCCGGTTCGACTTCTATGGAAGCATTGAAGCTAGCCTCTGGAACGTCAGAGTCCATCCTTGAGAAAGTCTATCGCGCTATGGAAGGCCTTTCGTCGAGTACTACTCAAATTAATAAAATCGTAAATACAATAAGCGATATATCGCATCAGACCAACGTGCTCGCTATTAATGCAGCTATAGAAGCAGCGCGTGCAGGCGTTCATGGCCGAGGCTTCTCCGTCATTGCCGAAGAAGTAAGACATTTGTCTGCACAAACCAATGAATCATCCAAGATGATTTCTTCTATTATCAGCTCACTTTTAGCGCAAACCAAGGATTTGGAATCTTATTTTGGCGATGCAAGAAAGTCATTTGATCAACAAAACAGCAAGATGGGTGAAAGTATGGAAGCTTTCGGACAAATCCGTGGTTCGATGGACGAGCTATCCGTTCAAATCGACCATATTCAAGAGCAGATCACACAAGCAAAGTCGAAGAACGGCCAGCTTGTTGAATCTGTGCAATATGTGGCTGCTATCGCTCAGGAGACGGCTGCTGGAGTGGAAGAGGTTAGCGCAGCAGCCTCCCAGCAGGATAGCGCCATTCACCAAATCGCCGCCCAAGCCGACGATATCCTTATGTTATCGCAGAAGCTGTTCGAGGAGATTAATAAATTCCAAATTGGTGACTTGGACGAAATGAATTCGGATTCTATAAATGCGGAACATATTAATGAGGATAACAAATCGGTCCTGGAAGGCATATCTTCATTAGAGGGTAAAATAGAGAGTGAAATACTGGAACATACAGATACCCCTCGCCTCACTGGTGAAAAAGATTCGTCCATGCTCCAGGAAGCTGAACAGAAGCTTGAAGCCTCTGTGAAAACTCCGATTGAGCATTCGAAAGAACTTAAAACAGCGCCCGGAGACAGCTCGGGCAAAAAGTCTGAAGCTGAGGCTAAAAAAGAGGATAGCGAAGAAAAGAAGCTGATCACGGCAGGGTAAAGTAAGGATGAGGAAAAGCTGAATACATACTGAGAATTTTCTGCCGCCTGAAAGGTAACTCTAAAGGATCGCACGCTGACTTCCAGCATATGAAAATAAGCACAATCAGACCGCCCTGCGGAAGCTGACTGTGCTTATTTTCATTATTTCACAGCTTTATTTTTTCTTTTTCAATGAGCCAAGGGTCATGTTTTCTGGAAAGTCGAAGCCGCGGCTCTTGGATACTCCCAGTCTTTGGGAAGTATAAATTCCGGTATGTCCCGAGAATAAGTAGCTGATGATACAGGCGAGTAACATATAGATGGCACCCTCTGAGCCGAACAGCTCAATACCGAGTACAAAACAGGCAAGCGGTGTGTTCGTCGCCCCACTAAAGACCGCAATTAACCCAAGAGCAGCGAGAAACGGCATATATAACCCCAGCATTGGCGCCAAGGCATTGCCTAATGTTGCCCCAATAACAAACAGCGGTGTGACTTCGCCCCCCTGAAATCCTGTACCTAATGTAACGGCTGTAAAAACCAGCTTCCCTAGAAAAGCGAAAGTTGTTACTGTTCCTTCAAAAGATTCCTTAAGCAGTGGCAGCCCCAAGCCAAGATAGTCTCTCGTGCCAATCGCATAGGTCAGGATGATGATGATACAACCTCCGATAAAGCTTTTGGCAACCGGATTGTGAATAACACCTGTAAACCATTGTTTTAGTTTATGAGTCAACTCGCTGAAGCATAAACTGACCAAGCCGAATACGATCGATGCTGCCGTTACCTTCAGGAGCACCCCTGCAGTTAGCTCAGGAACTGGCCCCATTACATAATGCATATGGTTGATTCCCCATGCAGTCGTAACACTGTTCGCAACAAGGCTTGCGATGAAGCAAGGCAGCAGAGCCTCGTAGCGGATAAGGCCGATGGCTAACACCTCCAAGCCGAAAACTGTACCGGCGAGCGGCGTGCCGAACACGGAGCCAAACCCGGCGCTAATGCCGCACATTAGCAGGATTTTACGATCAATGGGACCGATGCGGATGAGCTTTCCTAGCCATTCAGACAGGCTTACCCCCATCTGTACCGCGGTCCCCTCACGACCTGCCGAGCCGCCGAATAAATGCGTCAGCACCGTGCCACCCAATACAAGCGGAGCCATACGAAACGGAATGGTCTCACTTCCGTGATGGATTTGCTCCAGAATGAGGTTATTTCCCTTGGAGCTGCTTTTGCCGTATTTCCAATATACCCAGCTCACTAAGGCACCACCTAGCGGGAGCAAATACAGCAGCCAAGGAGCATTCATTCTTGCCTCCGTAGCCACATCCAGGCAATATAGGAATAACGCCGATGCGGAGCCGGCTAATAATCCGACCACACTCGCTATTAGTGCCCATTGCAATAAATACTTCACTATATTCAAATGCAGCTTGCTATCTGCTGACAACATTTTCACCCATTTCCTTATCTGCTGCATCATTCGCCTATTCCGCTCCCCACTCTTTGTTCCCAATAATGATACCGTTATGGAAAAAAAGGCGCAATAGGAGCCGGTAAGAAAAGCTGTTATTCGTCTGGTCATATTCCGGATACAAATGAGTCGAAGCTTTAGCATACGTGTTCGTTCCGTTATAACTTGGAAAGTACAAAAAAAACAGAGAGATACCGGAAGAACTAATTCCGTTATCTCTCGTTTTTGTGCATAGTATTCATCATTCGCCCTGCATAGCGGAATTTCAGTTCCGTTCAGCACCTTCAGAGTACATAGCTACTTCCCCGCTAACTGAATATAAAGAGGAACTCACCTGATGATTTAATACGTAAAAATCTCAACAATTTTAACCAGCAACGCTCGAATAGCGCCTAAGTCCCGCAGACCACAGCCAATAAGCAAGCGTCATTACTACTACTGCCGTAGCAGGCACTCCCCAAGCTGCCCACTCATACTGATGGGAACGGAGCAGGAAAGCTGCCGGGAAAAAGCTGCCGAGTGCGTAAGGAATCACATAGGTCAATAATACCCGCAGCACCGGATGAAAGATTTCTAGCGGATACCGCGTAAAATCATACAACCAGTTGATAGGATAAATGAGCGACCGAATTTCAAGAACCCAGAAGGTCAATACACTAATCGTCAGCAATATGGCGAATTGAATGACTGCGCTGCTGAACAGGGCTATAACGGCATACAGCAGCGACCATACCGTCCAGTCCATCTCCAGGTGTCCTGCCGAATAGATCATAATAGCGATTCCCGTTACCAATTGCCCTACTCCATTCAATTCCTGCGAATTGCCTATCGCTTGAAATAGCGCACCTACAGGGCGGACCATCATCACATCCATCTGCCCTCTGCGAATTAAACCTGTCAGTGAAAACGGAGCATTGAACAAAGCTTGATTCAGCGCCTTGGCTGTCGCCGCGAGACCGAATATAAACACCATCTCATAGAAGCTCCAATCCGCCAGCTTCGGGATGCGTTGAAATATAACAGTTAAAAATAATAATGTGCTTCCTTGGGCGACAATTCCAGCAGCTACGGCTATCATCGTATCAGCGCGGTATTCGATTAATGTTTTTACGTAAACTTTTAAATATTGTCCATACAAACCAATCAAGTACATCATCTGCTGAAACATATTCCGTCTTGGCGCTAACACAAGTATCACCCCCCATTAATTGTCAAGCGTTTGGCTGCTTTCATCCAGAGAAGCCTGCTGATGATAATCATCACAATAGCCCAAGCAAGCTGCTCAAATAAGGATTCAACCATATGCCAGCCGGACAAGCGCCCTGTATATATGGAAAGAGGAATGTATGCCATAGCTTGAAACGGTAAATATTCCAGCACGGTTCGCATGGCAGCCGGGAAAAATTCAAATGGAATCAGGGTGCCGGCAAAAATATCAACCATAGCTCTTTTGGCTATCTGAACTCCGAACGTATTCGTCGTTAAGAACGATATCATCATCACAATGGAGTTCAAGCTAAAAGCTACCAGAAAGCCAATGACTAAACTGACCATGAAGCCAAGCGCCGCATACAGATCCGCTGGTGGCGATATGCCCAAAATAAAAATAAGCAGCAGCATAGCCGGTACATTTACCCACAGCATCTCTACGACGAAGAAACCCGCCGCTTCCACAAATCGCTGCAATTGAAAATCTACAGGACGGATCAAATCAAGTGCTATATCTCCCGATCTAACCCTCCTGGCAACTTCATAGGTAGGTGCACGTTCTGCCGGTGACCATCTGGCAAAGTTAATGGCTTGCCCCACCATCACATAAGTGATAAGCTGCTGCCACGGCATCACGGCATCCGTTGAATACTGATAGATGGCTTTCCATAACATGAAGTATAGAACACTGAACATGAGCGTTGAAACCAAGGTCATAATAAAGTCGAACCTGAATTGCATCCGTTGGCGAACCGCAATCCGTGACATACCTGTTAGGCGCTGTACAGCTTGCAGCATCAGTTAACAGCCCCCTCAAGGGTCAGTTGGCGCTGCTTCTTCGGACTGCCTTCTAATCCTTCCCGGTAGATCCTGCTGATCAGTGCATCCACACTCTCATCTTGCATCGTCAAGTCACGAGGATTATATTTGTCCAGCAGCAGCTTCAATAACTCGGATGTATCGGTCAAATTCTGATCGTATGTAATTCTTAGAACCAGTTCTTCAACCTGAACACTAACTCCCAGTTTATTTGCAAATACTTTGGCGGCTGCCGCTGCCGTATACGGCTCATGGAAAACCGCTCTAATTTGCCGCTCCGTCGCAAAGTTATCCTTAATATACTGTAGGCTGCCATCATAGATAAGCTGTCCTTTATCAATTATCATGGTCCTGTGACAAAGTCTTTCAATATCGTTCATATCATGTGTTGTTAAAAGAAGGGTGACTCCTTTTTCCCGGTTGATCTTTTCAATAAAGGCTCTGATTCGTTCCTTGGCAACTACATCCAGCCCAATGGTGGGTTCATCGAGAAATAAGATATCAGGATCATGCAGCAATGCTGCTAAAATTTCACATCGCATTCGTTGTCCCAATGACAACGTTCTCACCGGACGTTCAAGAAGATGCTCTACTTCCAAAATCTCAGTAAACTCCTGTAAATTTCTATTGTAGTTCTCCCACGAAATACTGTACATATACCTCAGCAGGTCATAGGAGTCTTTGACCGGCAAATCAAATAACAGCTGGCTGCGTTGACCGAACACAACTCCGACTTGATAGCTGCTCAGCTTACGATTTTTATGCGGCGGCATGCCGGCTACCAGAATACTTCCTCCACTCGGCTCCAGAATGCCTGTGAGCATCTTGATCGTAGTCGATTTCCCCGCACCATTGGGTCCCAGATAAGCGACGCTTTCCCCTTTTTCAATGGAGAAGCTAATCCCTTCTACAGCCACAACCTCCCGCTTTTCGGGACTTATCAAACTGCTTAGCATTCCGAAGCGGCCTTTTCTTCTGACAGTCGTTTCGAATACCTTCCTTACTTGGTTCACTTCAATCAACGGCATAGCTCCAAACCCCTCTCTGGTGCGAAATTCGTCTTATTATAGCAGAAAATTACCAAAGTGTGGAAAAATATTTTAATTTTTTGTAAATTATCAGAATTGATTTAGCTTTCAGTGGATACAAAAAAACCGGCCATTCCTTTACAAAGGAATACCGGCAGATTAAGGCTATGTTATAGTTTCGTTTGGCTTTCCCTGTATTGACCCGGGGTCACTCCCGTAATCTTGCGGAAGGTTCGGATAAAGCCAGTCGAGCTATTATAGTTGAGGCGTTCGGCGATTTCAGAAATTTTAAGATTAGTTGTTTCCAGCAGCTTCTTGGCCATATTAACACGATAATCCGTCAAGTAATCAATAAAAGTAACGCCGATTTCTTTCTTAAATACTCTGCTTAAATAAACAGGATGAAATTTGAGCTGATCTGCACATGATTCCAATGATATGTCTTGATCATACTGCTCATGGATCAATTGAACCATTTGATGAGCTGTATTCAGGTACTGTGACTCAACGCGCTGTTTCACGAACGCAAGGGTTGGAGGTAGCAGCTCCTTTTTGAACCAAGCCGATATGCCTTGTGCTGTATTCAGCTTCATAAATTGGCTAACGATTGAATTGGTACCGATTAAGCTGTCCAACGATCCCCCTTGCTGCTGAACCAGCTGATAGATTCGAGTAATCAGTTGGAGCATTAATATTTGATAATCGTTGAACTTGACGCCCCGTTCCATGATCGAAGCCACATACTTATCATAATGCTCGAAAGCTGAAAGATCGTCCCCTACTTTAAGCGCATTAATAAAGTACTCCTCTATATGGTTCAGAGAAGCGATGGCGCTTCCCTTATTCCCGTTCACCGAATCAATATCATCATATTGAAGAATGATATCATTGCCCAGACTGATTCTTCGCTTCAAGGCTTCCAATGCTTCCGTATAAGCATCCATAGCATCGGTGTATTTGTAGAAAGGACGACTGATGCCAATGCTAATATCCAACTGCAGCAGCTCATGTACCTTTGTCTTGATCAGCTCGGACGTCTCATAGAAGATTGCCTTTAGCTCTTCCGGATCTTCTGTGTCACTCGCCAGCAGCGACACCTGCGATTGGTCCAGCAACAGCGTACCCAGCATCCGCTCTGCGGGGATCAGCTCACCCACTATGTTATTGATAGCAAATAGCAGCAGCTCCTTGTCCCGCTCCAAATACCGCGTATCCTGCAGCGTATCGATCTGCAGAGTTAACACTCCTAAAGCTTTCTTTTGGTTCGTGAAGCCATAGGTTTCGCATTTGAATGTAAATTCGCTTTCCGTAATTTGCCCCATAAATAGCTTGAGCAGGAAAAATTCCTTCATCTGAGGCAGCTGAACATTATGGAGCTGTTGAAGCTCCTTACGGGTGCTGAATAAATTATTGAAGCGATCCTCCAAATAAGCAAATTCATCCTTCTGCCTCAGGTCTGTAGATTCGCCTTCCATCTTTTCCATAGTAACGAACAATTTACGGATCGGTGTATACATTTTCCGGCTTCCATAGAAAGCCGCGGCAGCGAATAAAATAATAATTACCAAGCAAGCGTTCAAAGTTATGAGAGCAATTTTCTTCGATTCCTTAGTTATTTCATCTATGGAAGCAACCGAAACGTAAGACCAATTATTGTATTGGGCAACCTTGAAATTGACGGCTAAATCGTCGCCTTTAAACAAACCTGTTGTCGTGGACGCAAGCTTCAAGTTATTTATTATGTCTTGATCCAGGGGTGGAGAGCTGTAGCTAGCCAGAAACGGCTCTCGCTCAGCATTCAATACATAAATTCTTCCCAATTGAGCGTTTTGGGTCAAATAGCTTTCCAAGACACTGTATGACATGTTAATTATCAATAACGCTCTAGGTTTGGAGCTGGCAGTTACTATGGGAAGCTTAACGACCAGCCGGATTGTATCCATGGCTAGTTTATCTCCGTTAGCCGGAGGCTTCTCTTTGGCGGGGTCTGAGGCAATCCAGAATAAATTTTTGGAATACTTCCCGTATTCAACAAGTGCCTCTTGATTAGCAAAGCTTGAGGCCGGGGTAAAACCGCTGTTGCTGATCATCCAATCCTGCTCTAAATTGATCAGATAAGTTCCTGATACTCCCGATAGGGACTGCACATGGTACAAGCCTCTGGCGAGGTCAGTTATGGGACCAAAATCTTCACTCGTCAAATTACTATAAAGTGAATCCAATACCATAGTGGAATTCAAATATTGCACAGCCGCCAATTCCACACTTTTTAATACTTGCTCGATTCGCATTTGATTTTGCAAAAGAATTTGTTCATTTCCTTTATTAACTTTCAACTCAATATCCTGTGATGCGATATAGTATGAAACAGACCCAATAGAAGCAACAGGTATGAATACGAGCAATAAGGTGAACACAAGCAATCGATACAAGTATTTAGGCAATGTAAGACAGCTCCTACTCTAGCAGTATTAAATATACGTATGAAAACGTAATCATGATTCGTAATACCTATTATAACAGAAAGCCAAAGCTGCCGCGATGACTACTTCAATTCCCTGGATCCTATATACGCGTTTAAGTGGAAAGAGCTTCCTATTTAGGCAAGCCTGGAAATTTTATGATGGAAGGAGTCTATGGCTTCATATACAATAGGGAGGGGCAACGTAAAATACCATCAAGAGGAATTCAGGTGACACGGATGAAGTCGGAGTATAAGGTTCTTAGGGACAACATAAGAAATAACTTGTGGAATGGTATCTTCTGGTCCATTGGCTTTAATTTTGTCACGCCTTTTATCGGTGTGCTAGCGTCACGTCTTGGAGCTACTAATAGCGATTACGCACTTTTGTCCTCCATTCCAGCCTTGCTGACCTTATTGCTGACCTTGCCGGCATCTATGATTATCTCCCGCTTCCGCAAGCAGAAACGTATCGTTGGCGGTTTAATTCTATTATGCCGTTTTTTTTATTTTCTCTTGATCTTCGTTCCTTATCTCAATGTTTCGCCAATCATGGCCTTAATTTTATTGGTCGGCTTATATAATGCCTTCAATTCAGTTATCGCTGTAGCTTGGCAATCGATGATGGGAGAGATACTTCCAGCCTCTTACCGCAATCGCGTATTAGCGCAGCGTAATATTTGGACCGGATTTTGCGGAATGATCATTGCATTTGTCGCGGGCTGGGGAATTGACCTGCTCCCCTTTCCTTACGGCTATCAGATTGCATTTTGCATCGGCTTTGCCGCGGCTATAGTGGAAACTTGGTATTTTATGAAGCTGCGTATTCCAAGCGAGGAAATTAAGGGGACGGAGCCAGAATCAGATTTGCAATTACAGGCCAAGCGCCAGGATACTTCTGTCAAATGGATGGAGCGGTACAACTTAAACCATGGAAGAGCCTATTATTTATTTTGCTTAAGTGCCATCATATTCATCTTTTCCTGGCAAGCGGTTTGGCCGATTTTTACCAAAGTCAAAGTAGACACTTTGCTCGCTACCAATACTATGATGAGTATAGATACTATCATCGGTGCTATCGGAGCTTTGTTGGGCTTCCAATTGTGCGCGCGTATAGCAGATCGTAGGGGAACAGGGTGGACTTTGTTCGGATCAGCGTTGATGCTTGCTATCACACCCTACTTCTGGCTGCATGTTCCTAATATGAACTGGGTTTATGTCTACGATTTTATCGGCGGCATTGCTACAGCAGGCTTTCAACAATCTATATTTAACCGTCTGCTGGAAATTGTAACAGACTCCAGACGTCAGAGAGCTATAGCCGTTTACACCACGCTAACCCAAGTTTCTGCCATCTTTGCGCCCATCGTCGGTATGCAGCTGTATTCCCATGTAACCTACGAAGCCTGTATGACCCTGCTCGGTTCGGCCCGAGTCGTTGGCTCACTATGCTTCTTGGTTATACTGTCCCCTATACTACTGCGGTGGGCCGGCAAGGTGTCCCAAGACCGTAAGCAGGCTTTATAATTTGTCTGCTTACGGATGCAAATCCATTAATCAATCTTCGCACCAAAGGAACGCAAAAATGCAACTGCCTGCAAGGCATCCATACGAACTCCTTTGACATCCATCGCCTTCATGTCGACACCCTCCATTATAGCCCCTCTCAGATCAGCACCTTGAAGCTTCACCTTTCCAAGCTGTGTTCTGGATAAATCAGCGTCTCTTAAATCAGCTTTCTCCATACTGCAGCCATTCAGATCAGCCTCAAAAAAACGAACCCCGCGCAAATTTTGCTTCGCCAAGTTTACATTCCTGAGATTCGTATACGACCAGTCTCCCCCACGAATCGTAATCCCGTCCAGCTGCGCCGTGTTGAAATCAGAGCCTGTCATTTTACATTCCGTGAAAGCAGCCACAAACAGATTCGCACCATAGAAGTTGCAGTTTAAAAATGCGGTTTCCGCATGTGTTGAGGCATTAAGTGAAGCGCCTTTAAAATTACATTCGATAAAACGGCAGCTGCTTGTGCTCACCTCTTGCAAATTGGTATGGCTAAAGCTGCAGCGTGTAAACGTACATCTAATGAGCTCGCCATCTCTTTGGTCAGCATGGCTGAAATCTTTTCCTTCGTAAGATTGATCTATATACTGGTACATGGTTATCCACCCAAGTCTTTTTTTCATATAAGTATATCATGCACGAATCCCAAAGAAATGACGTTCAGAAACATGTCATATTTTCATCGTAGTACTTCGCAACTAATAATAAAAATATTGTGACCTTACGGAAGCGGCAATTTTCAACTCGCCCGGTTGAATCGGGGTTGCAGCAGCTTGAGCAAACAGTTTGGCCTGATAGGGAGAGGGAGCCACCGATGGAGATACTTCTTCAACTTTACCTGGAAATTTATTCAGAGTCACACCTAAAGTACTAGCGATAGTTAGTGCCTTGCGTTCACCATTTTTAACAGCTAATGCTAGAGCCTGGTTGTAGTAAGCTTCCGGGTGCGCCACAGTAAACTGTATGTTTGATACTGAATTCGCACCGTTGTTAACTGCTGTATCAATAACAATGCCGGTTTGGTCAATTTTATTAATAATAACCTGGAGCAGATGCGTCACCTTATACCCCCGAAAGGTTTGTTTTCCCTCCTCATAGTTATATTCCATATCTATTCGGTAATCGAAGGTTTGAATATTCTCTTGTGGAATGCTGAGTTTTAGCAGTGAATCTATTACCTTAGCCATAGCTTCGGCATTTTTCTTTTGGGCTGCAGATAGGCTTAGATTCTCCGTTATTACACCCAGTTCTACAACTGCCTTGTCAGGAGCCGCAGAAACCGTCCCTTCACCAGTGACTTCTATAGTAGGACGATTATTCATTAGGGTCTGACTATTCATCATAGGAGCCGGGGGCAAGGCTTGATTGTAATACATGGTACCAACCGCCTTTCTCATAATCATCTACTGAATAATGTATTTGACGGTTATTTCTAAAATAACTGCTCTTGAATTTATTTCTATGCACCTTGCGGAACCAGCTTTATCAACCAAAAATAATTACCATTATATTACATAAATAAAATGATCCATTCCATACAATTTGTTCCATAATAGGCTGTTTTAAGTGAAATTATTTGACGAAACTAGGATGTAGAATTAAACTATGGTTAAATATGCTTGCGCATCCGTGGGTCCTTTTGATCGATCTTCGCTTTAGCGCTTTTCCCGATTAAATAGCAGGATCATATTCCGATGTCCCTACGATAAACATGCACAAGCAAACTTACTTAACTTATCGAGAGGGGAATTATTTTTGAAAAAGAAAACTTGGGTATCGCTAGTATTGGCAGCAGTCCTATTAACCGCTGTAGGCTGTGGGCAAAAACCGGGAGCAGGTAATACAGAAGCTCCAGCAGCCAATGGTTCCGCCAAACCTGAACAAAAGACGTATAAAGTTGCCATCTCACAAATCGTCGAGCACCCGTCACTGGATGCCACAAGACAAGGCTTCCTGGCAGCATTAAAGGATGCTGGAATAACAGAGGGCAGCAATTTGAAGCTCGATTACAATAACGCTCAGGGTGATCAAACCAATAATTTATCTATCGCTCAGAAGCTAGCTTCTGCTGATAATGATCTGGTGTTCGCTATTGCAACACCTTCGGCCCAGGCTGTCGTACAGCAAGTAAAAAAATCTCCTGTCTTATTCGCAGCTGTGACCGATCCTGTCGCTGCCAAAGTTGTTAGCAATGTGGACAAGCCGGGCGGCAACGTCTCCGGGGCATCCGATACAAATCCGGAAGCCATTACACGGCTGATGGATTTCATAGCAAGCAATTTTCCTAAGGTAAAAGCGGTGGGTCTAGTCATTAATGAAGGTGAATCCAATGCGGTTGTTATGGGGAATAAAGCCGAGGAAGCACTTTCTAAGCACGGTATCAAGCTGATTAAAGCTCCAGTAACTAATACCTCAGAGGTTAAGCAGGCGGCGCAATCATTAGCCGGTCGGGTTGACGCTCTCTACATCACATTAGACAACACAGTAGTAAGCGGAGTGGATACTTTACTGCAAATTGCAAAAGATAAGCATATTCCTTTCTTCTCCAGCGATCGTGATACGGTTGAAAAAGGTGCTTTTGCTACATTTGGCTTCAAATATTACGATCATGGATATCAAGTCGGACAGCTGGCTGTTGATATTCTAAAAAACGGCAAAAAAACGGCTGATATGAAAGTAACGGTTCCAGATAAGCTGGACCTTATTCTAAATTTAAAGGCAGCTAAAGATCAGGGCATTGAAGTTACTGAAGCTATGAAAGCTGTTGTTAAGGATAAAGAAAAAAACATCATCCAGTAAGTAAAATTGATTACGGGAGTGAACGTCTTGTTCGTTCACTCCTGTTTTGATTAAAGCTTATGGCAAGCTTTGTACGAAAACTCTCAGGAGGTATTCATTATGTTTGAATCGCTATACGGCGCGGTTGAATTAGGCCTGCTGTATGCCTTGATGGCGCTTGGCGTTTATATCACATTCCGCATCCTGGATTTCCCCGATTTGACTGTGGACGGCAGCTTCACAACGGGCGGAGCTATTGCGGCCATCATGATATCCAACGGCTATGCTCCTGTAATTGCCTGTTTAGCAGCTTTCGTTGGCGGTCTCGCGGCTGGCGCATGTACAGGACTATTGCATACAAAAGGTAAAATCAACGGATTGCTATCCGGAATTTTAATGATGATAGCGCTTTATTCGATTAATTTGCGAATTATGGGCAAGCCGAATATTTCCTTGCTCGGCTCTGACACCCTGTTCATTAATATTTCCCCCTTTGCTCTCATGCTGATCATCGTAATTGTTGTCAAGCTGATGCTCGATGCATTTCTCCATACTGATTTAGGGCTGGCTCTTAGAGCTACCGGTGATAATTCCAGGATGATACGAAGCCTCGGTGCCAACACTGATACCACTACCATTCTGGGAGTTAGCCTATCCAATGGACTGGTAGCACTTTCAGGTGCACTCATTGCCCAGCAATCCGGGTTTGCAGATATATCAATGGGAATCGGCATGATTGTTATCGGATTAGCCTCCGTTATTATCGGTGAAGCTATCTTTGGAGCGCGTACCGTCTTTTTCGCTACGCTTGCTGCGGTGCTTGGTTCTATCGTCTATCGTATTGTCGTTGCACTCGCTCTCCAAGTAGAATGGTTAAAAACATCCGACCTTAAGCTCATCACCGCCATTATAGTTATTGTTGCTTTAGTGCTTCCCTCTCTACGGCGCACTATCAAGCAACGTGCTTTGGCCAAGAAACGCTCTGCCGAGTTGATTGCCTTCACCCTGGGTCAAAAAACGGGAGGTGAACGCTGATGCTGCAGCTCTCCAATGTTTCCAAGTTATTTAATCCCGGAACAGCCGACGAGAAGATCGCCTTAATCGATATCAACTTGATGCTGAATCCAGGCGACTTCATTACCGTTATAGGCAGCAACGGTGCAGGTAAATCAACATTAATGAACATCATCTCCGGCGTCATGACTCCGGATACGGGTGAGGTTCGGATTGAGGGAAATACAATCCACCAGCTTCCTGAATACAAGCGCAGCCGCTGGATTGGGCGTGTCTTTCAGGATCCGATGGCTGGTACGGCGCCTCGTATGACCATTGAAGAGAATCTTGCAATGGCTTATGCTCGCGGGAAACAACGAGGGCTTGGTTTTGGAGTTACTTCGAGTAAACGCTCCTACTTCCATGAACAGCTGCAGCGACTGGGTATCGGTCTGGAGAACAGGCTTCGGGCTAAGGTTGGATTATTATCCGGTGGAGAAAGACAAGCTCTAAGCCTCTTGATGGCTACCTTCACGAGACCGCAAATATTGCTGCTCGATGAGCATACAGCTGCGCTTGACCCGGCCAGAGCGGAATTAATAACACAATTGACCAAGGATATAGTTTGTGAAATGAAGCTGACTACCCTTATGGTTACTCATAATATGGAGCAAGCTATTCGTCTTGGCAACCGCCTGATCATGATGGATAAAGGCCGAATCATTCTGGATGTAAACGAACAGCGGAAAAAGGATTTAACTATCGAGCAGTTGCTTGGCGAATTCGAGAAAATTAGCGGCAGCAAATTATCCGATGACCGTGTCATGCTGGGATAATAAAAATATTCCAAACCAAACCAAATCAGCCATGTCCGCAGCGTTTGCGGCATGGCTGATTTAGTTTGGTTTGGATCTCCATAACGGTTTACTTAACGGCTCCGCCTGTCAAGCCTTTGACGATTTTTTCCTGGGCAAAGAAGTAAACCAGCAAAATCGGCATGCTTGCCATTGTTAAAGCGGCCATTAAAGCAGGAACATTAACTGTCAGCTCGCCATAATATTTTTGCATGCCGAGAGGAAGCGTCATATTCTCAGGACTGGTGATCAATACAAGCGCAAATATAAATTCAGTCCAAATATGAATAAAATTATAAATAACGATGGTGGATAGCGCAGGAGTAATCATTGGCAGAATGATATTCCAAAAGATTCGCGCATGCGTACAGCCATCAATCTCAGCAGCTTCTTCAATTTCACGGGGCAGCTCTGACATAAACTGAGTAAGGATAAAGATCGAAATCGGCAAGCTGAACGCAATGTAGGGTCCAAGCAGCGCCATCAGCGAATCATACAGCCCCATATCCTGAGTCAGCTTGAATATAGGAATTAATGTGGAATGGATAGGCAGCATCATACCTGATACAAATAGCATAAACAGCACCTTGCTCATGCGAAATCGAATTCGGCTTAACGGATAGCTCGCCAAGGCTGCAAACAGGACGATTAGCAAAACCGAAATGGCTGTAACGTAAAAGCTGTTTACAAAATAGCTGGTCAAGCCTTTCTCAAATGCCATCACATAGTTGCTGAACTGAACCGGCACGAATAAAGAAAAAGGATCCATAAAAAACATTTCCTGCGTTTTAAATGAGGTCAATACCATGTACAAGAATGGGTATCCGGTAAAGACTAGTAAAATTAGTGACAGGATATATAAAGGAATGGTCTTGAAGGTTCTCAGCGCCATTAGACCGCCCCCTTCTTCTTCCGGTTATATTCCATATATTGAATAATTCCAGCGACGAGAAAGGCAAGCAAGAACATCATAAAGGCAACTGCGCTCGCAAATCCCATATTGAAATGGACGAAGGCTTGTTTATACATATAAATGCCTAGCAATTCCGTGCTGTTGTTGGGACCGCCACCAGTCATTATGTAGAAAATATCGAATGCTTTAAGAGAACCGACTATCGCTAATATAGAAGATGTTACAATCGTTGGAACCAGCATAGGGAAAGTAATCCGTGAAAAACGTGTCCATGGTCCAGCTCCATCAATCGATGCAGCTTCATATAATTCCTCCGATATCCCAACTATAGCCGCTTTGAACAATATCATATAAAAAGGAGCATATTGCCATACAACTACAAGCAATATAGAAGCCATAGCTGTCTTTGCTTCACTCAACCATGCTACATTTTCAATGCCAAACAGACCTATTAATCGATTGATGGAGCCGTTCAACGGATCGAACATAAATACCCAGAGTAGGCCGATTGCTACGGTTGACATCAAGAAGGGCATGAAGTAAACCGTTTGAAAAAAACGCATTCCCTTAATCGGAGCGAACAGCAGAAGCGCCATAAGCAGCCCTAGAGGAATTTGCAGAAATACGGAAGCCAGCACCACTTTCAGGTTATTGCCTAGAGAGCTCCAAAAAACTGAGTCAGCAAACAGCTTGGCATAGTTATTCAAGCCTACAAACGTTTTGTCAGGCCCGCCCTTCCAATCATAGAAGCTGTATTGAAGCGTTCCGATAATCGGATACACCATATAGAGCAAATAGACCAGCAAAGCAGGAGCTATAAATAAGGCCACGGTTACTCTTTTGGTCAGGACTCTTTTTCTTCTCATCTGCGTTTGTGTTACTTTGGCTAGGGTAGCAACCGTTGTATCCATGACTATCACATCCTCCATGCCATCAGGATAAAGAGAGGAGATTCCCTCTCTTTATCCACCTAAGGCTGCTATTCTTATTTAAGAATTTGCTTCGCTTTCTCTTCCATCTTCTTAGCCGCTTCTTCCGGAGTCATGGACAATCCGAAAATAGCCTGCGTTGTATCCTTGTGCAGCTCAGCCAGGTCAGGCGGCAGTGTCTGGTCATACGGCCAGTGAATATCCTTGGCCTTGTCAACGTATACCCCGAGGCGTTTCGCGAATTCATCCTTGTAAGTAACACCTTTTACACCGACAGGAGATCCGGTACGATCCGAGTAGTTTTGTGCCGTTTCTTGACTTGACAGCTCTTTAATAAGCTCGATGGCCAGATCCGGGTTTTTAGTTTTAGCGGATACAGACCACACCGGTGCGGATGCTCCACCAATGTCAGATGGATCGCCCTTACCTCCTGGAACTGTTGGGAATGGGAAGAAATCAAGCTTCTTCTCAAATGTAGGAGCTTCCGTCCTTACATTATTCACTATAGAATTAGACATAACGAGCATAGCGGCTTGCTCTGTATAAAGAATTTGTCTGCCCTGCCCCGCATCCCATGGAACTCCGTTAAAGCCTTTGTTGAAGGCATCTCTCTTCACCAAATCTTGAATCAGTTTTCCAGCTTGTACATATCCATCGTCATCAAAGGTTTTGCCGGTACGTCCAAGGGCGCTTTTGAACAATTCAGGTCCTGCAACGCGATCGGCCAAATACATGAAATAGTAAGCTCCCGGCCATTTAGGCTGGTTAGCCAAAGTGAATGGTATTAATTTATTTTGCTTCAATGTATCAATCACGGTCATAAACTCTTCCCATGTAGCAGGCTGCTTGATGCCGTATTTGGCAAATATATCTTTGTTATACCAAACCATAGTAACGGAGAGGCCCAATGGAACTCCATAATTTTTTCCGTTAAATGTAGCGTTATCCAGCACTGTCTTTACATATGAATTGGCATCGATTTTGCCGGTGATGTCCAGTACATTGCCTTGAGTAACGAACTCCTTTAACCAGCCTCCGCCCCAGGAATGGAACACATCAGGAGGATTGCCGCCCGACATGGCAACAGCGAACTTTTGTTTGTAGGTATCATTAGGGGTTTGTAATGCCTTTACTTCAACATTCGGATGTTTTTTCTTAAAGCGTTCAACGGCTTCCAAATACACCTTTTCCTTATCGCCCGGGTCGATATACCAAAATTCCAATGTCTTTTTCTCTCCGGCCTTACTTGCATCCGCTGCTTTAGTCTCAGCCGGCTTCTTGTCATTGTTAGTAGGGGTATCCGTTTTGCCAGCTGAAGTAGTTGCCGGTGCTCCGCCGCCACAAGCTGCCAATAAAAGCATGGACGAAAGCGTCAATGATGTTACTGCTTTTTTCATGATTCAACCTCCCTATTTTTTCCTGCAAACGATTTCATTTTGACTTTGCCAAATTGTCCTCGTAGTACTTATTGTAAGAAGATCGCGGCTTTTGATAAAGGAGAGTATCCTCAGATTCAGGTTAGAGAATGTTCGGGAAATTGAACTTATGATATGCCACAGCCTTGGCTGGATCTATTTGCCAAACAGCTCATCTCGATATTCCGAAGGGGTTTGCGAGTAATATCTTTTAAATTGCTGGCTAAAATATTTGACATCCTCATACCCCACCGAGCGGGCGATTTCGCTGATTTTGACGGACGGATCTATAAGCATCTCTTTGGCGAGCTCCAATTTCTCTTGTATCAGATAGTCTCCAAAGGTAGTTCCAGTCACACGTTTAAACACCTCACTGAAATGTCCGGGATGGAGGTGAACGTAGCGTGCCGCTTCATGAAGACTCAGCTTCTGGTTTCCGATGTTTTGCTGTATATAAGCGATAGCCTGCTGAACATAAACCGCTGGGCCTTTGGAGACATTTAAATGATAAGCGTTCATAATGGTTTCCAAATATTGCTGCAGCTTGTCGCGCAGAGCCACATCGCCCTTCTCGCCGAATGAGGAATAATCAGCGATACCTTCCTTTAACGCTTCCAGCTCTGCGGCCATTCTCTCCAGCCAACGAAACCCTGACAAGGCAAGAGATTGGATATAGGAGGAGTACGATTCATACGTGACCTCGGGATGCTCAAAATGCTCGGAAACACGAGTACCGATCCATTGGTTAAGCCTGATAGAGTCGTTAGCTAATAGCAGCTGCGATAATTCAGCTTCCTCCTGACGCGAGCTAACCGTTCTCCAGCCCTTCCGCTCTCCGATACGTTCGTAGCTCAATATTCGTTCTTGCATAAATATTTCCCAGTACTTTGCAGTCTGTAAAGCTTTATTGTAAGAGAGGCTAAGCTCTTCAATCGTTCCCACTGACGGTCCGGAAGCGCAATACAGCGTGCATTTCAATAGCCTCTCGATTTCCGGAAACAGCTCACAGTAACACTCCTTTTCCCTTAAACCCTCGTCATATTTCATGACTGCCACCAGATACCGCTTACCTGCCAACGTCTCACAGGAAACGATCTCACGCAGCATATTCTCTACAGCGAATTGCAGCAGAAGTCCGCTGCCATCGGCATTTCCCCAGCCCTCCGCCTTTATCAATACCGCTTGATAACAGCTTCGCTTACCCACATTGTCTGAGTCCTTGAACAATGGGAAATATTCGCCCAGCACTTGCTTATCCACTCCACCGTCTCCGGCCAATATTTTCTCAAACCAATGCTTCCTCATTTCTTTTTCCTTATGATACACCTTGCTGTTGGAGTTCCACTTGGAACGGATACGCTGGGCTGCTCGAAGCACCGCTTGTATAATGTCGCCGGGACGGCTCGTCTTGAGCAAATAATCACTTACATCGTTGCGAATCGCTTGCTGCATATAGCTAAAATCGTCATAGCCCGACAGCATGATAATCTCCAGATCGGGGAACATCGCTTTAGCCTCTTTTGCTAAAGTGAGTCCATCCATTTCTTCCATCCGAATGTCCGTCAACAACAAATCCGGCTTCTCTAACGGAATCCGTTCCAGCGCCTCCTCTGCAGATTCAGCAGGCTCAAGAAATTGAAAGCCCAGCTGCTTCCAATCAATTACCGTAGACAGACCTTCTCTAATAATCACTTCATCATCCACGATCATAATCTTCATCTTCATGCTCCTTTATCGGAATGATAAATGAAACCCGTGTACCTTGACTCTCCTGGCTTTCCAGCTGCAATTGGGAGGAACGGCCGTAGTGAAGCAGCAGCCGCTCATTCACATTGCGCAATCCATAGCTTCCCGATTGATCCGCCGTGCTGCCGCTCAGCGGCTGCAGCAGCTCCACCGACAGCTTGGAGAGCTTCTCCTCCGCCATGCCAACCCCATCATCATGGACCATAAACCTCATGCCCCTCGGCTCTTGCACGGTACTAATATAAATCGTGCCTCCCCGTTTACTTTTCTTCAGACCATGAATCATCGCATTTTCAACTAATGGCTGCAGCAGCAATTTCAGCATGGGAACAGCTGCTACTTTGGGATCAATGTGGAACTGAATATCGAATCTTTGGGGGTACCGGATGGATTGAATCAAGGCATAGTTTTTCACATGATTGATTTCCTGCTCCACTGTGCAGTAATCCTTTCCTTTATTCAGGCTGAACCGCAGAAAATCACTAAGCGCTCCCACCATATCGGCGATCCGCTGTTCTTTACTCATCAGCGCAATCCAATGGATCGATGAAAGTGTATTATATAAAAAATGAGGGTTAATTTGCGCTTGCAGAGCACGGATATCCGCTTCTTTTTTCCGCGTTTCCAGCATAATCAGCTGCTCCTTAAGCCTCTTGATATGCTCTCCCAGCTTGTTATAGCTGCCAACCAGCTGGCCAACCTCATCCGGAGATTCGAATTGGTATAACGGCATAGGCTCGTTCGGATCAAAGCGGACCAAGTGACGCCGCAGTACCTTCAACGGTTTGGTAACATGGCGTACAACAAATAAAATTAAGCCTGACGTCAACACAGCTGCCAAACTGACCGAAGTACCGGTAAGCAGCCATATATATTGGTTTTCTTTACTGTACAGCTCGTAAGGCACCAAGCCTATGAGCGTCCAATCCAAGCCAGGTATCCGGTTATACAGCACCGTTTTCTTCTCATGACCTTGCCCATAATTGAAAAAACCGTCCGGCTGGGTCATTCCTGATAAGAGTGAGTCCGGAAACAAGGATTCCCACTGCTGCGTGAGCCATTCCTTTTTATTGCCTGAAATAACAGCATCTTGACGATTTAAAAGCATGATATCACCCTGCCCGACGCCAAAATTAGGGCTTCCCAAATAGCGTGACAGCACCGCTTCATTAAGGCTGATCGAGATAAAGCCAAGCTGATCATAATTCTCTCCGCTCTTGACGGCACGCAGAAAAGAAAATACATGCTCGGATCCATGAATAGTCTGATTTTCATACAAAGAAGTCCATCTTTTTCCGCTTAAATCCCAATCCTCGATCACCTTCGATAAATTGGAAAAGTAAATGCTTTGTGTATGCAGTGGCATCGTTTTGTTTTTGGAGTAGATCGTAATATTGGATATATACTCTTTGGATTGAATCAGGTTGCTCGTCATAGCTAATATTCGCGATCGCTCAGGAGAATCGAAGTCAAAACCGCTCATATACTGCTGCACATCTTTATCCCCTGTCAGAAATATGGACATGCCTTCCACATCTTGCGCTATAAATTGAAGCGTCGCCTGAATTCTTCGCAAGGAATCAATCCCGGTTTGCTTCGTTTTCTCCTCATTCACCCGTGCAGAAGTTGTATAAGAGAACGCCCCCAGAAAAAATAGAGGAATAACCGTCGATATAAGCATCATCACAGACAGCTTGCCTTGCAGGGAAGTGCTGAAAAAACGCCTCATTGGATCCTCCCTTTCATCCGTTCATCGAAATTTTCCGAGTACATTAGCTTGTGTGTCCTGCAGCTTCTTGGCCAATTCGTCAGGAGATCCGCCCTTCAGCAGCTCTTGAATTCCGTTGCTCAAAGCTTCGACTGCCGCTGTTGTTAATTGGGTTTCATAAGCAGGCAGCAGCGTCACCTTATTGGTCAGCTGATGAAGCTCCACAAATAATGGATGAGCTTTTTTCCGGTCCACTTCAAGCTGATAGCTTACCAAGGTGTTGCTGTTTAATATGCTTCTTTGCGCTTCACGGTCGGACAATGTGTAAATAAGCTTGAATGCCGCTTCCCTCTGCTCTCCTTGCAGCTGCCTGTTGACAGCAAACCCATTTCCCACAACACCAGAAGTTGAAAGAGGCAAGCCTTTTCCTCCGGCTACAGTAGGAAACAACGTAATGTGCGTAGTCTCAAGGACGTCCTTAGGCGCTCCGGCAATCAGATTGCTGACAGCAGATCCGCCTTCAATAAACATGGCAGCTTGCTTCTGATAATACAGCTGCTCCATCTGAATATGATCGATATAGTTGAAGTTGCTTTGAAATGCCTGTGCCTTGGCAAGCTCCTGCATTCGAGAAAGCGCATTCACAAATATCGGATCTGTAAATCTTGCACCGTTCTGCCCCAGAACATCCATAAACCATCCAGTCCCGGTCACTCTGTTAGCCAGCGTACTGAAAATAGCAGACTGCGCAACCCAAGATGATTTGTTGCCCAGTGCAATCGGGATAATCCCTTGACGGTTGAATATGCGGATAGCGCTCAGCAGCTCCTCCCATGTTTCGGGTACTTTAACGCCGTATTGATCGAAGATTGCTTGATTGTAGAAGATGAAGGAAGATGGCGCCATCGACATGGGAACCGAATATTTACTGCCATCGACAGTAAACGAATCGAAGGATTGCGGCATAAATCCGGCTGTCCAATCGGGCTTGGCTTTTAACAAATCATCAATGGGCTGGATTAATCCTCCTCTGACAAATTCGCGTGTCATGGAATCAGGCCAAATGAGGAACACATCCGGGAGCTCTCCGGCGGATGCCATCGTCTTTAGGCGTGATCTGTAAACATCCCTAATGATGGGCTGAGCGCGCAGCTCTACATGCGGATTGTCCTTCTGGAATCGCTCCAGCAGCTTGCGCATCGTTTCGGAGGTCGAGTCTTGTCCCATCCAATCATGCCAAACGGTAAGCACGATCTTATTTTTACCGTCCGCTCCGCCTTTCGTTGTATCCGTTTGGATCTCCGGTGTAGATACGAGCGTACAACCTGCACCTATGGTGCATATGAGAAGCAGGATGAACATGCCGCTGCTCCAGCTCAGCCAAGAATGTTTGACCATCAAACTTCCTCCCTGCTATTTTTTTATTACTGAAGATGAACCAATTAGTTGTTAAACCTACTTCCTGCTGTAAGAGGAATGAGGAAATCGTGACATCATAGGAGAGGAAGAATCGAATCCTGGATCTTTTCGTGAAAACGGCCGCGCAGCAATGACAGCGGAAAATGTTAATTCATGGAAATGCGAGGATAATAGACGGCTGCATACTGCAGTTGGCAAGCTGGAGCTTTAAGCTAATAATGAACAGGAGGGTTTTGCTTTTCTAGCAGCAATTGTCCAAAAGCTATTATTGCAACTCCCTCCTACCCTTTCAATCTAACAGAACAATACTCAAGCAGAAAAATGAGCTTTCAAGAAAGCTTCTATTGTTTGGATTGACTTTTGCTGCGCAGGAGTAGCAACGCCATATCCGAAGCCATGGCCTACTCCTTCCAGAACCTCTAACTCCGAATGTACTCCACTCTCAAGCAGAGCTTCATGAAAAGATGCCACTTGTTCATACGGCGTCGTCACATCCGCATCCCCCTGAATAATCAGGAATGGCAGCTCTGTTCCCGTAATTCGGTTATACGGGGAGGCTTCACGATACAGCTCTTCATTGCCTTCCCATGGACAACCCATAAATTGAGGAATGAAATCCCCGTTCATTTCCAAGGTTGTCACAGGGCAATAAAGAATGACGGCCTGCGGATATGACTCCTTGTACGCAGCATCCAATGCTAACATTGCAGCTAAGTAGCCGCCCGCCGATGAGCCGATAACGACAATCCGTTCCGGATCGAAGCCGAATCTGGAGGACTGCTTTTTCATATATTGCATGGCGTTATGTACATCTTCCAATTGGGCTGGATACACCGCCATATCCGTTAATCGGTAGCCCGCGGAAGCAGACATATAACCCAATTGAGCGAAATGCTTGGCAACATCGCTCCACTGTTCTTTACTGCCTTTTGCCCATCCTCCACCATGAATAAACAGCAAGGCTACTTCTTCTCTAGGTGCCTCAGGAACATAAAAGTCGATCTTCCATTTCTCATTACCTTCTGCATAGGCTTCATCCAATTTCTCATCAAACAGCATGTGATCCCTTCACTCCTAATCCGTTCTTTAAGCTACACACCCGAGTAGGCCATAAAACCACCGTCAACCGGAACCGTAATGCCGGTTACGAAGCCGGACATCGTATCGTCAGCCAGCCATATTAACGTACCGAGCAAATCATCCGGCTTGCCGAATCTTCGCATTGGGGTATGAGTAATAATTTTGTGAGACCGCTCGGTTAAAGACCCGTCTTCATGGGTCAGCAGCCTACGATTTTGTTCCGTTAAGAAAAAACCCGGAGCAATCGCATTCACTCTGATTCCAGCATCCGCCATATGAACAGCCAGCCATTGTGTGAAATTATCAATTGCCGCTTTGGCTGCGCTGTACGCTGGCACCTTGGTCATCGGACTTGGTGCGCTCATCGAGGACATATTAATAACTACTGCGCCCTGCCGGTTAATCATTGCTTTGGAGAAAACCTGTGTGGGGATGAGCGTACCTAAAAAATTCAAATTAAAAACATAGCCAATACCTTCAGCACTCAGGTCATAAAACGTAGTAATCTCTTTATTGGCTAAATCATCCAACTTCAGAGTTTCATTCGTTGTACTGCCTTTCGGATGATTGCCGCCAGCCCCATTTACTAAGATATCACAAATACCGAGCTTTTCCGCAACCATTTTTTCCGCTGCCTTAACACTCTCCACATTCAGCACGTCGCAGGCAACGGCAATGGCCTCCCCGCCAGCTTCTCTAATCTCATTAGCTACTTGTTCGCCTTTTTCAACAGTTCTATTTAAAATAGCAACCTTTACCCCATGTCTGCCAAGCTCCTTGGCCATCGCTGAACAAAGAACTCCGCTTCCACCGGTAATTACGGCTACTTTTCCTTTTAAATTCTCATTAAGGGTTATCATGAGGTTACCTCCTGTTTACTTCTTTCTAGTGAATCCCAAACGCCCCACAAATACATAATCCCGAGCGCCCGATCATAAAGCCCGTAGCCTGGTCTGCATTGCTCATTCCACAGATGTCTGCCGTGATCCGGTCTAGCGTAACCTGTAAAACCATTCTCATGATAAGCCTTCACTATACCGCAAATATCTACCGTGCCGTCAGAGGCTCTATGGGAGGTCTCGATAAAATCGCCATTCTCATAAAGCCTTACGTTTCGAATATGGGCAAATGGAATCCGGTCCGCGAACTCCCTTACCATCGCTATGATGTCATTGTCTGGATTGACGCCTAGCGACCCGCTGCACAAGGTTACGCCGTTATAAGGGTTATCCACTAGCTTCAAGAGCCTGCGAATATTGGCCTGGTTCGTCATAATTCTCGGCAGGCCAAAAATGGACCATGGCGGGTCATCCGGATGTATCGCCATTTTGATATCGTTGATTTCGGCTACAGGTATTATTTGCTCCAAAAAATACTGCAGGTTATTCCATAAATCTTCTTCCGACACATGCTTATAGGCTTCAAAAAAACGGGAAAGATGCTTCAATCTCGCAGGCTCCCAGCCAGGCATTGTAAAGTCCGGATTAGCGGCAATTTTGCCAACAAGCTCCATTGGATCCATACTGTCAACCTTCGACTTTTCATAGAAAAGAGCTGTAGAGCCGTCTTCCAATTCCTTAAACAGATCAGTCCGAATCCAATCGAAAACAGGCATGAAATTATAACAAATGACCTTAACGCCAATCTTGCCTAAATGTTCAATCGTCTTTTTATAATTCGCAATATAGACATCCCTTGTCGGTAAACCGAGCTTAATGTCCTCATGAATATTAACACTTTCAACAACCTCAACATGGAAGCCGTGTTTGTCTGCAAGCTCTTTGACTTCGATAATTCGATCCAACGGCCACACTTCCCCTGCAGGCAAATCATGTAGAGCCCAAACTATACCCTCCACCCCAGGTATTTGTTTGATTTGCGGTAAAGTTACCGTATCGTTACCCTCACCATACCATCTAAACACCATTTTCATCCGCTCATTCTCCCCAAAATGATAAATTTTAGAATTAAATAGTTCATTCACTGCTACTTGAAATATACTTGTATCCTTGTATACATGTCAAGATGAATCATTTTCTCTAACACCCAAATGCCCCCAAAACCACTGCTGAGCGGAATGGGGGCTTCACTTTTTGGTCTATGCTAAGCAGCCTTTGGAAAGATGCGAATCATATAAATTGAATCTTTCAAGTACTTGTATTGCTTGGATAGTTAGAAGTGGACTTTTAAAAGAATAGATTGATAACCAGTACTTTCCTTTTCCTAATACATATATTAAATTATGGATTCACTATCATGATCACTGATAGGGGGTTGCTGTCTTTGAATTAATCCCCCTACTTTCATAATGTTATTACCGAGGGAAATGTTTTTTTATACTTGGAGCAAGCCATACTGAACCAAGTACTACAGCCTTCAAAGGCTGCCGCTTATTGCTCAAAAGTAACCATCTTTTTGTAACATTAATTCCTTTTGTAACCTTAACTATTTTTGTAACCTTAGTTCTTTTTGTAACCTTAGTTCTTTTTGTAACCTTAATTCTTCTTGCAGCATTAATTCTTCTTGCAACCTTAATTCTCCTTGCAACTTTAATCTTTTTGATTTTCTTCGTGGTCTTTAAAATTCTTGGCAATTTAGGCTCGATCACTTGTCTTTTTCTTTGAGGTACTGTTGGTTGGATAGCTTTACGCTTCCGTTTAATAAGCTTTGATATACGAGAACGTATTCTTCCAGCCTTCTTAGCAGTTTGCTCAACAACAGGAAGATGAAATAATAAATCAGAATTATTGGAGACCGGGTTATGAATGAACGAACTTTCCTGGCTAGGGGTTACGACTATTTGCTCTGTGGTAACCTGACTTTGATCGTTTGCAATTACAGGTTGGGTATCCGTAAATTCATCTGCCTTAATGGAATCAGGAGCTTGAGACGGATCTATATTCACAGGATCAATGAGTTTCGACTCTTGGATAGAAGGTATTTCCACAATCATGGATTTCGACTCTTGGACGGCCGGTATCTCCATAATCATCGGTTTCAACTCTTGAACGGGCGGTATCTCCATAATCATTGGTTTCAACTCTTGAACAGGCGGTATTTCCATAATCATGGGTTTCGACTCTTGGTCGGGCGGTATTTCCACAGTAATTGGTTTAGACTCTTGAACGAGTCGCATTTTTCTCTTTTCCGAGCGCTTCCTCCTACGGATCTGTGTTTTTTGCTCCACTTCTGCCGGTTTTGTCTCTTCCACTATTGTCTGTTCTTTCAATTCTGTCTGCTGGGATAGGTCATTAGTTTTGTCATCTACAACCACTTTCGTTTGTGAGTCCTTATTCGAATTTGAATTTGCATTTGAATTCGAATTTGCACCTTGATTACTGAGGGTATAACTTACATTCTTAATATGTGGTGTCGCGATTTTAATTACCTCGTGCCCTTGAACAAGATCAACATGGTCATCAAACAAACGGCTTAATATCCCGTTTATGCATTCAGGACCACCTTGGTTAATTTGAACCCTCCTAAAGATCATTTTCTCCAGAATACCTTTAAAGTTTACAGCATCCAAATAAACCAACTTTTTATTGAAAGGAGCTACTGCTCCTAAAGGTTCAATACTATCAAAAGTTATGCTCTTTACGTGATTCGTTTGATAATATAAACACTGCTCTTCAGTTTGTAACACCAGATGATCATCTTTAACAGTAGCGAGCCATCCTTTTTTAGATTCGGGCCCATTCCTATTAATACACACAACTTTTTCAACCAGCCGCTTGAGGCCATCTGAATTTACAGGCTGCATATAACATCCCCCTTCTAACATCATGGAATGGATAGTTTATCCCATATATATGCACCAAGCCTTACAGATGCATAGTGAAACTGCCCTTGGCAAGATAAATATCTCTGCAAATTTGTTACAACATTTGGATTAAAAAATAGCCGCGATAAGGCGACTATTTAATACTTTGTAATTCAATTCTTTTTATAGTTCCCTGCAGATCCCGCATGTTACTGAATCTTTTATTTTTTTGCATCTTTGTTACCGTCTTTTGCATCCTTGTTCCCGTCTTTTGAATCTTTGTTTCCATCCTGTTTATCTTTGTTATTATCTTGATCATTTTTCTTCAAACCATAGCTGATATTCCGGATATGAAACGGTAAAATATGAACAACTTCATTGCCTACTACCATTCTTATTTGATCAGCAGTAGTTTCGACCAACACGCCTTCGGTTTTCTCGGGACCCCCGCGGTTGATCTGAACCCAACGATATTTCATGTTTTCCATGACCGAATAAAAATCTTCCGCATCGATATACTTAGGCAGCACAACTTGTTCTTCAACAGGGGCAGGTGGCACTTCTGTAAGGTCTGAAACGTCACGAGCATCTAAGGTTAGGCTTTTAATATGATCCATCTTGCAGTAGAGCATTCCTTCATTTTCAATGTCTACTACGATGTGGTCATCCTTGGCGGAGTACAGTTTACCCTTTTTGGACTCAGGTCCTCCCCTGTTGATACGTACAGTTCTACCTATCATTAAACTAAGACTTTCTTTATCCATAGAACTCAATCCCTCATCTCTTTGATTAATGGGTTACACCTCATATATATTAAATTCTGTGCCTTAGTGAATGGTACATGTACCCAGTATCTTTATTTTTCCGCCAATACCCCTATAATCAAGTGATGATCAGGGCATAATTTCTATATTTTTACATTTATTGGGATGAACAATCCAATTTAGGGAAGTCGCACTTTCTTTACTCTAAAAATAAAGAGCTTTCCCTCAGTCATAATGATTGGGAAAAGCCCTGATTTCAATCCACTAATTTCACTACCTCTTCCCCTTCGGACCCTCCTTGTCTTTAGACCCTTTTGTTCCTTCAGAGTCTTTGGACCCCTTCGAGCCCTTCGCATCTTTCGAGCCTTTCGAGCCTTTCGAGCCTTTCGAGCCTTTCGCATCCTTCGAGCCTTTCGAGCTTTTCGCATCCTTCGAGCCCTTCGAGCCTTTCGCATCCTTCGAGCCTTTCGAGCTTTTCGCATCCTTCGAGCCTTTCGAGCTTTTCGCATCCTTCGAGCCTTTCGAGCTTTTCGCATCCTTCGAGCCCTTCGAGCTTTTCGCATCCTTCGAGCCCTTCGAGCTTTTCGCATCCTTCGAGCCCTTCGAGCTTTTCGCATCCTTCGAGCCCTTCGAGCTTTTCGCATCCTTCGAGCCCTTCGAGCTTTTCGCATCCTTCGAGCCCTTCGAGCTTTTCGCATCCTTCGAGCCTTTCGAGCCTTTCTCATCCTTTGAGCCTTTAGAGCCTTTCGAGCCTTTCGAGCCCCCAGAGCCTTTCGAGCCTTTCGAGCCTTTCGAGCCTCCAGAGCTTTTCGAGCCTCCAGAGCCCTTCGAGCCTTTCGATCCCTTCGGACCTTTCGGACCTCCTAGCGGACCTCCTAACGGACCTTTCGGACCTTTCGGTCCTTTTTGGCCTTTCGAGCCTTCAGAGCCTTTCGAACCCTTCGAGCCCTCAGAGCCTTTCGAACCCTTCGAGCCTCCAGAGCCCTTAGAACCTTTCGAACCTCCAGAACCTTTCGAACCCTTCGAACTTTCAGAGTCTTTGGATCCCTTAGAGTTTTTGCGTAATTCAGGTTCCTTTGGATTTTGTTTTAAAAACTTCTCAAGCTCAGTGCCTATAGTTTCATGAACCAATTCTTGTATTTCGTGCTCTGTTAGGGCTACCAACAAAACCACCTCACTTATCGTTTTCCCTATAAGACGGGAGTAAAATATTTTATGCGAGTGTACTATTGTTGATCTAGGCAAAGTCACGAAATATTGAAACTCCGCATATTCTAATTTAAAAATAAAGGCAGGTGATATAGTGGATTTGCCCAAAGAAGTTCCTATTTATCAAATTTTCATAAAAAAAAATGAATATAAAACCCTTCGAGATCATATGTGGAGCGAAGACCCCGTCCCTGCAAAACTAAAAGCTAACCAAAAGCAATATGACATTGGTGTTGCTTACCGTGGATACCACATTCGAAAACTAAAGAAAAAATCATTACGACTCACTATTCACTCACCAAAATTATTTCTAGGTGCTAGAGAATATCATTTAAATGCCGAGTATTTAGACCCCTCGATGATACGCAGTAAACTTTCCTTTGATTTTTTTAAAGATATTGGAAATCTAGCACCTGCCGCGGAACACATTCTATTAAAGCTGAACGGTTCTACTGTAGGAGTCTATTTACAATTAGAATCAGTAGATGACCTATTTCTAAAAAAAAGAGGCTTACAACCCGGACACATTTTTTATGCAAGCAATGATGATGCTAACTTTTCTTTAATAACACCTGAAAATAAAATCAAACAATCCCTTGAAGCAGGCTATAGCCTAAAAGTCGGACTCAAAGAGGATTATCGATATATACGGGAACTTATTTATAAAATAAATACGGTCCCTCAGTCTGAATTTAAAAATGAAATCTCCAACTTGATAGATGTGAATAAATTTTTACTATGGCTGGTTGGAATTGTCTGCACGCAAAATTATGATGGTTTCATCCAAAACTATGCCCTTTACCGAAGCGGAGAGTCTGGGCTATTTGAGATTATTCCTTGGGATTACGATGCAACCTGGGGAAGAGATATACATGGTAAAGTCATGGAGTACGATTATGTTCCTATCCAAGGATATAACACCTTAATCTCTCGACTAATTGATGTGCCTGAGTTTCGTCAAAAGTACAAATCTCTTCTTGAAAACATCTTGGAAACCAAATTTAATGCTAGTTACTTAGAACCACATATATTCTCCTTACAAAGCATGATTCGTCCCTACATTCTTTTGGATCCATTTAAAAGTAAGGATATTTCAAGTTTTGACATGGAAACCGAATATATTATTCAATTCATAAATAACCGTCGAGCTTATCTGAAGAATCATTTGGTTGATCTGAGTTGAACAGATACCTGGCATACGATTGATGAGATTGTTCAAATACCCATAGGCGATTACCCCAGAAATTCAATAACCATCCAAATCCCATCGAAAAGCATTTACTCACAACGACAGGCCAACCCATATATTGGTGAAAAAGAATTAGCAGTCCCGAAGTGAGCAGCAAGCTCAAAATATTAAGCACCAGAAATTTAACAATTTCGCCTCCATTTGTGTTTCCAGTACTTTGGAAGGTCCATCTTCGATTAAGATGGAAGCTGTTGATTCCACTGAATATGGAGGACATATATTGGGAAGCCAAATACGGAATTCCAGCATAAGTAAGGAGGGCAAACAGAGCAAAGTCAATGCATGCATTCGCTCCTCCTACCAAACCGGATTTCAAAAGAAGGATTTTGGTATGAGTTTTACGCATTAGCTCACACCCTTCATTCTGGTTTCCTTTATCGCAACACGGCTGGAATCACGCACCATGTATAGGGGACGACTTTTAGCCGCAGCATAAATACGACCGATATACACCCCGAGAATACCCATGATCATCAAAATAAAACCGGTTGAAAACAGCTGAAAAGCAGCAAGCGAATGCCACATCGGAAGTGCCGTATCTGTAAAGAGTTTGAAATACACAAACGCCCCGAGATAAAGGAGGCCAACGCTTGAGAGAACTCCTCCCAAATAGCCTACAATCTTCAACGGCTTGAAGGAGTAGGCTGTAATAACATTCAGACAAAGCTTCAGCAGCTTTTTAAAAGGGAGCTGCGGCTTTTCCGCCTCCTGTTCCCCTTGTTCATCTACTATGATCGTTTGACTGTAGCCCACCCAGCTGACCATACCATCAAGCAAGTGGTTTTTACCTGAAAATTGTCTCAATTCCTCATAAACCTTGCGGTCCAATAAACGGAATTCACTTGAATCCAATGCTATGATGCTATCCGTTGATGTCCGCAGAATACGGGAGAACAACCCAGCTATTTGCTTCTTAAGCAACGTAGCTTCTTTTTGTGCAGCTCGTTTCATATATACAACGTCAAAGCCTTCTTTCCACTTTGCGATCATATCTGGAATTAGCTCTATTGATGAGCTTTGCATATTAGAGTCAATAATCACCACGGCTTCTCCAACCGCATAGTCCATGCCGGCTGTAATCGCAATCTGATGACCATAATGACGAGAGAAATTAATTAGCTTGACGGTTTCGTCCCATTCACTGTAGCTGTTGAGCAGAAAAGCAGTGTTGTCACGGCTTCCATCATTAACAAACAGCAGCTCATAGGCCTCGCCTATCTGCTCCATAACCTGTTTCAAACATCGATAAGTTGTATAAATGACTCCCTCTTCATTAAAGACCGGAACGATGATGGAATATTGAGTACTCATACGGCCTCTCCTCCTGTACCTTCATCATAGTCCCTCAATCTGAATCGTCCCTTAACGCTAACTGAGCATTAATTGAATAGTTGCTGAATGCGGGCTGAAAATGAATAAGTACACAATGAATCACAAAAGATGAGTGCCAATAGTACACAGCGGCAGCTATAAGTCCCCGTAAGAATACCTGGAAATCCTCCAGTTAATATTAGCCAAGAGGGTCAAAACTGAGGATATAACAGGAAAACATCCCGTTAATTCCATGTTATAAGATACTTTTTCTCACTGAGCGCTTGATTAGAAGGAGCAATTCCAGTTAGTCACCTAACCAGTCGTGTAATGCCGGAATTAGCTCCAGAAATTCCAGTTAACCTCCTATTTAGAAAGCTTCAGTCTTGACCTTATCCGAACCATTGGCAGAAAAAAACCTTCGAACCCGATATTTAAAGCGGGTTCGAAGGTTTCTTCACATTTATTTGAGATTCACTCACCAAGGCTTACCTTAGGCTTAGGTTAGGCTTGCCCTCTGGAGATGCGTTCTATCGGAGCTGGCTTGATTGGATTAACAGCCTTGCAGCTTACTCGGGAATCCATACCAAAAATGTACAGCCTTCCCCCTCTCGGCTTTCGACACGAATGGTACCTCCATGAATGTCCACAATGGACTGGGTAATAGCTAAGCCTAAGCCTGCCCCTCCATATTTTCGCGTCCTTGAGGAATCGCTTCTGTAGAATCTGTCAAACACATGCGGCAAATGCTCCTCGGAAATCCCATGACCATTATCTTTAACTGATAATAAAATTCCATGGTCCTGCCATGATAACGAAACTTCAATATGCCCCTTATCATTATCCGTATGCTGTACCGCATTTTGGAATAAATTCAGTATCACTTGCTTCATTTTATCCGAGTCAAATTTGCACTTCATGTTGGGTGAAATCTTGAAGCTTAGCTGTCTGTTGCCCGCCAATATGCGAAGCTGTGCTTCCATATCCCGGACAACTGAATCCAACATACCATCAGACAGCTGGATGTGAGGAGATTTATCCAGCTTAGCCAGCACCAGCAAATCATGGACTAGCTTATTGAGACGCTCCGACTCACTGTGCATGCTTGTTAATGCTTTATGCAGCTGGTCCGGCTGGCTGGCCGCGCCGCGGAGCAATACTTCCAGAAATCCATTGATAGACGTTAATGGTGTACGAAGCTCATGAGAAGCATCGGCTATAAATCGGCGCATCTGCTCTTTAGTCTCTTTCTCCGCTTCAAAGGAAGCTTCCAAGCGCATTAACATTCCGTTAAACGATTCGGATAACCGGTCTATTTCCATCTGGCCCTGCCGAGTTGGGAAGCGTGTCTCCAAATTCCCTGCATTAATCTTCTCCACGGTTTTGACCATGTTGAATAAGGGGACTAATGTTTTTCTAAGCACCGGCAGAAAGCCTAACAATCCAAACAGCATAGCAACGACAGCAAGAAACAAGAAGGTAAGCAGCTGCCGAATGAGCAGCTCCCTCAGGGGACCTGTCATCGTGCTAACCTGAACAAGCCCCAGTGTTTGTCTTGATGCCGAGCCAACCGCTTGCAGAACCATCAGTTGTTCGTGACCACCCGAATTAATGACTCTGTAGTTTAATTTAGGTTTGCCCTGCGCCAGCACATCCAAATACTCTTGGGTAGCAAGCTCAGGAGGAACCGTATCACTAGGTCCATTCGTCAATACGGTATGATTGCCGTTCGAATCGATGTAGGCCAGATTGGCCTCAGGAATGAAAAAGAAAGGCGACCTGTTACCAGGCCGGTTATCTTGACGATTATTTTCGGGTTTATTGTCCGTTTTATTTTCGGGCTTGTTATCAGTTTTATTGTCGACTTTATTATCATTACGATTATCTGGCGGACGGTTATCATTTCGATTATCAAGACGATTTTCAGCACGATTTTCAGTACGATTCTCGCCACCGCTATTATTTCCAATACCGCTACCATTACTATTATTATTATTATTGTTGGAATTTGCGCCAAACTGCTGCCAGGCATTTGGTGGGATTGACAGAATCTGGCTTTGAATACTGGTAGCTTTATTTCTATAAATGTTCTCCCGCATAAAAGCATATTGAACAAGACCGATGAGGACAAGCAAGCAGGCAAGAATCAATAAGGAACGGGATAATAGTTGAAACCGGAGTGAATTGGGAGAGAAAATGGTTTTAAGAGCTTCCTTCATACCAGATCAACTCGGTATCCTAGCCCTCGCAGGGTTCGTATGATTTGATGGTTCTTGTCATTTAATTTATCCCTTAAAGCACGAATGTACACCTCTACAATATTTTCTTCCCCTCCAAAATCATAACCCCAAACTTTATCCAAAATAACCGTTTTACTTAGAACCAAGCCATGATTGACGACTAAAAATTTAAGCAGCTCATATTCGGTCGGTGAGAGCTCCAGCACCCGATTTTCCAGCTTGATCTCTTTACGCCGGTCATCAATATTAAATTTTCCGATAACAACCTCCCCGAACAGGTTCGGAAACTGGTTGCGGACTCTCGCATAAATTCTCGCAAGCAGCTCTTCAAAGCTGAACGGCTTTATCATATAATCATCCGCACCTAGCGTTAACCCCTTCACTCGGTCATCTACCTCATCCTTGGCGGTCAACATTATTACGGCTACATTTTCTGTTTTTTTGATCATCCGGCACACCTCGAAGCCATCCATTCCCGGCATCATCACATCAAGAATAGCGACATGAGGCTGAAATTGCTTCATCATGCTAATAGCGGTCATACCATCGTTAGCTGTCTGTACTTCAAAGCCTTCATTTTGTAAGCCAAGCTCCAGGAACTGAACGATATTGGGCTCGTCATCTACGAGCAATATTTTTATTCCTTTTAATTGTTGCATATGGATCTACCGCCTTATAGTAGTCTTTGTGATCTATATTATACTGATTTATATGAAAAAACACACTTAAACCGACAAGAATTATTATCAAATTCTCATTCCTGAATGGCGAGACCTGAAATAACCGCTGCTTGAAATGTTCATCCATCAGCCTCCATCGATATGTACTTCATCTACACTTTCACAATTCTTTTTTTTGTAAAACTAACCTTTTCCTTATCGTCTATAAAGCGATATCCGCTCAACTCAGCGCTCCGCTATTGTTTATACCTGAATACATTACAATCATAAGCTTCATGCCTGAATCCATGCTGAGGGAAAACTGAACGTTTCTTTAGAGGAAGCTGAAGATTTGCTGAAAATTTCCATTTTCTTACGACAAAAGGCTCTACTGCAATAGTTCTGCAATAGAGCACTTTTATGTTTAAAACGTTGAATTTCGTAAACTCACAGCTATAAAAATAATTATTGTGTTAAAGTAGCAAGCAGTCGTTTCGCTGTACCTGTAGAAGTCGTGATGACCTCGTAGGCCCGGATGGTTACCGGATATTCAAGCTGCTCTGATTTTACATTGGCAAATGTAATGGTTTGTAGCCCGCTGATCAGCTTGCCCGTTCCCTGCAGCTTGTTAGTCGTGCTGCCAAGTATACGATTAGTGGCGTCAACCACTTCAAATTCCAGTGTAGAGAAGGAATCGTCTACAATGACTTGTTCTGACTTCTTAATGTCAAAGTTTCCTTTGAGCGTATAGGTATAGCTGCCACTGCTGTACTGTGCGTTAATAGCCCAGTAATCCAATGTTACATCGAATGGATAGAGCGATAGCTTTTTGGCTACTGCTTGCGGATCTTCTTCTCCTGTTTGAGCCACGCTCACCTTATAGTTAGCAATCGGCACTTTAATACTCGAAGTATTGGAAGCATCCGTTATGCTAAGCTTAAATTGGCCTGTAGCAGCTGGAGGAAGCATATAGGAATAGCTGTAAACGTAAGCTGTATTCGGGATAAGCTCCTGCAAAGTAGTCGTTTGGCGGGCACCCGGATAAGTCGTACCGCTCGAATCGGTCAAGGAAGTACCGAAATTCGGAATTTTCAGCGTTTCATTGCTATTATTCATAAGCTTGAATTTGGCAACAACGGTTTGGTATCCGTTCTCTGAATCGGTATGGCCATTAAGCTCTATCAATGAAACCTTCAGATTAGGATCAATCAGCTCGCTGCTCGAATCGAACACAATGGATTGTCCCAGCTCATATTGTGGAATATTGTTCATGTTAGAGCCAGCAGACAGACCTTCTGACAGACTTGCCGCCAATATCGGAATCGCACCGGCTTCTGTACTGTTCTGGGTTCCGCCGGATGAAGCATTTGAACCTGTCGTAGTTGAATTAGCTGTAGTGTTGCTGCCAGTTGAGGCTGATGTATTTGTATTTGTACCTGTATTGGTGTTCGTATTCGTCTTATTGGATGCGGAAACATCTGTTACCGCTTCGGATACTAGAAATTGAAGCTTCTCAGCAGCAGTGCCTTCAGGCAGCTGCGCCGCGAACCTGTAGGATCCTGATTCGCCGGGAGCCAGATACGTTTCCGGCACAACCACTGCAGAAGTATTTACGGAAAGGGTTGCTTCTTTAGAAATCAATACGCCTTGAAGCGTAGGAGCTTTAATGGTGCTCTTGCTGTCATTATGCAGCACAGCGGTAAGGAGCGCGCCATTCTTGTTGTTTATCTCCTGAGCCTCAGCCTTTTGCAGCTCGATGGTAATTCCTTCGCGCCCATTAAGAACATAAGGAACTCGTTCCCCCATTTTGGCTAATTGGAACAGCGGCGCCAAGGATAGCTTGCCCAAGGATGTGATACCGGCGCTGTCAAGCGACAGATCGAGGGTCATGGCATCTGTTGAAGGCAATGTATCCATAGTCGTAGTCAACAAAATATGCTTCGATTGACCCGCATTAATGGAAGTGCCTTGAACGGCATTGGACGATAAGGTTAAGGTTCTGCCCTGTCCATCATGCAGTAAATATTTGATGCCTGATGGTAAAGTTATCGTTTCCGTTCCGGTAGGAGTTACCATTGCATCCACAAGCAGCGTCCATTTGCCGTCCTGGGGAAGAGTAACGGCTTTGACGGCTTGATAAGATACAAAGGAATTGGTTGTGACAGCCGTATCCACATCCGATAAATTTACAAGCAGCTGGTTATTGGTTTGTCCAATGGATTGTGCATTTGCTACCGAAAGCGAACCAATATCCCGTACGCTGGAACCATTTCCATTGCGTTCAAATACCGTTACCTGCAGCTGTGAGGCATCTAAACCTGCTGGAATAGTTGACACATAGTAGTAGCTTACAGCAGTATGACCAGGCACTTGAGCATTCGCCTGCTTGCTCAGCTGAGCATAATAGCTGCCCCCCGAAGTCGAGGTTACTTTCACACCGTAATAGTTGTAATCCAGGATGGAATCTCCATCATTATTTAACTGGAGTTGAAATTGCATCGTTTGATTGCTGGAGCCTTTGGAAATAGAAACATTCTCCAAGGTGAAATAGACGGAGCTGTTAATAAACACGCCTTCTTTTCCTGCAAACGAAATCCCCGATGTCCAAGCGGAGAAAGCGATGCAAAGTGCAGTAAACAGGATGGCCGTTATACGGACGATTCGTGAAGAAGCCGCCTCGCGTAGTCGGTTAATAATCATAGGATGTACCTCCTTGGAGTTTTGCTGTAGCAAAACTTACTTCGTAAGCAGTTTGCTGGTTTTTCGAAGAAGAACTTGGGTTTGACAAATGGATTAATCAGTGCGCAAAGCATCGATAGGCCGCAGCTTGGATGCTTTGTTAGCCGGATACAGTCCGAAAATAACACCAACAAGAACAGAGAACAGAAATGCGTACATACTGATATCGAAAGAAACGACCGTCATTTGCTTAGGATTGAAATATGGCCACGCCTTGGCAAGCCCTACTCCTATCAATAGCCCGATAAGCCCGCCTAATCCACTTATTACGACAGCTTCGAACAGAAATTGCAGAAGAATATTTTTCCGCTTGGCACCTATCGACTTACGGATACCAATCTCTCGGGTCCGTTCACTTACCGTAACTAGCATAATATTCATAATCCCAATACCGCCAACCAGCAACGAGATACAAGCAACGCTCACGAGTTGGCTTGTTAAAGTATTGGAAGCCTCCGTGCTCGCCGAAAGCAATTGATCCTGGTTGGTAAAACGAAATCCGGAAGAGCTTTTAAACTTGTAAGTCAAAAAGGATGTTAAAGTGCTTTGAGCCGTGGTGATATCTTCCTTTGTTGTAGCTTCAACATACGTAGTTCTAATGGCTCCCAGACTCAACTGGCGTTGCGCTGTGGTCAGGGGAATGATGACTGAGTCATCCGCTGATGTTCCACCGATGCTGGATCCCTTAGTATTGAGAAGCCCGACAACTGTGAACTGAAACCCATTGATATTAATAATTTTATCCAGTGGATCCGTTGTACCGAAAAGCTCCTTGGATACAGTAGCACCCAGCACCGCCACATTCGTTCGTAAATCCAGATCGGCTTCCGTAATAAAACGGCCTTTGTTAATCGATGCTTTCAAGATGCTCATATAGCGTTCATTGGAGCCCAACACGGAATAGGACTCTTGTGTAGTATCGTATTTAACATTCAGACTGGAAGAGACGGTAGGAGCAATTGCAGCAATTTCAGGAAACTGCTCAAAGGTCATGATGTCGCTATAATTAAGCTGCGTGGCTCGTCCTTGATTCAATAAATTAACTACCAGCAGATTGGTACCCATATTTTCGTACTGCTTGGCGATTTGCGCTGAAGTGCCTTTACCGATCGCAACCAGCGTCACTACTGAGCTGACGCCTATGATAACGCCTAGCATTGTCAGCAAAGTTCGCATCCAATTCGCGCTTACGGTCTTCAGCGCCATCTGCATCAGTTCCATGATTCTCATACGGTCACCTCTACCGCTTCAGCCTTCTGCGTTTGAGGTTCATTGATCTGATCACCGACAATTAAGCCATCCCTTATCGTAACAATTCTTTTGGCATTTTCCGCGATATGCAGATCATGTGTGATCAATACGATGGTATTTCCGATTTCGTTCAAGTGAAGCATCAGCTCCAGCACCTCTTGACCTGTCTTCGAGTCTAACGCTCCTGTCGGCTCGTCTGCCAACAGAAGGGAGGGACCAATAGCCAAAGCACGGGCAATCGCTACACGCTGCTGCTGACCGCCTGACAATTCACTCGGTTTATGGTGGGAGCGTTGGCCCATCCCCAGCATTTCAAGCATGCTCTGCGACCGTTCTCTCCGATCTTTCTTCGGAGTTCCGTAATAGATCATCGGCAGCTCCACATTTTCAATAGCTGTGAGGCGCGGTAGCAGATTAAATTGTTGAAATATAAATCCGATCTTGCGATTCCGAAGTCCTGCGAGCTCATCGTCCTTCATTTTTTCCGTTGCTACCCCATCAAGTATATAAGACCCGGAGGTGGGCACATCCAGCAGCCCGATGGTATTCATCAAAGTGGATTTACCGGATCCGCTGGGGCCGACAATCGCTACGAATTCTCCTTTATCTATGGAGAGAGAAATGTCTTTGAGAATCATCAGTTCCTCGACTCCGCGGGAATAAGATTTTTTAATATTTTGTAATTCTATCATTTTCATATCTTATCACCTTCCCTTCCCTAGGAGATTTAGAAGCCTGGAGGACGTCCGCCCTGGAATCCACCGCCACCTCCACCAGCGCCACCACCGGTGTTACCGTTACGTGCGCCTTGCTGGAACTGATTTCTCATGGCATCAATTTCAGATTGGGAAAGCTTCTTCGTTGAGTTGGCTGACTGGACAACGACAGAGTCGCCTTCCTTCAGGCCATCTGTAATTTCCATCATCGTGCTGGTGTTCGAGCCAATCTTCACTTCGTGATCCGCTTCGGTAGTTCCGTCGGCATTTTTCAATGTAACGATACGTTTGCCAGCCCGTTGTTTAACCGCATCCACCGGCAATACGAGAACGTTCTTTTTGTCTTCTATAATGATATCAGCCGTAGCTGTCATTGTGTTTTTGAGCTCGGATACATTTTTCAATGTTACTACTGCTGTATAGAAGGTAACTCCATTGGTAACCGTTCCTACGGTTGACACCTGAGTTACTTCGCCGTTAAATACTTTGCCTGCTACAGCATCCACCTTAACCTCCGCTTTCTGTCCAACTTTGATTTTGGGCAGGTCAAGCTCATCTACCTTGATCGGGAGCTGCAACGTTTCCAGATTGGCTACAGCGCCAAGCTGTACATTGCTGGCAATGGTTGTTCCTACTGGATAAGCCGTCAGCACATTTTTCTTCTGGTCGACGAAATCAGTAGAGAATACTCCGTCAAAGGGCGCCAGCACCTTCAGCTTCTCAATCTGATCCTCTATGTCTTTAATGCTCTTGAGGGATTGATCGATCTGATTTTGTTTATTTGTAATGTCCTTTTTCAGTGTGTCGCTTATGATCGTATCAATCAAATCACCTTTATTGACCATTTGATTTTCTTTAATTACCAGTTGATCCACAGTACCCGTTACCCCTGCCAATACCGTAACCGAGGTTTTATATTGCAGCGCGGCTGAGCCTTTTGATTCAATCTTCAAGCCTTCGACCGTAATAGAGCCCTTCACAGTTTGGCCAGCATCCATCGATCCGTCATTATCAACACGTATGGCCACGTCAATCAACCGATTGCCCTTCGCATCGGACTTCACGGATTGGGATACCGAGTTGACCACGCCTGATTTGGTTAGCATGTATCCATCAATAGTTAACTGGACACTATCGCCGTTATGAATTTGAGCGGCTTCCTCTTGCAAAAAGGGAAGGGTGACCGTCAATGTATCTGTATCCGCAATTGTGGCAATTTTAGTGGATTTGGAAACCGATGCACCTTCGCTGATATTAGTTGAAAGGATTAGCTTACCGCTGGCTGGCGCAAAGGTCTTCAACGCTGCCGATTGAGCTTGTAAATCCTGCATATCGGATTGATAGCCGCTGAGTGTCAGCTTTGCTTGATCCAGCTTCTCGTCCAAGGAAGAGTCGGAAAGCTCGAGAAGCAAATCTCCCTTCTTCACCGTTTGATTTCGAGTAAGGTTGATTGTTTTGATCATGCCTTCCTTGGGGGGAACAATCGTCTGCTGCTCTTGTGCCTCAAGCTGGGCTGTACCTGAAATGACCGAGCGTATATTGCCCTTTTTGACCGTATACGTTGTTTCCTTTACTGCCGTTTGCGGCTTGCTCTGAAACAACGTTCCCTTATTTAAATAAGCGTAGGTGCCGCCACCGCATACTACTACAGCAGCTATGGCTATAATAATTCCTTTTTTCTTCATGAACGATATGCCTCCCCAACTTAAAACTTGGCTTCAACTAACGCAAGTATCTTTCTTTTACTTAATGACCTTCGCCCAAATTACGCACGCAAGCCGAATCCTGTTACCCTACACGAATCACATCGTTATCTCCTGCCTTATCGTTGTGACTATGTAAGCATACAGATTGCTCATACGAATTAGTTTTGGATGTTGTAGCCGTACCGCGCCTCTTTCTTCTTTGGTTTATTAATGATTTCATTATGATGGTTGTATCTGAATTGAACTTGATGGCTAGCTGAAAGAACCCTGAAAGTGCTAAAGCCTTGCTGTGACTACGTTTTACAGGAAATTTGAGAAAATAAACTCGGATTGGCTATCAGCTTTTATTCAGCTTACTTTCAGCAAATTTTCAGTTTCAAATCTGGACAAATAAACCATTTTTACATCACAAAAAAAAGACCGCCTCCCTAAGTCCTTAGACTTGGAAAGCAGTCCCTGCAAGTAACGCCTCTGTGCGCCAATGTTAGCCCAAATTAGCTTGCCGCACCCTTGCTTAAATAGTTCTCAATTGTAGCCTCGGATTTCTTCTGGCTCAACCAAGTGCTCGACATTTCGCTTACTTTCTGACTGACCAGCTTATCATGGATTTCCGTCTTCTTATCTTCCAAGGTAGGAGTCGATGCATCCTTATGATCCGTTACTTTGATGATATGAAAGCCGCTATCCGTAGAAACCACATCACTTAAGCTGCCGACTTTCAAGGAAAACGCTGCAGTTTCGAAAGGAGCTTCCATTGTCCCGCGTCCAAAAAAGCCAAGATCCCCGCCATTTCCCTTCGAGCCCTCATCCTGCGACTTTTCTTGCGCTATCTTCGCAAAATCTGCCCCATTCTTCAAATCAGCCAAAATCGCATCTGCTTCTTCTTTAGTAGCAACTAGAATATGGGATGCTTTAACCTGCTCTGCGATTTTTAAAGTTTCCAAATTGGCATCGTAATATTGCTTAATCTCATCGTCGCTGACTGTCACTTGCGGTTCCAATATTTTTTGCATCATAACTTGAGGCATCATCTCTTCTTTCAAGCTATCCAGCGTAAGTCCATTCGCGGCAAGGGCTTGATTAAACTCCGCCTCAGAAGGGAAATTAAGCTTCAAGGTTGCCAGCTCCTTATCCAGGTCAGCAGGCTGAACCTGAACGCCCGCCTTCACGGCCTCCTGCCGGATCAGCTCCTTCTCAATCATGCTGTTCACTGTTTGTGCGCCGCTGCTTGCAAGCACTGTTTTATAAAGCTGTTCCTTGTCGATCTTCACTCCATTAACTACAGCCAAAGTTTCTGCCGCCGTACTTTTCGGAGGATATACAGTAATATAAACGACTAATGCAACAAATAATAGCAAGGTAGCTATCATCCATTTACGGTTCGATAATTTGTAGTTCAATAGTATGACTCCCTTTCTAAAGTTGTAGTATCTAAGATGTGGTTTGCTCCTTCAGCGTTGCTGCTGATAGACCCCATTATGGACTAGCTTTATTAATTTAACTTTAAAATTAGCTGAAGATTTAATGAGTCGTCCCGTTATCCCAGGCTCTTCTGGTTTGACTCACACTATCGGAAAATGCTACAATTCAAGCAATTCAACTAGGATTTTCGGGGTTTGGAGGGGCTACTTTTGCATGTACGAAAACGTCATAGAATTGTATTAATTTGGATCATCATTGGTTTCTTCGTCTTTCCGTTGACTCCTCCCATTTCTCAACATCTCCCGTATGAACAGAGCGCACTAGGGCAATATAATGATACTCATACCTTCATGCACCTGGAGCCATCATTGTCCAAACAATCCTTATATCTACATAAATCATTACTACCGAGAAACGAAACCTCACCGTTGGAATCATTTTATTTCTACTTATTGTTACTTGTCCTTTTCTTATACTTTGTGCATTCCAGAATTCGTGAATTACTCAAGAGGCATCTGCTCGCTATTCTTAAGTTTTCCTCTATTACATACCGCACTCATTCAAATCCATAACGTAAAACTACAATACAAATGAATGAGATTCGGAAAAGAGGAGCCCTACATGTCATCCAGCACATATCAAAATGAACAGCCCCATTCCCAGCATCGCAAGCAATCCTGGGCTAAATTTTTGCGTCGCACCCTTTTAATGATTATTGGATCCGCCCTATTCTCAGTAGGCTTGGAAATATTCCTTGTACCTAACAACATCATTGACGGCGGGATCGTCGGTATTTCCATCATCATTTCTCATTTGACTAATATACCGCTTGGTGTGTTTCTGGTTATTCTGAACCTGCCTTTTTTATTAATCGGGTATAAGCAAATAGGCAAAACCTTTGCCTTTTCAACCCTGTTTTCCGTAATTATAATGTCTATCGGAACTACGCTTCTTCATCCTGTGAAGCCAATAACCATCGACCCTCTGCTCGCTGCCGTATTCGGGGGTATTATACTGGGAATCGGTGTTGGTCTCGTTATCCGATCAGGCGGCTCTTTGGATGGTACAGAAATTGTCGCCATTCTCGTTAGCAAGAAGTCTGCGTTTTCAGTGGGCGAGATCGTCATGTTCTTCAACTTTTTCATTCTCGGCAGCGCCGGCTTTGTATTTGGTTGGGATCATGCCATGTATTCACTAATTGCGTATTATATTGCTTTTAAATTGATTGATATTACAATCGAAGGATTGGATCAATCCAAATCGGTTTGGCTGATCAGCGATGAGTATGAGAAAATCGGTGAGGCAATAACCTTCCGACTTGGGCGCGGTGTAACTTATCTGAATGGTTCGGGAGCTTTTACCGGCGATGATAAAAAAGTCATCTTCAGTGTCATCACCCGTCTGGAGGAAGCTAAGCTTAAATCCATTGTCGACGAGCTTGATCCTAAAGCTTTTCTTGCAATTGGCAACATCCATGACGTCAAAGGCGGACGGTTCAAGAAGAAAGACATTCATTAGTAGAACATACAACATAAGAAAATAGCCCCTTGGCCAGATTGGCTTGCGGGGCTTTTTTTTCCATGTTTTGTAATTTATCAATCAATTCTTCCCTTATATTTCCCCGTATATTTGATCAGCACTTTGACATCAATATTTCTGATATGAATATTATCCATGTCCGGATTCGGCCAAATAAATTCGTTCCAGTCTGGAAAATCAAAACGAAATACAGGCGTATTCAAATTTAATATGTCTGCTTTTATTTTCTTTCCAGCCTCAAAGGTTTGCCTGACTTCCTGTTCCACCTTTTTCTGAATAAGTGAATTCATCGTTGCTTGGCTCATCTCTTTGATTAGTTCATCCAAATAACCTGTCAAAAGAATTTCGATATCGTAATAAACTTGTCCATCTTGAATAGTGTGCCTGGTTATTATTTCCGGTCGATTTAATACAAAGGTAGCGGTCGCTTGCCCATTCTGCTTAATCGTTATAAGCATACGCTCCGCCTCTATGTCCAAATACCTTTTACCATTCATTTGAGAGAAAGAGACTTCCCCGCGGAATTTTTTATAGGAGTAAAAGTAAGCTCCATCAATGACAAGATGAGGCGTTGGTTTACTGTTTTCCGTCCAATGGGATTTTTCGTATACAAGCTTGGGCAGCATAGCTGTTACTCCCCTCTCGTAATACTCGGATAAAAAACGATATAAATACATGGGTTTTATGGTGGAGAATTGACTATACGTTTTATCCGGCTTCATTAATTTGGAATCATAGGGAGAATAACCGAAGTTCGGCTGAATATCCAATAATTTATAAATCGGCACATCGGTTCCGTATATCCAGATGTTGTAGCGGATTTCACGGTATCGGTTAATGGTATCGGTCAATTGCTCGACTGTAATTTCCTTGAGCGCGGCTTCCCCTATAATCATTGTTGATACATGTCCCCAATAAACACGCTGTTGCTCCGAGTTATACAAATCAAACATCGCTTCGGTAACCGTAGCCCCTTTTCCTGTTCCTACCAAAGAATTATGCTTAGGTGGACGTACACCTTCTCTTTGAGCAATATTGGCAAAATTCAAGGCTAGGAGGTATACCGTGAACACTTTATCCTTATAATCAATTCCAATGGTCGTTACATAGGTTATTTGATGAATTTCTTTATAATCCCAGCAGCCTGAGAGCAAAAACATCAGCAGGATGACCAGCTTTAATTTGATTATCGAAGCCATTTTTTTCAAGGTCATCTATCCTTTGTCTTTTCTTCTTAGATGTGCAGGAACGAAACCTCCCAGCTTTCTTGGCAACATAATAAAGGCTCTTAGCATATCTTTAAAAGTAATGGGCGATACAGGAGCTAAATAAGGCACGCCGAAAGACGTTAAACCTGACAAATAGACAGTGACCAACAGCAAGGAAACCATAAAGCCATACATTCCAAGAAATGAAGCCAGCAACAGAGTGAAGTATCTCAACACGCTCACAGTTCCCGATAGGGTCTGGCTGATCAAGGTCGACCCTGCCACAATCGATATTGCCGCTACAACAACCATGGAGGGCGAGGTAAGTCCAGCTCTTATCGCTGCATCCCCAATAATTAATCCACCCACCACCGTCAAGGTTTGTCCGATCATCGATGGAAGCCGATAGCCCGCTTCTTTAAACGTTTCCAGCAATAATAAAATGAGAAACATCTCCATGGGTGACGATAAGGGGATGCCAAGCCTTGTCATAACAATGGTCGCTAATAAAGGAAACGGTATTTGGTCTTGATGAAATCCAGTCAGCGCGACAAAAAAGCTCGGTAAAAAAATCGAAAAAATAAGACTGAATATACGCAAAAGACGTCCGAAGGTCGATGATATAAAATTAAAGTGCATATCCTCCGGCGTTTTTAAAAGCAACGATAAGGAAGCAGGAGCTATAATAGCCCCCGGTACACCATCCAATAGAATCACGAATCTTCCTTTCATCAAGCAGGAGACTATGAAATCGGCTCTGCCGGAGTAAGCCGTAAGTGGAAATATACTGTAGGGCTTATCCGAAATAATTTCCTCCAGCTGCGTAGCGCTGGACAGATCATCCAGCTTATGCTGCACCTTGGCCAGCTTTTCTCGGATGGTTTCCAGAATCGTTGCATCAAGCTTATCTTTAAGAAACATCAAACCTGCCCTGGTTTGGCTATCTGCACCAATCCTGTAGCTTTCCAGAGCCAGCATTGATGTGGGCAATCTTTTGCGGATCAAGCCAACATTCGTATCAAAACTTTCGACTAAACCGTCTTTAGCTCCACGAATGGATACGTCGATATTGGTTTCTTCCGTGTTGCGGTTAGGAATTTTTTCAATATTTAAGCTAAAGACAGCTTCCAAATGACTAAACCATATCATGACATGTCCGGTAAAAACTTTGGAGCTGTATGCAGAGCCTGATGTTTCGTAGAGCATATTAATATCTTTAGCCGTGTTAATACTATCAACGTTTGCGAATGTAGTGGAGCTCCAGATGCGCATCAATGCCGGCAGAACCATATCGTTAATAAGCTTCGCATCACAAAGCGTACTGCAATATACCAAAGTCACCTTGCAGTATTCAGAAAAGGGGTGGCAGTAGAAAATAACATCCGAGCAATCCTTAAATTCCAGTTGAAGTGAATTAAGACTCATTAATTTTTCTGCACCTCATCTCCTTTAGCAAACAGAACGAATAAGAATAAAATGATTAGCAGACCGAGCAAAGTATAAAACGTGATGGGAAAATAATAGGTTTTCATTATATAGAGAAAGGTAATATCTCCAATTTCGCTAACGAGTAATACGGCCATTACAACGGCTATTAAAGCTGAGAGAAGCTTTTTCCACTTGGGAATTAGCTCTCCTATCATATTCAAGGCGAGACTTATTCGGATGAAAGCACCGCACACCCATTGATAAATGGACAAAAAGTCCACATGTTCGATGTAATTACCAATTTTAACCAACCTCCACTCTTCAAAAGCCGGATACCTTTGGATTTGAGCTTCAACAGGCCCAAATGCGGCGATAGAGCCCATCACAGGTCCAATAGTCAATCCCGCCATTATTAAGCCTAGAATAACGACATGCCGTTTCTTAATCTTCGCTTTAATGTGCTGCTGCAAAAAAATTAAATACATAACCTCGATTAACCCTGTGCCTACAAAAAGAATGCCGTTCATGGCCTGCGATTTTCCGTATTCAAAAAGTGGAAACAGCATCATGTAATCTTTGTGGGGATAGTTAGAAACCATGACAAATTCGCCGAATATAATAACAAGCGGCAAAAGTATAGCAGAGCTATAAGCTATAGCACGAATCCCTTGCAGCGATATGTAGTACGCCACCCCAACAAGAATAATTGCAATGACACTAGGCGGCGTTTGAGGTAAATAAGAGGAGTTCGTCCAAATTTTAAAGTCCTTTCCCGTGAACAGCGCTGACGTAAACAGTGTAAGAGTAAGTACGAGTGCGATACAGCCAGCTACCCATTTGCCGTACTTCTCGCGAAGCCACTCAATAATAGATAAATTCCGATCACCAGTCGTCTTTTGAATAATGTAGGCTATCAAAAAAAATATGGGAACGAAAACAATGGTTGCTGCGAGCACGCTTATCCAGGCATCCCGACCTGAAACCTCCATAAGAACCGGGATTACAATGACATGGTTCATCATGCCGATGGAAAGCATCAGAATGGTGCATATTTGTAAAAAAGAAAAACGTTGAGGATTCATAAAAAATTCACCTATATTCCAGTTATTATGAATTCCATTATTGCCAACCCCTGCATATACTAAACTAAGACAACAGGCTGCCCTGTCTCCTTCATGGATGAGTTAGCTGCTTCGCAGCGATAAAGCAGACCTGCGTTAATTCAGCTTCTTGCATCCTCATCTCATTTTGGATTACAATGCATCTTAATCATACGAAAACCAGATTAATCAACTACATTAACAAACAAGCGATGATGGAAAGAGTACGCGGAACAGGTTCATTACAGGGACGGAGTGCCACCGATTGAAAGCACCCGAACGAACAGTCCGCCGAAGTTCACTCCTGAGCTGGTCTCTGAACAGTTGCTTTTTCCCCGGCAGCTTCTAGGAGTACCCGTAATCCCGACGTTACCGGGCTCAAAGTGAGAAAAGCATTCCTTCCATTCAATTTGTCCTAAAGGGTGATTTTCTAATAAGGGTGGTACCACGGCTCCTCGTCCCTTGCGATGGAGTTTTTTTGCGTTTTCCAACATTCATTTATTTGAAGGAGCTGAATGGGTATGAGTCAATTACATGCTGTGCAATTAAGAGAACGATTAGATGAAATCAATCTGCAATTGAAGGACTTGTTATCTGAGAAAGCTCTGATTACTCAAGAAATCGGAGAAAATCAACTGCTTGTCAGCCGGAAAAGGCAAAAGGAAGACACCGTTGTTACTATCGGGGATATTGCTGTAGGAGGGGGTCGCCCGGTAATGGTCGCGGGACCTTGCTCAGTCGAGAGCTACGAGCAAGTTCGGCAAGTCGCAGCAGCTCTGAAACAAGAGGGAATTACGGTAATGCGCGGAGGTGCGTTTAAGCCGAGAACCTCACCATATGATTTTCAGGGCTTAGGAATAGACGGCTTGAAAATTTTGAAAGAGGTCTCCCAAGAGTTTGGTCTTAAAACCATCAGTGAAATCGTGGACCCTGCTCATATTGAACTAGCCTGCGAATATATAGACGTCATTCAAATCGGAGCCAGAAATATGCAAAACTTCGAGCTGCTGAAGGCGGCAGGTGAAGTACGGACACCCATTTTGCTCAAGCGAGGCATCGCTGCTACTATTGATGAATTCCTTCATGCTGCCGAGTACATTCTCTCCCGGGGAAATACACAGGTGATGCTGATCGAACGTGGAATTCGCACGTACGAGAATGCGACGCGCAACACACTCGATATATCTGCTGTTCCGATACTGAAGCAGGAAAGCCATCTGCCGGTGCTTGTGGACGTCACGCATTCAACAGGCCGCAAAGCGATCTTCGCTCCTTGCGCGAAGGCTGCCTTAGCCGCAGGAGCGGACGGCATCATGGTCGAGGTGCATCCCAACCCTGCTGCCGCACTGTCCGATGCAGCCCAGCAGCTCAACATTGAAGAGTTCAATCGCTTCTACGCTGAAGTAAAGCAATCCGGATTATTAGGTTAAACACTTTGAACATATGGATGGAATGAGGCTCTTGTCTATAAACGATGACTAGACCTCATTCCACTCTCACCTGAGTGATTATCTTGAATTATGATTTCTTGGGCCGGCTCAAACTGATGAAGAACGTGATCTGGCTAAACTTGCGGGCAATGGAAATCATTTGCGCAACCTCATCATGTTCCAGCCGCTCCTGACAGTTTTGCTTGATGTATTCCATTGATGCTACAACGAAGGACCGATTGGGACAGGCGGTGTAATTGCTGCACTTCCAACTGGTTCGTAGCGGTGAATTCACGATGATTTTTAGAGCGGCAGTAATCGGTTGTAAAGACATCTTCAAGCATCAGGTGATACTTCGCATTAACTGGATACAGCTGCCTTTCAATTAATGACGCTATACTGAGGAAATTGCTGACATGCTCCGCTTCCACCGTATTCTCAGCCCAATTGCGCATGAGCCATACATACAATTCGGGGTGAAAGTTCGCCATAACGCCGCTGTAGCCGGTGACTCCAAGCTTAAGCGTCTCCAGTAATGTTGCCGAGTTAGCGTTGTAAATGTTCAATGCCGTACCTTTCACTGCTTCCAATTTCGCTTTCATATTCGAAATATCGCAGCTCGTATCCTTTAAAAAGTGAAACCTGCCGGTCTCAGCACTCCATTTCAATAGTTCCGGTGAAATAATTCTTTTGTATGGATAAGGACATTCATAGAACCCTAGGGCTATATCTTCAGGTATTTCCTTCAGAAGTCTTTCCAGATTGCGAATCCACACAGCATCCGACTCGTTCTCAGACGCAAGCCGATTCGTAATCAGTACGAGTGCATCAATACCCGTATCCGCCATCGCTCTGAGCTCAATAACTTGATCCTCATACTGGTCAGCAATATGTCCCGAAGCAATAACTGGTATCCGGCCTGCAGCTTTTTCTTTGACAAATGCCGCCAGCCCCACTCGCTCCTCCAAGCTTAGTACAAACATCTCACTGGATTGGCATACGGCAAACAGACCGTCCACCCCTTTGTGAATGTACCATTCAATTGCCCGTTCCAACGCATCGTAGTCAATTTCATTGGAAACTGTAAAAGGGGTGACCATGGTCGGCCATACTCCCCCAGCTATACTTTTCATACATTTCTCCCTCTCAATCCGATTCTTTATTTCCATTAACAGGATTTCCGAAACGCTTCTATTCTATGGAAGGTCATATAATTCGCATTATGATAGTTGTAAGCCCCATTAATGGCGGTTCTGGAAGCCACTAAAATAACATCTCCGTCAAAAAACCAATCCACGTACTGGAATCCTACCTTCGTATTATCCTCTGTCCACTCGTTATGCTCATAGTCCAGAATATCCCGAATAGTGGTCCATTCCTCCAAATTATCCGAAGCGACTAATGTAAGTATGTTTCGCTGATGAATATTCGATGAAGTAACACGATTCACGAGCGACCAATAGCGCTTACTCTCAGGATCGAATTGAATCGTGAATTTGGACATATTTCCTTCAAATCGGATGACTTGACGGAACGAAAGCGACGCCCCGGGATTCTCCTTATCTACGTTTAGCATAATGGCTCTGCCGTAATCGGGCGTTCCGCCCTTCGTATTATATCTTAATACGTTCACAAGCCCGCCTTCCGGCGTGATCACTACATTTCCTTCCAACACCCCCGGAGCGTCTCCGCCTTGAACGGTTCCAGGCCAGCTGCTGTCATAGGGAATGAACGGCGATGCCGTCCAACTGGCGGGATCAAGCAAATCCGCATCCTCCGGTGCGGATACCACGCCGGCTTTATGGCCGCGTAATGTCCAGGAGCCATGCTCTACGGCAGTCCAAATGCGCCCGTTATGAACGATTACCGGCATGGGAGCCTTATGCGGACCGCCGTTCTCACGGGATCCGCCCGGCAGAATGGTACGTGGGGAGCTCCATGTCTCACCCCCGTCATCTGAACCGCCGATCATCAGCTCTCCATATTCGGTGCTGGTGGCTATCATGAACAAGCGCCCGCGGTGAACGAATAATTTGCCCCAGAAGCACGGATACAGATAGGTTACGAACCGCCATGTGTTCCCCTCATCCTCCGAACGGAAAATAACACTCAGGTTTTGTCCTCCTAATCCCCAGAACACATCATGAGAAGCCAGAAGCCGCCCATCGGGGAGCCGGACAATTGAGGGGCTGGCAGGAGACCGGCCTGAGAAATTATACGTATAATCATCTGGATGGATGTAATTGATCACCGAGCCGGGGACGATCCCCGGCCTTGTCAATCTTATTGGGCTATCAGCGGCGATTCGCTCAGTTCCGCGCTCAACTGCGGTTAACCGAATTTCATAATCGCAGCCGTTTTCGAGGGAGGTTAACGCAAAGGAGCCTTTTGGGCCTTCCACAACGAGAACGCTTTTTTCACTGCTGTTCCTTTCGTTGTACTCAACTCTGTACTCCAGACTGGATGCAGCAACATCCCCTGCGTACAACCAGTCGATTTGAACGCAGCCGTCACCGGGTGCCAGCCGGGTGATATGCAGTTCCCTGCCTGGCTCATGTACGCCTAATGCCGTGGTAAACAGCTCATTTTGATCCTTGATGCCCCATGGTTTCGTGTTCATTCAGTTCTCCTGACTATAGATTGCAGCACTTCAGGCTGCGTTCATTATTTATTTTTTTGCAGCATCAATCGCCTTTTGTTCTTCCACCCATTTATTTACTTTGTCCTGGGTTTGCGCTAGCTCCGTATCGAGATTGTACTTCTGTCCGTGAATCGCCCTTGAAATAATATCACCCATCCATGGACGAATGGTTGAGAACATAATTGGCGGGAACAGCACATTTTTCGTGTCCTTCACAACGGCCAATAGTTGCTCTGCATAAGGATCCTCTTCTTTCTTCACCCAATCGGCGCCCTTCCAGGAAGGCAGTTCCTTATAGTTGTCATACATGAATTTCTGCCCCTCCGGGCCTGTCATGTATTTCAGTACCTGCCAAGCCGCCTCCGGATTTTTGCTTTGCTTCGCCATTGCCGTGACACGGGCTGTGCCGAAGGAGGTTTTGTCGTTCTTGTCGCGAATCCCCTTGGTCATTACATACCGTTTTTCCAGTTTATTTTTTAGTACCTCATCCATATTGCCGCACCATAGGCAAATAGCGACGTTATTATCAGCTTTGCCCCAATTCTCAAAGCCACGGCCGATTTCATAACCCGGTGGTAAGTAAGGATTAATGTCGATTAACGTTTGAAGACTCTTCTTAATCTCAGGAGTATTGAAATTCAGTTTACTATTTCCAAAATTTTTCCAATCAATAGTCCCAAACTGTACGCCCTGACCGCCGGAGAAATAATCAAGCATCATGTGGCTTGTTTTTCTTGGATCATAAAACAGCCCGAACGATTGCTTTCCGGTTTTCGGATTAATACCTGTCAGCTTCTTGCCTTTCTCAATCAGCTCTTCCGCTGTAGGCTTTTCACTTAATGGCTGTACTCCGAAATCGTCAAAGATTTGTTTGTCATAAACGATCGTATTCGTCAGTATTCCACCCGGCATCGCCATCACTTTGCCGTCGCCTTCATTGGTCAAACGCTCCTTGTCCGTCCACAGCGCTTCCACGAAGTTTTGCTTCCAGTTATCCCGTACCAAATAATCGTCAAGCGGCATCAAGAAGCCTTGGTTGTAAAAATCTATGGACGCATCCAAAAATACAACGTCAACACTGTTGCTAAGCAGCAGGGCTTGCCATTTCGCTTTCCTGTCATCCGTAGGGACCTCGCTATATTCGATAGTTAATTTGGGATGCTTGGCGAGAAAAGGCTCGAATAACGCCTTGATACCTTTAGCCGGTTTACCCGTTGCAGGGTTAATCCCATCATCTACAGGGAAACTGAATACAGCTACCTTCACAACACCGGAAAGTTCTTTGGATGCGCTTCCATCGTTAGCACTATTTTGAGTTCCCTCTTTCCCTCCCCCACATGCTGTCAAAAACAGCAGGACCGTACAAATGGTTACGCTCAACAAAAGCTTTATTTTAGATTGCTTCATTTTCTTGACCTCCTTTGGGTCTTCGTGAGAAAAACTTGCATCGTAAGCATAATCCTTATAATTAAAAGCTTATTTATTGCTTGATTCCTGAATAGGCGATGCTTTGAATAATGTACCTCTGGAAAAATAAATAAACGATCAGCACCGGAATGACGGACATAACCGTAGCTGCCATATTCATTCCCGGAGGTGCTTCCCCGCTTGCCGTACGTGATTTCAGCATCGCAATGCCGAGTTGAATCGTATACTTCGCAGGATCGTTCAGGATGATTAGCGGAAACAGGAAGCTGTTCCACACACTCAAGAACGTCAGAATGATTAATGTAGCAACAATAGGCATGCTTAAAACGAAATAAATTTTGGAAAAGCATTGGAATTCGTTTGCGCCATCGATAATCGCGGCTTCTCTTAACTCAGCCGGAACCCCATCCATAAATTGCTTAGCCAGAAACGTTCCAAATACATAGGAGATGGCCGGTAAATAGAAAGCCCAATATGAATTAAGAAGCTGCAACTGCTTAAACAGCATAAACAAGGGAATGAGCGTTGCCTCGCCCGGAATCATTAACGTGGCCAGCACCATCAATAAAATGATTTTCCCTCCCTTAACATTTAGCTTGGATAGAGCGTATCCCGCCAATAATGCGGAAAATGTATTAATGACAATGACCCCGCCAGCTACCATAAACGTATTCAAATACAGCTGCAGCATTTTCGTATTGGCGATAGCCATTATAAAGTTATCAAAACCAATATTGTCCGGTACCAGCTTGAACGGGAACGGAAATTCAAACACTGCATCCTTATCCAAGCTGATCGAGAGCATGACTATAAAAGGTACGATGATGAGAATTCCACCTGCTAGCAATAAAGCCATAACGAACGTATTTCGAACAAAATCAGATTTTCTTCTCGACTGAATGCTTATTTTGACCTGTGATATGGTAGTAATCTCTGACATACGCTTCAACTCCGGTTAGTCTTTATTCTTAAACGCCTTGAAGTTTAAGAGAGTAAACAGCAAAATAATGATGAAAATAACGTACGAAGCGGCGGCAGCTTTACCGAAATCATAAGTATAAAAACCGTAACGGTACACATACAGCATGAGCGTAAACAAAGAACCGCCCGGATTGCCATCAGGGCCTCCGATCACATAGACCTCTCCGAACCTTTTGAAAGCGTTAATGGTACCCATAACCACCATAAAAAAGATGACGGGTTTCATTCCGGGAATCGTGATATACAGCCATTGCTGCAGCTTACGGGCTCCATCCACTTCCGCAGCCTCGTACAAATCGCGCGAAATCGACTGCAGGCCGGCCAGCCAGATCAGCACTGAGTAGCCCACTCCATGCCACGTATCCATCAGGATCACGCTTATTTTGGCATAGTTCGGATCAGACATCCAACCAAGCGGTTTCAATCCGAACAGGTTCAATACCGTGTTGGCTATCCCTTTCTCTGTTGGATAAAACAGCAGCAAAAATACGATGGATGCCGCAATCGTCGAAGTCACATTCGGTAAAAAATAAATTGCTTTAAATAACACGCTCATACCTGGCCTGACTATGCTGTTAATCAGTGAGGCGACAATAAAGCTTAACGGCAGCCCGATACCAAGTCCCATCACGCCCATTATGATCGTATTTCGAAGAGCCTTCCAGAATGAGGTATCGCTTAAAATAAATTCATAATTGCTAAAACCGGCCCATACACCTCTCACTCCGTTATGATGATACAGACTGATGCGGAACGCCTCACCGATCGGGTACAACGAAAATACCAGAACCCCAATAATTAACGGTAAAAGAAACAAATAGCCGATTACTTGCTTATTTGATAGCATTGATTTCATCAGGATCATTCCATTCACCCCCTTTCCCTAATTCCCATTATGCGGGCATCATTGGGTCGGTAGTAGGTGAAATTCTTATGATCGGATTGCGATCTTAAGAACTTACAGCTTTCTTGTACTCTACGGGCGTTAAACCGACTATTTTTTTGAAAACCTGGCCGAAATACTTTGCATCCGTATAACCGACCCGCTCAGAGACTTCGTATATTTTTATATCCGGTTGCTTCAATAGTTCTTTGGCTTTGCTAATCCGGATGTCCGACAAAAAGTTCAGCATCGTTTCCCCTGTTCTTTCTTTAAATAAATTGGCAAAATAGTTCGGCGTTAAATACACCGCATCTGCCACTTCCTGCAATGAGATGTCTCTGTTATAATGCTGCTCCATAAATGTTACCGCTTTTTGTATAATCGACACGTTGCGCTGCAGCATCTTCTCCTCAATTATGTTGGTTAATCCCGTCACATATTGGATCAGCCAGGTTTCGAGATGCTCAATTGTTTTCCATTTCTTGAGCTGCTCATCCAATGCGGCAAAGTCCATCACTTTACCGTCCGAGATGTTCCATTCCATTAACATACGCAGCAGCGTGTACACCAACTGGAGGCATATATTACGCAGCTGCTCAGGGTTAGGAGGATAATCGCCGATGATCGCCTGTAGAAACTGCCGAGCATAGGAGCAAGCCCCCTCTTTATCGCCGATTTTCAATGCTAGACACAGCTTTTTTTCTAAATCATACGGATAGATTATGTGCTCCTGAGTGCGCGTATACCCAACGTCGCTGTAGAAGATGACTCCCTCTTCCCTCGAATAGATGCGATATTCCATCGCCTCCATGGCTTCCTTGTAAGACTTCGATATCCAATCTGATGTTTCATAAACACCACCAATACCGATGTAAACAGGCACCTTGTAGTAGTAGGTAATATAATACTTCATCTTCTTAACCAAGGCCTGAACGCTCTCGACATAACGTTTTACAGACTGCAGTTCCTTGCCGCTTACGATCATAACGAGCTGGTTATCTACATTTTCAATGATCTCCGCGTAAAATAGCTCTCTGAATAGCTCTTCCGCTATATTTTTAAAAGCAAATAATAAAAGCTGCTTTTCGTTCAAGCGGTTGCGCTCTGTCACCGTAGCTGGTTCATCTATCTCCAGCACCAAACATGAATAATGATTCCCTCCAATGGAAAGTTGCAAATAATCGCAGCTGTCATGGATTTCCTGCAGCGTCATTCGCCCGGTGAGCAAATAACGCAAGTATCTTTCCTTCATCACAGGTATGCTTTGATAAAGCTGCCTTTTTAAATCCTCAACACCCTTCAGCAGGCCCAATTCCTGTTCAATGCTCTGCTTTGCCTTATTGATTACGTTCAGCAATTCCTCCACCTTCGTCGGCTTCAGAAGATAATCAAAAGCTCCGTTGCGGATAGCAGTCTGAACATAATCAAAATGATCGTAGCCGCTCAGCAGAATAATCTTAGCATGCGGTACGATTCGCAGGGCATTCTCTGTCAGCTCCAGCCCATTCATGTGGGGCATAAGGACATCAGATATGATCAAATCCGGCTTCCCTTCCAAAATGAGCTCCATTGCTGCTTCGCCATCCTCGGCCTCACCTATGATCTCGATTTCATGGCTAGGCCAATCAAGGCTCAATTGGAGCCCTCGTCTCACTCGTTCAGAGTCATCGACCAAAATTAATTTATACATTTTGACCTCCAGGCAGTAGAACCCGAACTGTAGTACCCCGATGCGGGTCACTTTCATATTGGATTCCGTACTCCGTTCCGTAAGCCAGCCCAATGCGTTCGTTCACATTATAAGCTCCATAACCGCCGTCATCATGAAGCGGCTGCTCTAGCAGCGCCTCAATTTGAACGTCATCCATACCGACGCCGTTATCGACAACCTCTAAAACCATGACATTCCCTTCCCTTCTCCCCTTGATCCTAATGAAACCCCGTTTATGTCTAAGAGGCTTAATTCCATGCAGAATCGCATTTTCTACAAGCGGCTGTAAGAGCAGCTTTATACACGATTCGCTCTGTATATCAGCATCTACTTCAATTTTGTAATCAAACTTATCTTTAAATTGCAGCTTTTGAATACGAAGATAATGCTCAACAGTCTCCACCTCTTTGGAAATCGTAGTCAGCTCATTGCCCTTGTTTAGAATTAATCGGAAAAATTGTGCCAGCGCCGTTGTCATTTCCCCAATTTCTTCGTACTCCTTCGTGATAGTCATCCAATAAATAGAGTCCAATGTGTTGTATAGCATGTGAGGATTAATTTGCGATTGCAAGGCCCTAAGCTCTGCCGTTCTGATTCGTTTCTCGTCCTCCCTAACCTTGGAAATGAGATTTTTGAGCTCCACGGTCATTTCATTGAAGCTTTCCGATAATTCGCCGAATTCTTCCTGTGTGCCAAGATTAACTTTTGTATCCATATTCCCGTCTCTTACTCTTTTAATGTGCCGCAGAAGCTTCAAGAGCGGACGAGTGATTCCCGATGAGATTGCAACGGAAAGAATGAGAGCTGCTGCAATGGTAATAGCTACGATAATGACAATCGTATTTTTAGCGAGATCGATATTTTTATTAATCGCCGATTGCGGCACTATCGTTACAAGCTTCCACCCCGTGTATTCCGATGTCACGAAATGGAGTGAATACTCCTTTCCATCGACCCGGAATAATGAACTGCCATGAAGGGCTTGCGACAGCTTCTCCGTAAGAAGATCATCCGCTTTCGTGGAGATAAGTCCCTTATTGGCATGAGAAATAATGTAGCCTTTGTCATCAACCATAAACGTGACAGCTTGCAAATTTCTCAAATTATTCTTATAGCTGTCGAAAATATAGCTTTCACGGACATTAAGAACCACCAGGCCCCAGTCCTTGAACGATAGGAGGGCCAACGCTTTTCTCACATTGGATATAACCTTGGGCGGCTGCGCCTCTGTGTTAAAGATGTCCTGTTCTGCAAACAACCATAACGGTTTTCCCTTAGCCACATCTGCTTGCCGATAAATGGAAGTAGCCTGTATATCGTCCTTAGTTCGGTTTAATGCATGCATATCCGTATTATAAGTCAGATTCATTCCATTCTCTCCGTAAATACTAACGGACAACAACTGCTCCGAGCGGCCGCCAAATATACTTGGATAAACGGTTTCGTAAAACAAGTTTATATAGGCGGATTTCTCATTTGGCTTCAATTCTGCGTTCTTTGCGTCCATAATACTTTGCAGCTCTTTGTTCATAATCATTTTCACATAAAGATCGTCAATATCTTTAAGCTTGTAATCAATATTTTGCAGCGTTTGCTGTAGCACTTCTTGAATGGATTGTCCCACTTCATTGACTATGGATCTTTTTAGAATGACATAAGAAACCACTCCAATGCTTAAAGCGGATAATACAATAAGTAAGGCAAAGGATACAATTAGCTTTGGTCTTAATCTCATATTGCCTAGTACCGATATCAAAGACTGCATGGGCATCACTCCCGCTCGTAAGTATTCAAAACAATTGACAGAATGCATCGCAGTATCTCAATTATCAATATGTAATCGTTTACACAAAGTCTATATTCATATGGCTATCTTGTCAATCTAGTGATGTTATTGAGAACCAATTGGGCAAAAAAGCCAACCCTCCATTAGTATCTTTGGAAGCTTGGCTTAACATTCTTAAACTCTACCCTGGTCTTACTTACTTGGAAAATAAAAACCAAGACCCGCCCGAACCCCACACTCAATGCGGGTAAAGACTATCAAATTCAACACCGCAGGGACCGCCGTCCGGATTCGCCTCCGCATCAACCCTGGTGCCGTCTGCACGAAACAGCGGGCTGTAGAAATTAGCTATCCGGGTTGTCGACTCGCCGGCATAGTGACAAATAAATGCCCGACGAAAGCGATCCTTCGATTTGTTACGGTAGGAGCCATGGATCAAATTGCCGTTAAAGAACAAAACGTCGCCCTTCTTCATAATAGCAGGAACGATTTGTTTGCCTTGCGGCACTTTAACCAAATGCTTGGTGAAGGATTCGTTGTCATCCGCCAGCTCTGGACAAACAATTTCGTGCTCACTTGTTCTAGGGACGACAAGCAGCCCGCCATTTTCTTCATCAGCCGGATCAACCGCCATCCAAGCCGCTATACAGTTCCCCGGTTCCACCTTCAAATAAAAGTTATCCTGATGCAGCGCCTGTCCGCGAGAACCGGGTGGTTTGTAATAAAACATCGTTTGAGCGCCCAGCGGGCTCTCCTCGAATAAATCATGAAGGACTTGGAGAACAGGCTCATGAAGCATATATTTAAGAGCTGTCTCATTAAACCGATGTGGCTGCATGACCCGGGGATAACGCTTTAGCACATCCGTTGTATCCGGACTCCTATCCGGCTCAAAGTGGCCTGGAATCGTTTGCCCGCTTATTTGCTCAAAAGTTACCATGATCTCTTCCAGCTCTTCTTCGGAAAATAATCCATTCACAATTAAATAACCTTCTGTTTCAAACTTCTGTTTCTGCTCTGTTGTTAGCACAGCTAATTCATATGACATCCGAACCTCACCTCATCCTAATAAAATGAATTTTCCTTCTCTTAGCACCTGTAGCCAATCATGCAGATACCTACAATCCTGCTTATTGCTAATCTGTCATATTGCATATTTCCTATTGTCATTATAAGCTTTATACAGTAGAGGAGGAATGTTCGGAATGGTCATAAATATGGATGATTCTGCTGCGAAAATAACGGAAAGCCCGGTTCCAGGCATATTGCTGGCCAGTACCTTCCGGTCCCCATACGGATATTACACTTACCGGCCCAACGGTACACGTGATTGGCTGATTACTTACACACTTTCGGGCAGTGGTATTTATAGCATCAATAACCGTAAGCATAGCTGCTCTCCCGGGGACATACTTATACTTTCTCCTGGAACTCCCCATGATTACCGGACAGCCGAGAACGAGATTTGGCATTTTATGTGGGCGCATTTTGTTCCGAATCCGACCTGGACAGACTTGCTCCACTTGCCACGACTGGATGATGGTCTGCTCCATCTGCACATATCGAAAAATGACGTTCACCGGAGGGTGGTTGCCGCCTTCCAGCGGGTTATCCGCAACTGTATCGAGCCCGATAACATCCAGGAGCGATTGGCACAAAATGCAATGGAAGAGCTTTTGCTTCATCTCGCGAGGTACAATTCCCAGTTTCACCGCAGCACCCTGGACCCCCGAGTTTTGAACACCTTGGAGTATTTAAACAACAATATGCAGCAGACGCATACAGTTGAGAGACTGGCCTCCAGAGTACTGCTTTCCCCTTCAAGGTTTGCCCATTTATTCAAGGCAGCAACAGGTGATTCCATTATTGAAACGTTGCTCAAAATAAGGCTGCGGCATGCTTCACGCCTTCTGGCTCACACTACGCTATCGGTAGCTGAAGTTTCCGATAACGTTGGATTTCGAGATCCGCTTTATTTTTCCAAGCAATTTTCATCCTTTTTTGGCATAAGCCCGACAGCATACCGTAGAAAAAACTTCGACAATCCTAAATAAGGCTAACCCATTAACAGCTCTCAGAAAAAGATAACCTCTAAAGATCTGCAAATCTGATATTCGTTACTTAGTTCTTGCTTGTCCAAGCGTGTTACACCAAACATGCCATAGTAATAAAATCGAGTTTATCGTAACCAAGAGTTATGATAAGATATACCAAGTTAAATGAGTTGAACCAAATTGACTAACCAAATTAGAGAAACGAGGGATTGCTATGAGTCATCCTCATATTGTCATTGTTGGCAGCTTGAACATGGATCTGGTCGTTACTACAGAGAGAATGCCCCGAGTCGGAGAGACTATCGAAGGACAACATATTCGTTATTTACCTGGAGGCAAAGGGGCCAATCAAGCCGTGGGCTGCGCCAAGCTGGAGGCTGTTGCAACTATGATCGGTTCCGTTGGAGACGATGTGTTCGGCAACCAGATTATTCAGCAATTAACGCAATATGGTGTGAAAACTGAACATATTTCTGTCATAGAGCAGGTACCTACAGGAACCGCCACTATCTTACATACAGCCGAGGATAACTGTATTGTAGTAGTCCCCGGAGCTAACGCGCACACGAATGAACAGCTTGTTGCTGAGCATGAATCCGTAATCCGTAATGCTGATATATTGCTTCTGCAGCTGGAAATACCGACAGCGGCAGTCAAGCTAGCTTTGGAAATTGCACACTCCAATGGGGTGCGAACCGTATTGAATCCCGCTCCTGCCAAAATCCTTCCCAATGAAATCCATGAACTAGTCAATATTTTGACGCCAAATGAAACCGAATTCGAGCTGCTCTCCGAAAGAACGTATGCCAATGAAGAAGAGCTTGCCGAAGGGATGCGGAACTGGGAGAAGCTGCACCGGCAAACCTTGATAGTCACAAGAGGGGAAAAGGGAGTCTCCTATCTGGAAGACGATAAACTAATGACTATTCCTGCCATTCGGGTTCAGGTTGCAGACACAACAGGTGCAGGAGATGCCTTCAATGCAGCGTTATGCTGCGGACTCGCTTCTCAGCAATCCCTGGAATCCTCCATTCGTTCTGCAGTGAAAGCCGCTTCCTTATCGGTCACCAAGTTCGGAGCTCAGGACGGCATGCCCACACTACTGGAGGTAACGGGTGCTTAAGGGATAACCTTAGTTTGCTGCCAATTTAATGCTGCTTAATACATAATTATTGGAAAAAGAGGCTCCCAAGCAAGTAGAAAAATCTACTAGTTGGCAGCCTCTTTGTGTGTACTAATCTGGACTTTAATAATTTCAAGAGCGGTTATAGCTCGCACACCATGGCTAACTCCACATGGAATTTGCAGTACAGCTCCGGTTTGAATCGGATCTACCTTATCATCCAACATAAATTCACCCGAACCGGAGATAACCGTCCAGACTTCTTTCCTGCTCATATGTTTATGACTGCCTATTGCTTTACCCGGGTACAGCTCCATTTTTTTCGTTACACATTCTATTTCCTTACCTGATTTCGAATAGTCTAATACCCGTATAGTGCCCCAGCTTTTTTCCTCATACATACTGCTGACCCAATCATTACTGAGCCTTTGTTTAATTTGGCTCGACTTTTTTTTGCTGGCCACAAGAATACCGTCCGGGCTTGCAGCTACGATTACATTCGGTACATCAATGATATGAATGGGAGTAGGCAGCTCATTAACCAGATGTGTATTTATTGAGTTATTACATAGCTCACCTACGCCTATAACTGTATTTTCCAGATGATTGGTTAATGTATCCCAGCTGCCTAGATCCTTCCAGGCTCCCTCATAGGGAATTACGACGGAATGTGCTGTTTTTTCTACGACTTCTTTATCAAAGCTTGCTTCAGGAAGGTTTTCATAGCTTCCAAGCAATTGATCATAATCTATGGGCAGTCCTTTATTTTTCAAATAGGAAAGCATGAAATTTAAAGAAAACGCAAATACACCGCAATTCCACAGCGCTTGTTGATTAATTAGGTGAATCGCCATCGCCTCATCGGGCTTTTCTGCGAACTGAGCGATAGAGTTGTAAAAGGTGTCACTCTTTACATGAGGAACGATGTAGCCAAACTGGTCAGAGGGATGTCCGGGAACCGTTCCAATAAGGGCAAGATCAGCTTGGGAACTAGCTAGAGCATCATTTAATTTGTAGAGCAGCTGGAAGAAAGCCGTTTCCACAAACACATCTACAGGCAGTACACATATCGTTTCATTTGGGTCAACATTCAGCTTGGAATGAAAATATTCAGCGGCTAGAGCAATGGCCGTAAATGTCCCTCGTTTATATGGCTCACATATAATCGGGATCATGTCACCGATATGGTTTTGCGTAATTTCAAATTGGCTACTATGTGTAACAACAGACGTATGTTGCAGCAGACCCACCGAATCCAATTGTCTGCAAACTCTCTGTATCATCGATTCCTTTCCGCCGTCCTCTGAGCTTAACAGTTTAAGAAATGCTTTTGATCTTATCTCGTTAGACAGAGGCCAAAGTCTTTTTCCGGAACCGCCTGACAGGAGAACGATTCGCAAGATTTTTTCCTCCTTCCATGGATTTTCGAGCAACCTCTACAAGCCCTTTTTCGACTGAATGACCTTTTCTACAGCCTGCTTTAAGGCATAACCTGCCCGATTCCAAGTTAGCTTTAGCGCATCTTGTCTGCCTTGCCGTCCTTTCTGCTTGCATAGATGAGGGTTCTGATAAGCGGTCCTCATCTGTTTTTTTAAACTGCTCCTATTCACTTCCGCCCACTGCTGCCCCTTCTCAGCAAACAAGCCGCGAAATTGGCGAGATATGGAATGCCTGCTGTTCATGCTGCTTGCAGGATTCCTCAGCTTATACGAGACTAGGAATGAATTTCTGTGAGTTAGAAAATCTTTGTGTCCGCCCCAGTCGGTTGCAATAACCGGAACTCCGCTGGATAACGATTCAAGAAACGGTAATCCAACGCCTTCTCCTCGTGTAGGTAGAACAAATGCATCACCAAGTGTATAGATGCCTCTGAGCTGCTTGGAGCTAACATGCCGTGCGATGACCTTCACCGGTGCCGTAGCCTTACGAATACCAAGTCTGCTTTTGTAATTTTTTATTCTATTCTTAATCCATGCTTCATTCTCATAGGCGGCGTATCCGTTCGTTTTTATTACCAAAAGTACATTATCGCTAGCGGAAAAAGCTTCCCAGTAAGCTCTTAATAAAGCTTCGGGATTTTTGCGGTGCTGGAAGCCAAATACAGATACAAAAATAAATTTTCCTTTTGCCTCAGGTATAGATAGCTTCTTATTGCCGGGATTATACGATTGGGAATGAACTCCATGCGGTACTATGAATATGGGAACCCTTACGCCGCTATTTCTCATAGCATGTTTGTTTTGAACCGAGGGAACGCACACAGCATCGAATTTATTCATATTGGATAACCAACGTCTAGGAATCTTTGTCGTTTCCCAAACCGTATTCAAGATGATGCGATCGTAAGCTTTTCTTTCCTTGCTCATGTTAATCGTATTAGGCGAATGATGATAGATTAATATTTTACGCTTCCTGTTGCTTCCATCATTGGACAATCTATTACGGGCAGCTCCAACTGTAACATCGACTCCCTGCCGTTTTAGCGCATTTACATATTCTCTGCTGGCTATGCCCAGACCGCTTGCTCTTTCTACAGGACCTTTCCAGACAACCTTGTAATTTGTCAACGCCCTCCCGCCTTTGCTCTGATTACATACCCTTTACGTTTGTGGAAGGAGATCGATCTATACTTTTGGGCTAACTGGTTTATCCTTGATTTGGAGATTTGTGTAACGTTCATATTTAAGCTTTTGTTCCTTGCTTTCTTTAAGAGAAGTGCTCCCGGGTTTTTGGAGTACACATAATTAGCATACGTTTCAAACTCCGAAAAGCCAAATTGCTTCGACTTGTTAATACTGTGTATGATAGCCGAATACCAGCTTCGATTAGGATGCTTCGATTCAATATCCCTCTTAAGCTTGGCAACCTTCGCTTTCTCAAACAACATATAATGGGTAACAAAAGATGTCGGTGATGGCGCCTTTCTTTTTAACAGCTTTTTATAGGTTGCAAAATATTCAGGCTGGCTCCAATTCCGGCAATAAAATACTGTTTTCTTACCGGATTTAAATACATGCGGGCGAATTAACACCGTATCAGCGTCAATAACCAAATAGTAATTGGATTTGCACAAGGAATCACCACCCAGCTTCAACAACTGCTGAAACAGCCAGCCTGAGCGATCCCATCTTTTGGAGCGATAATGGATATTCGATTTTGTAATAGGGAGCACTGTATTTTCATCGATAAATTTACATCCTTTTTTTATGCATAAATCAATTATTCTTTTCTTTCTTGGAGCAACAATCATGAAGTCCCCGATCGGATGTTTAACATTTTTTCTTACAGCATCAATAACATAGGGAAGTGTTCCTAAATCCTTCTCTATCGCCGGGATCAGAATATCTATTGTGGTCTTGCTGCTTATTGATTTTGTTCCATTAGAGGACATAGCTTCATCTCCACTTAGCAAAGTTTGGTTTATGATATGCTGTTGTAGGCGAAAAGGAATGGGCTCTGGCTGTTCCATCGGATAAGAGCTTACTTTTTGCGAAACCTTCCATTTACTCTTGCATAATGAATTACTTGGTTAAACATCCGTTTATCCTTTAACTGATTGAATATAAAAGGGTCTGGGGCCGTGTTCACTTCAAGAATCCAAGGCTTCAACTCTTTATCGACGCCTATATCGACTCCAACTTCTCTAAAGCCGGGGTAATGCTTGTTTAGATGTACGGCAATTTGATAACCCAGTCTTTTCAGATCACTTATATACTTTTGCTTCTGCTCACCTTGTACAAAACGTTCAAGCAAAGTCTCCAGCGGTAATGGCTTTCCACTATTATGGAAATTGGTGACTATCTTTTTAGGATGGGCAACTCGACCGATATAACCGCTTGCTTCCCATTTCCTTTCCCTGTTTTTTTGGACCATAATTCGTATGTCAAATACCCGGTTATTATATTTAATTAAGTGTATGCCTTTTTGGACTAAGTAGCTGCGTTTCAATTTTGATTTCGAGAGTGAGGAATACATGGCATCATAATTGTCAAAGCTCCGGGATGTTGTCCCATGTTGATACCGGTATTTCCTTCCGGTCGTAGTATGCTGCTGTTCCACCCTTATGACACCTTGCCCGAATGAACCATTAACAGGCTTCACATAAACCATCTGATACTTCTTTAGCAAAGAAAGAACACTGGATTTATTAAACAGCCTTGTTTCGGGCACATGACTACGAAGCTTATTGCTTTTTAAAAGCGCTAGCGTTTTAGTCCATTTACTAGTCAGGGTTCGAATGGCCTTCTTTTTCTGCACTGCTTTTTCACCCTTCTACAGTAGATTTTAAATTCATTAATAATCAACATACTTTATTCCAAAACGTATGGAATCGGTATGGATGAACACCTACAATCGGAGATTATTCCGAAATATTAATATTTTCTTCTTTTCTTAAATGGATTTTATGGTAAAATATCGTACGGCAAGTTAATTAGAAGCCATAATTATGGGGCAGGTTTTCTAATCAAAACTCAGTTATTGCTTACAAAGAAGGCTAAAGCCTAAGATCTAAGGAGGATCCATCGTGTCTCGCATTATTCAGGTTGATGAACGCCCCTCAATTGGGGAAAGCATTCCGCTTAGTTTGCAGCATTTATTCGCTATGTTTGGCTCCACCGTGCTGGTACCTATATTATTTAAGGTCGATCCAGCCACCATCCTGTTAATGAACGGGATCGGTACATTGCTTTACATTTTTATGACAAAAGGGAAAATCCCCGCCTTCTTAGGGTCAAGCTTCGCCTTCCTCTCTCCGGTATTCATCGTTCTGGGCTCAAAAGGCTATAGTGCGGCATTAGGCGGATTTCTCATTGTGGGATTGATATTTACAATCGTTGCGTTATTGATCCGGGCTGTTGGAACACGTTGGATTGATGTTGTGTTTCCGCCAGCCGCCATGGGAGCGATAGTATCCGTCATAGGCTTAGAGCTGGTGCCTACGGCTGCCGGTATGGCTGGCTTTATCGCTCCTAGCGATGCTCCAGCTGGCTGGGCGCCGGATCCTACCGTTATAACGGTATCTATCATTACATTGCTCGTTGGTGTTGTCGGCTCCGTTGTATTTCGAGGGCTGTTGAAGGTCATTCCGATTTTGGTATCCATCATTGTTGGTTACATAATTGCTGCTTCATTAGGCTTGGTGCATATTAGAGAAACTTTGGCGACTGCAGAATGGTTTAAGCTTCCGACTTTCTACAGCCCTACCTTTGACTGGGTGAGCATTCTCATAATCGCTCCTGCCGCTCTCGTCGTAATTGCGGAGCATATAGGTCATTTGATCGTAACGGGAAATATGGTAGGAAAGGACTTATCCAAAGACCCTGGACTCAGCAGATCCTTAATGGGAAATGGTATTTCCACAATGCTATCTTCATTGGTCGGCTCAACTCCAAATACTACCTACGGTGAAAATATTGGCGTCATGGCCATTAGCCGAGTATATTCCGTATGGGTTATTGGGGGAGCAGCGATCCTTGCGATCGTGCTATCCTTTGTCGGCAAAATATCTGCGCTGATTCAAACTATTCCGACCCCTGTCATGGGCGGCGTTTCCTTGCTGCTATTTGGCGTAATCGCTGCCTCCGGTATCCGGATGCTTGTAGAAACCAAAGTGGATTATTCCAAGCCGGTCAACCTTATTCTGACAACTGTAGTTCTTGTAATCGGCCTTAGCGGCGCGGCGTTGAAGTTAGGACACTTCGAATTGAAAGGGATGGCTCTGGCTACCATCTCCGCCATTATACTGAGCTTATTTTTCAAGCTGCTTGAAATCCTTAAGCTTGCCAATAATGATTAATCGTTAGGCAAAATACTCCGCACCCAAACAGCGGCGGCACTTCAATACCCCGGCAAGTGCTTTCTTTACAGTGGCTATTGCTACCCATAATGAATGAGTCAAACTGTTAGCTAGCGGAAGTAATTATTCCGCTATGGCATGGAAAGCGCAACAAACAGAGAGATAACGGAAGGCCTTGTTCCGTTATCTCTCGTTTTTGTGCATTTTATTCATCATCAACCCCACATAGCGGAATTCCGACTTCCGCTATCGCCTTCAATTGGAGGCGGCAGATTAAATAACGGAACTTTCAATTCCGTTTAAGTTCTTTTAGCGACATAGCTACGCCTTCCCGTTGTCCGAAGAGTATAAAATAAACTCATCGGACCATTGAATGCATAAAGACTCAAGCATTCCTGGATGTTATCCGCTTAGAAAGATACCCCGGCTTCGTACTTTGGTGCTGTTATGAACTTAAACTTTCTGGCTAATATAAAGAGCGCCCCACAGAGATCTTGAGATCTCCGTCGGGCGCTGCTTTTTTATACGGATTCTATTAAATGTTTTTCCTTGTTAAACAACATTCTTCATACTATAGCAAGATGAGCTTCGTTCATCCGATTACACTGCCCTCGTTTTATCTGAAGCGTGCTTCGCTATTTTATCCGTTTCGCATCTGCTTCAGATCATGCATCACATTTCCTAATGCCCCGGTCGGTAATCCGAACGATTCATGCAGCTTACGGTAATTGGCGAATAGCTGGTCATACTTGGTCTTGACCTCTTTATTCGGTTGAATGTATCGCTCTTGTACTTGCCCCATCGCTTGAATAGCATCGGTCAAACTGTCGTAACCACCGGCTTCCTTCCCTGCTGCAGCTGCTCCGCAAATCGCAGCTCCTAAAGCTACAGGCTGACTGGACTTGGCCAGTTTAATCTCCTTGCCCAGCACATCGGCGAAAATTTGCATTAATAAATTATTTTTTTGCGGCAACCCGCCGCAAGCATACAATGATTCAATCTTAACCCCGCCGGCCTCAAAGCACTCAACAATACGTCTCGTACCGAAAGCCGCAGCTTCCAGTAAAGCACGATACATCTCTGCCTGGGTCGTACTTAATGTAAGTCCGACCATCAGGCCTGATAATTGCGGATCCAATATCGGAGATCGGCCTCCATTCCACCAATCAAGGGCGAGGAGCCCCGATTGGCCTGGCTTCAGCTTATCCGCTTCTCTCTCCAGCCAGCTATGAACACTGATCCCCTCGGCAGCTGCCTGATGCTTTATCTCACCGGATATCGAAGTCTCGACGAACCAGGCAAACATATCCCCTACCGCCGGTTGACCTGCCTCATAAGCAAACAGTCCCGGCACAATTCCATCCTCAACAACACCGTTAACACCTTCGATGAGCTTCTCTTCATCGCTTAAAACCATGTGACATAGCGAGGTTCCCATTGCTAGCACCATGCTGGCCGGTTCAGTCACTCCACAGCCAAGCACAGCTGCATGAGCATCGATAATGGCAGTCGATACGGCTGTTCCCGGCAGAAGCCCGAGCTTCTGCGCCATCTTGGGCTCCAGTCCCCCGGCACGGATACCGACCGGATATATGGACCCGGCGAGCTTGGTTTCATACAAATGCTCTAACCGGGGATCCAGCTGCTTCATAAACTCAGTCGAAGGGTAGCCATCCGACTTATGCCATGTTCCCTTGTAGCCGGCACAGCAGCTGTTGCGTACTAGCTCACCGCATAGCTGCCATACAACCCAATCGGCTGCCTCAGCGAAATAATGTGCCGCTTGAAACACGCTGGGCGATTGCCCAGCTGTTTCAAGAATCTTAGGCAGCAGCCATTCTGAGGATATGCTGCCCCCATAACGCGGAAGGAATGCTTCTCCTCTCGCCTTCGCCAGTTCATTCATTTGCTCGGCTTGCGGTGCAGCCGCATGATGCTTCCACAGCTTAACCCAGCTGTGGGGGTCGTTCCGGTGTTCCTCTTGGAAACATAGAGGAACACCGTGTTCATTCACCGGCAGCACCGTGCATGCCGTGAAATCAATCCCGATGCCAATGACGGCATCGGGCTGTACCCCTGCCTGCTGAAGCACAGCAGGCACGGATTGGTACAGCACATCCAGGTAATCACCTGGATGCTGCAGCGCCCACTCGTGCGGGAGCCGCACCTGCGAGCCGGGAAGCTGCCGGTCGATGACGCCATGAGCATATGGCGTCACATGCGCGGCCATCTCTTCTCCGGTGCTTACATCAACAAGCACCGCTCTTCCGCTCTCCGTACCATAGTCTACGCCTATCGTATATTTTTGAATTCCGGCTTCTCTCATAAAGCTCCTGCCTCCTGCTCTACCCTATTTATATAACGGTCCCAATTGAGAGCATGCACGATAATCCGCCGACTCAAGATTCGCTGTCCCGTATGCTGTCCATACACTTGGTCTGAAAATGCGATCTTCCGCAACATTATGCATACTGACAGGAATACGCAGAATTGAAGCCAGCGTAATAAGGTTGGAGCCAATATGACCATAGCTGAGTGAGCAATGGTTGGAGCCCCATGCATTCATGACGGAATAGACGTCGCGGAATACACCTTCTCCTGTTAAGCTCGGCACAAACCAGGTTGTTGGCCAAGTTGGATTCGTTCTTTGATCCAGCACATCATGAATGTCTTGTGGAATGTCCACGGTATGGCCTTCGGCAATTTGCAGAACCGGCCCCAAGCCTTGCACGAGGTTGATACGCGCCATCGTTACTGGCATCCCGCCAAGTGTTTGATAATCCGTAGAGAATCCCCCGCCACGGAAGAAGTCAACAGCCGGACTCCAAGCGGTAGCCTTCAAGCATTCTTGCACTTCGTTTTCCGTAATCTCCCAGAAAGGCTTCATTGCCGGTTTTCCATCCTTCGTCTGACGTCCCGTACCATCGAGTGATGCAGGTCCCGAGTTAGTCAGATGAATAATTCCGTTCTGTGCAGGACCGGTCAGTTCCTTGCCTGTTACACGTTTTACTGCATCCGGGCTCCAATAAGTACGCACATCAGCAAAAATCTGGGCTGAGTCGGTCAACAGATGACCGAACAGCATCGTAACCGCATTAAGCGTATCATTTTCTGTTGAGAGAATATAAGGCTCGCGAATGCCGTTCCAATCAAAGGAAGAAGTTAAGATCGCTTCCATGAAATCCCCGTTAGGGAAGTGATCGGTCCACATCCGTTGTCCCTGAAAGCCTGCTGCAATTGCGTTGTGACCAAGCGCTTCCTCACCATAGCCCATCTCAGCTAATTTAGGGTTGCCAATCATTAAGTCTCTGGCGATCAGCGTCATTTGAACGACCGTTTCCCAATCTTGAACCTTCTCATCTGCAGTCCTTTTCAAATGCTCAGGGTTAACGTCAATACCTTCACCGCAATTTTCTTTCGTCCATTTCAAAGCTCTCTCATATTCGTCTTTGTCATAGATGCCCCGCTCCATACGCCGAACGAATTCGGTCATGTCTACGTACTCATTGCGCATGCCAAGATACTGCTGAAAAAAGGATTCGTCTGCGATACATCCGGCAATCCCCATCGATACAGAGCCAAGCGACAAATACGATTTCCCTCTTATCGAGGCTGCTGCAAGGCCGGCTTTGGCAAATTGGATGAGTTTATTCTGAACGTCATCCGGAATACTGCCATCTCCCATATCCTGAACGTCACGCCCGTAAATGCTGAATACAGGCAATCCCTTCTGGTTATGCGCTGAATTGGCCGCTGCCAAATACACCGCTCCTGGACGCTCCGTGCCGTTGAATCCCCAGATGGCTTTGGGAATATGCGGTGAAGTATCTATGGTTTCCAATGGATAACACCATGATGGTGTAACCGTTATCGACACACCAACCCCCGCTCTTTCGAATTTGGCAGCGGTTTGAGCAGCCTCTGCCACACCACCGATACACGTATCGGCTACCACACATTCTACAGGAAGGCCATTAGCATGCTTTAGCTTGCTGCTTAACAGCTCAGCAACCGCTTTCGCCATATTCATAGTTACTTCTTCCAGAGACTCACGAATTCCGCCTCTACGACCGTCAATTGCAGGACGAATGCCAATCTTGGGCATGTCGCCCACCAATCGATTTTTTACATTTTCATTACTCATGAATAATTCCTCCTATATAAAATAATTTATGAATGCATGTAAACGATAACATGAAAAATATGTGTGTTATCGTTTACACATGCTAAAAAAGAAAAGCCGCTATGAGAATTGCTTCTCTAAACGCGGTGTAAAAATACGTTTTTCCCTGCCTGTGCCTTCTCTTGCCAAACGTTTAAGCGTAAGCTCTGCAACGGCTTCCCCTATCTGAGCGGGATTCTGATATATGATGGACAGACGATGAGAGAATAAAGGTGCAGCGTCCAGTTCCCCGAAAGAAATCACTTCTACGGAGTCCAGATCCATGCCCCGTTCCTTCATGCCTAAATAAAAACCATACGTCATTTCATTGTTCGAAGAGAAAATAGCCTCTGGAGGCTCTAGTGATTCCATAAAGAAGTTGCATGCCAAAATGCCTGATCTTCTGGAATAATCCCCAGCATAATAGTTAGTCTCGGAAAATTGTGCGGCTGCCAGCTTTACAGCCTTTTGAGCACCTTCCAATCGCTCTCTGGCCGTGCTGATTTGCTGCGGACCTCCGATGACTCCAAGTCTGCTTCCATACTTGCTAAGTAAATAACCCATCGCTTCCTCAGCAGCCCCGGAGTTATCTTCTACGACCAGATCCGTGTGTACGCCTTCAATGATACGGTCAAGCAGCACAACAGTCGTCCCGGACTGGATCAAATGCTTCACAATCTCCGCATTTTGACCGGTTCCGGCCAAAATCAAAGCTTCAATTCGCATGCCCTGGAGCAATTGTATTGCTTTAAGCTCCTTATCAGGATCCTCCACTGAATCCATATAGATCAGATGGTAGCCTTTCTCTAACAGCCGCTGCTGCACAATTCGGGCTACACCCATGAAGTACGGGTTGGTCATATCCGGAAGAACAATCCCTACCGTGCGTGACTTCTCCTGCTTCAAACTGCGCGCCAGTACATTGGGTTGATAGTTAAGACCCTTCATCACCTGCTCCACATGAAGGCGTACCTGATTACTGACATAGCCGTTCCTGTTAAGAACGCGAGACACTGTTGCAGTGGATACGCCGGCTGCTTGTGCAACGTCTTTGATGGTTATTGAGCCCACACTGTATTCCTCGATCCTTTTAGCTGTACGCCATATAGTATAACGTTTACATATCATAATGTAGCATAGTCACTTTGTTTTAACAAGATCCTGTATTAAGATTTCATCCCTGTTTCATTACTTTTATCCACAGCTTGGCTATATTTTATTTAAAACCTTTCATAATCCCATTAGCTTTTCCAAAGGAGCAGACAACAAATCCGTGCCTGCTCCCCTGTTTTACAACATATACCGTTCTACTCTTCCGGTTCTCTGTACATTGTCTGTTCCTCATCATTCTGAACAAGCTGCCTCCGCTTTATAAACAGAGTCATAATGGACATAACTGCTAAACCACCGACAAACCCACCTGCATGTGCATAAATATCGACATTTGGAATAACAAGCGAATACACAAAGCCCATAATGACAATAATCCTTACCGTTTGTTTCGTCTGATAGTCGATCAGATCCTTTCGGAGTACCGACATGTACAAGTAAGCCCCGTAAACACCGTATATAGCCCCTGATGCCCCGGCTCCAATATAATATCCCGGGTGCAGCCAGGCACTGACTATATTGCCAATAATGCCGCATGCCAGATAGAACAGTGCGTAACGCCAAGCACCCAGCATTCGTTCGAGCGGTGCCGCGAACACATACAACGCGAAGCTGTTAAACAGCAAATGCTGGAATCCAATATGAAGAAAAATCGATGACACATAACGCCACGGCTCCGGACGTAGATTAGGAAGATCGAACATGGCCCCAAAATGAAGCAAGGTTGCATTATCCTTAGATGATCCATACCATTCCATTGCAGCCATAGCAAGTAAATGGATCACAATAATAACGGTCGTAACAGGATACAACCGGACGTACTGTTTTAAGCTTTCCCTTCTTGCAAACACATACCTCTTCCCTTCCGCTCCTGCTGTTATTCTCCCCTAGGAGTCTGTCCGACGGAAGCAAATCCGTGAATATATATTCACAAAAATCAAATCGCCGGATAGACTCCTGTTAGAGGTTGTTCAAAGCCCCTTGTCGTACTCTCCCTATTATAGCGCAATTGCTTCTCCATGAAAAAAAGCACCTTGCTCCTCTGGATAATGGCGACTTTCGTCACTTCCATAACCATTTTTGCATAAGTGCACTCTATTACTATTTATTTAATCACATCTTAAACTTCCAGCTTAAAGTTATGCTTCAGATGCTCTGAAATCGATGTAAAATTAAAGCTTCTCAGGATATCTTCCAGCTTGGCTTCAGTTCCGCCTATATTATAATAGTGGATAAAATGCTCCTTGCGCGGAAGTATCAGCTTCGCTTCGTTAACATTAACCTCTCTCGGGTGCAAATAAACAATAGAGCTTTTACCTTGCCGATTTGCTGAGCGAATGACTTGTTTAATAAAAAATTTTGGGAAAAAGCGGAAATAGAAACCGCCAGAGTAACCCATATTTTTTCCAGTCAGCTTCATAACCGACATTGGGACTTCATACAGATTAAGCTCTCGTCCATTCACTCTTGGCTTATGAATTTCCGTTGGTGCTGTGGGAATTCCATACAGAAAGGTCTTTACCGGAAAAATACTGGCATCATACTTTAACCCTAGCTCCTCAAGCGCTTCAAGATAATGCAGATTGCTTTCCACAATGGACCATGACGGTGCACGGTACCCTAATACCTTAGTTCCGGTTATATCCTCCAGAATATCCACGGACTTTTTCACATCAGCCTTAAACTCTTGAATGTTCTGCTTGTACGCTAACTCATGAGCATAACCATGGGATGCAACATCATGCCCTTCCCGCGCTATCGCTTTGACAACATCCGGAAAATGCTCCCCGATATAGCCAAGCACAAAAAACGTAGCCTTGCAGCCTGTCTCTCTGCATAATCGTAGAAGCGTATCCATGTTTGATCTGAAATGGGACGGTTGGCTAAGATCGGGCTTCACATCATCATAATTGGCGTGAAACCATTCCTCAATGTCAAAGGTCAGCATATTTTTAACGCTTGGATTGCGTGAGGATACTTGAGAAGCTCCGCTATATGTTGCTTCCTGTTTAGTCAATTTTCTTTCTCCCTTTTATCGCAAACGAGGTGCTCAGCGTATTCGAGAAAAGCCCTGTCCCATTGCCTGTCGTCACAAATTTGAAAGGATGATATATGTTTAAAAACTGTATTTGTTCAAATCCGTGAGCTTCGAATACCTTCTTCAGTTCATCCATTGCGTACATTTTGTCAAACTTCTTGCTCTTCTCAAATAATCTTAATATTTTTCTTTGAAGGGAGCCTTTATTTAAGGTCTGAATAAGAAGTGTTCCTCCAGGCTTGGTAACCCTTGCCAGCTCTTCAATAACAGCCTTATATTGTTCAATTAGCTGTATAACGCCGATGCATAATACTACATCAAACTTCTTGGATTCAAAATGCAAAGCCGTCAAATCATCAGCTGATGTTTTCAGACCTCTGCCCGCGGCAAATTCAAGGCTTTTCTCTGAAAAGTCCACGCCATATACGGTATTTTGTTTAACTAAAGGCTCACTGAAAGCTCCAACTCCGCAGCCGGCATCCAGAATTTCCTTACCTTTATATTCTCCCAGCCAGCGCAAGGTATTATCTCTCTGCATAAAAAAGCTTTCGTCATCGAAATAGTCGGATGATTTGACAGACGCTCCATGAACCTCTGCCTTTTTGTCAAAGTACTGCTTCCAGTTAGAACTACTCATTGTTATTGCATCCTCCGATTATGAAAAAATATGCTACGCAGCAAGCTTTCCTTCGGAAAGCCCAGACTATCCTTTCGAAGCAAGCTTTCCTTTGGAAAGCTCTTAAGGCAACAAATACTTGATCAGCTGTTTACCTACTCTGTCGGTAATGAAGCTCGGAGTAACTTTCCAGAGCTGAACAAAAAAACTCAGGCTTTCTCTATCGGGCGGACCCGATTCCTTGCCGCTTCCATTATAAACCAGATACTTGAGCTGCTCGGGTTTTGCTCCCCACTGCTCCTTGTATTTGTACGTTCCCGAACCCGTCTGAGATCTCCCCAGATCCAGAAACTTCAATCCGGTTCTTATGCCCAAGCGGACAGCTTCCCAGTACATAAAGTTGTTCAAGTACTTATTGTTATACTCGGATAGATTGGCTCCATACGGATAATAAAGCGTTGAGTTCGAAGGGCTTGCAAGCAAAATCATCCCTCCTACCACTTCCCCGGTCTGATTATCGAGAACCGACAACAAGAAAGCATGCTCAGGCAGGTACTCAAGAAAGCTCTTGAAAAAGCGGATGTCCTGGGCTGGAGAACCAAGCTGCTTCATTCGTTTCACATACACTTTATAAAAAGCGTCCATATGTGCAGGGTCGAAGGATACCGAGAACCAGTTATTTTTATATACCTTGCGAACATGATTTCTATTGCTGCCAGTAGATTGTGACAGCACCTCTTCCTCAGTGTCAGAGAGAGACAGCACGAAGGTATGATTATGAAGATTCAAGCTCCACTCGGAGCTATCAAGGTTTTGATCCTTTAACCGCAGCTCAATGTAATTAAGACGATGCTTGTCTTTTAATTTTATCAGAGAATCCAGAGTAAACTTGAAGGATTCCTCACTGTCAGCGCAAATGTCGGTATAGTTAACAAAAGGAAGCGAAACACCGACTTTTTTCAGACCTAGATTACGGCCAGCTATAAGTGGAATTATCGCACAAATACGGTTCTGCTCATTAAGAATGACATGATATTTGCACCTGTAGCCGAATGAGCTTACCAGAATTTGTCTGAATGCAGTGGTATGAAACACCGTGCCCTTCGACCATGCAAATCTATCCCACTCATCCTTCATGGCGTCGGTATATGCAACACACCTGAACATGAATAGTTATCCTTTCAACCAAAAAAATACACCTACTAGAATAAAGCCGGTACCCGCCCATTTCATCATACTGATCTGCTCATTGAACACGAGAAGGGACACGGCAATCAGCAAAACATATTGAGCGCTGGATACAAAAGTAACATAGCTTAAATCGAACTTGGACAAGCAATAGATCCATAGAACAGCAGCCATGGCATATAGAGCAAAGCCCGATACGATAAGCGGCGATGTCAAATAACCAAGTATAATCCCCATTAAAGGTCCATCGAAGGGAACCGATTTACTGCCCAGCTTCAGTACTGTATTTGCAATCACTGTCATAGTCATACTGCCAAAAAGCAATAAATAATTAATTATTGTTCACCCTCGCTAATTTTCTTCTCAAGCTGCTCCAGCCTTAGCTTGGTTAAGCCTAATTCCTGAGTCAATGCTTTGTTATGCATCTTCAATCCCGATATACTTACGCTCATATTAAGCAGCAGCAAATATGCGCTGGCGATAAGTATCGCAAAAAAAGCAGATGGCCCATAATCAATGCCAATCAGCTCAGAGAACCAATCTATCAATTCCCTGAAAATAGACATGACTAATGTAAATAATCCAATGAGGAACCATACCAAAGAATATTTTTCCCTAAGCAATCTTGCTCGAACCATTAAAAAAACCGATATTATCATGATCAGACTGAAGGCTACTCCCATCAGCTGTACATTGTAGAAATGTCCGCTGTCTATGACGCTTTCACCACCTTGTCCTGGTATAGGAGAAGAATATGGACAATATAACCTTCGCCATATAATATGGACTTTTTATCGGTGTTATTGAGGACGTACCATGCTCACGTTCCTTCATTTCAACACCTACTTCACTAATACGGAGCCCGTGTTTTTTCAGCAGGATAATGGCATCCGGCTCTGGATAATCATCAGGATAGTATTTGGACAATAATTGTATACTTTTTCTATTATACATCCGAAAACCTGATGTACTATCCGTAACTCTGGTATTTATCAGAAGTCTGAACAAATAATAGAACACCTTAATGCCCAATCTTCTGGACCACGTAGTTTGGAAAGATTTGATGTCCAGGAACCTTGAGCCAATAACCATATCGCTGCCGCTTTGAACCATAGCCTCATATAGCTTGATCACCTCTTTGGGCATATGCTGCCCATCGCCGTCAACCTGCACCATATAATCATAACCATTAGCCCAAGCATATTTAAATCCGGTTTGCACCGCTCCTCCAATGCCCAGGTTATAGGGTAAATCCACAACCTTAACACCCTCCGCCTTCCTGGCATTAACGGAGGTACCGTCGAGAGAGCAATCATTGATAACCAAAATATCATAATCGGCTCCACTTTCCCGGATATCCCAAATTACCTTCTGGATGTTGTTCTGTTCATTATAAGCAGGAACAACAATTAGTATTTTTTCTTGGCCCATAGCAGCTTCCCCGCATAATTATTTATAATAGTCTTCGCTCCGTGAATAATGGTGTCTACGCCATAAGCAGCCGCAATAGCGAGAAAAGGCAAGGCAGGCGCCTTATATCTGTACACTCCGTCGATAAAGATAAGAATGCAGAACCCATAGACAGCAAGTGCAACCAGCCATACAATTGAAGCCTTTCTGAACAGCCCATTAACTATGGAAGCAATGGTTCCGGTCAAGAACAATACTGTTGGCAGAACATACCAGAAGAAACGGGTAATCCCACGAAAAGTACTTAAGTCTGTCTCCCATACCCACCAACCAAGGAAGGCAATAGCCCTTCTCCCGTATAATATTAACACATGATCCCAGTTATTTATTAAAAAGCTTAAAATAAGGCTTCCAAATATGTTAATAGTATAATCTGGTTTGAACGTATAATCATGTGTAGATTCCTTGTCATAGATCCAGCCATGTGCATAAATATTATACAACACAAGCTTGGCATTATACTGTAAAGATTCTATGAGCGGATTAAGCTTGTCACCGACAATCATATAAATAAGAACCGCGACTGCAGCACCCACAACGGCCCCGATAACCAGCCTGTATTTTTTAGCCAAATCCAGAAGCACTTGCTTATCAATTCTAAACAGAAAATAAATCATAATAAAAGCTAACGATATGACCCCAGTCGGTCTAAAAACCATCATATACAACGAGGTCAATACAAATAAAATCGTGTAGATTCTTTTTTTCGATTCTAAAGACATGAGAAGGAAATAAACACATAATAGGAGCAGACTTATAAAAAAGCTGTCTGAAAGGATATAAGTAGACCATTTGGTAATATTCCATGAATAGGAATAGAAAAGGGATGCTACAACAGCCGTTCTTCTATTAAATAGCATTCGTGCGATTTTATAAACCAGAATTACACTCAATCCTGCCGTCAGCGCTTGTATGAATATAATAGCGACGGGGTCTTTGAATATAGCTAGCAGCAGCGTAAGCAGAACATTGTAACCAAGATATAAGATATCATTCATATGCAAACCGATTTGAAAGTTGGTCATCAAAGCGTTTGCATATTCTATATACCACTGCGAATCTTCAGAATCAGGAAAGCCTTTGCCTGAGGCATATATACGGATGAAATTCCCAAGCCTCATTGCAAGGGAGAATAGTACTAGAGGTATAATATATAGGAACTCGCGATCCCTGTATTTAAGATATAGTTGGTACACTAATTACACAGCTCCAAGTCACAGCATAAGTTGTATCACAATGTATAAATATTACATACGGAACCGTAAAATGGCAAGAATTAATTTACATACCGGACTCAACTTCCGTATTCCTTCTTGTCCTCGCCAACAGTTTAAGCGTTAATTTTTTGCCGATCACAAAGGCTTCGTGAAGCACTCTCTCAAGCCCATACGCAACCACTATCATAATAAACGGTAAGCTAGGCGCTTTGTACCTGTACATGCCATCAATAAATAAAATAATACAAAAAACAAAAACAGCAAGTATGACCAGCCACAGAATAGACACTTTTCTAAAAATGCCTTTCGCTATCGCTGCAATGGTCCCGATCAAAAACAGAGTGGCCGGCAGTAAATACCACCCCAACCTTACATAGCTCCGTACACCGGTTAACTTAATATCCCAAGCCCATTTCCCTATAAATGCGATAATTCGTTTTCCATATAAGACACTAACATGATCCCAGTTGTTTAAAATAAAGCTTAGTATCAAGCTATTCAGCACATTAATTGTATAATCCGGCTTGAAAAAATAGTCATAGGGAGATGGTCTGTCATAAATCCACCCTTTTGCATAAACGTTGTATAACACCATTTTTGCATTAAACTGCATAGAGGATAGGAATGGGTCCAATTTACTTCCGGAAAATAAATATATACCTGCGATAACGCCAGTAGTCAAGGAACCTCCAATTACAAACCGGTGCTTCTTTACAAATCCCCACAGCTTCTGTTTATCAAGGTTAATTAGGATATAGATCATAATAAAGAACAAGGAAACTACGCCTGTCGGTCTAAATACAAGTATATAAAGAGAGGATAATATAAACAGAACTTTGTATACGCTTTTATTGGACTGCATAAATTTGAGGAGTAAATAAACATTTAATAGAAGAAGGCTGATGAAAAAACTGTCAGACAGGATGTACATCGACCAAAGGGTTATTGTCCACGAATAATAATAATAAAAAAATGAGGCTATGATTGCAGTTGCTTTATTGAATAACATTCGTGAGATCTTGTATACAAAAATGATACTAAGACCAGCAGTAACCGCTTGAATAAAGATGACAGCAAGAGGGTCCTTAAATATTCCAAGGAGCAAAGCAAGAAGGAGATTATACCCAATATACATAATATCGTTCATTTGCAGTCCAATTTGAAAATTTGACAACAAAGAATTCGCATAATTGATGTACCACTGGGTGTCGTCAGACTGTGGAAAACCTTTACCGGAGTTAAGTAGGTAAAAAAAATACTGCAATCTCACGTCCAGAGAAAGCAGAGCAAACGGTATGATGAATATAAAGTCTCGATCTTTGTACCTATGAAATAGTTGGGTTAGTTGGTGCACTGTTTACACGTCTCCAAGTGGCAGCATATGTTTTATTGATGTAAGTGATTTTTATTATGACATATTTATTGGATCATTCACAAGATGTATTTCTGTGGAAATGAACTATTTTTACAAAAAATTTATAGATTCATAGATTGCGGCAATCAATTGATATAACAGGGTTTGCAGCAATGGATGAGGAAGAAAGACCGAAAAATATTTTCGGCCCCCACCTTATCTTCTATTGGCCCTGAATTTCCCATCGCTCCAATAATAGTCATAATAAAGCTCTAATATGACCGTTAATTGAACCCATGCTTGTGGAAGCTCCACAATGGGTTTTAGACCCTTGACTATTTAGGACGATAGTACCATTCTGCCCTAGGTTGTAAAGACCTTACATCCCGTGTAGGATTGCTTAGAACGATTATTTTTTAAGGGTTCTCTCCTCTCCTGCTTTATTCGTGTCTATTCGCCAACCATTATTCATCACTTCTGTATACCCGTTCATTATCGTAATGGATTTCCATCGGTTTTATAGCCAGCCCCATGCCATCCACCAAGCCTTGCAGATAAATGATTTTTTCTTTGTCTGGTGGCTGCTTGGCTGAAATCTCGGATAGCTTTCTCCTGAAATTGACCTCCGTACTCTCAAGTTTCTGAATCATTTCTTTAATATCAGCTGCAGCTCCCTGGCAATCCTTAAAATCACCATCTTTAAAATCTCCTTGATTCCTATCCATCAGGTCTTGAATAAACCTCTGCAATTGTTCGCCCACGGCATTCATCTCCCTCTACCCCTATATGTTCTGATCATCAAATGATTGTTATTCATGCCAATTCAAACAGGTTCAAAAAAAACTGATTGGCGCTAGCAAGCACTCCCAAATCGCAAAAAGGTTCCAATATCATTCATTCTACTAGGTGTGCTATACTTAAGACTGCATTTACAAGATGTTAATAATACAAATGTGGTGATATATATGGGGGATTTACAGCTTGCAATTCAAAATCATGGTATGAAAGCAGCCAGACGAATGCCATTGCTTTTATGGTCAATCTGGATTGTATTTCTAGTGGAATTAATGAGTAGAGGCGGTTGGGGGGAAACCTTTAGCTGGACGTTTCATGCAATACCAGAGCTTGTTCTAAATGCAGTCGTCGTGTTGGGCTTTCTATTTTTGTTAACAGCTATTACCGGCAGAGTTCATCTCTCGTTCTGGCTGGTGGCCAGTACCTGTTTGGCTTTGGGGTTAATCAGCGGCATTAAGCTGGAGATATTAGGTGTCCCTTTTCTGCCCTGGGATGTGCTTTTAACAAGTGAGACCAAAGACATGGCGCAGTATCTCAAAGGCCTGCTTAACTTCACCGTCATTTCTGGCTCCATCTCGTTTGTAGTCATCAGCTTTCTACTGTTGTATAAGCTTCCCCGAATTTCGTTTATTTTTCACTGGAAACATCGTGTAGCTATGGGGATTGCTTCGCTGCTCCTATTAACCTTGATCTATACGGATGGATCGATGTCGCTAAAAAGACTTGCCCATATTCAAAATCTAGCATGGGACCAGACGGAAAACGTTCGGACAAACGGATTTCTTCTATCAACGATCATGAATTTACAGTTTCTCTTTTTGAACCAACCCGAAGGCTATGATCAAGAATCCATTCGTTCCGTTTATCATTCTGTAACACCGGCTGTACCCGTACCTGCTGAACGTAAACCTAACATTATTGTCGTTCTTAGTGAATCCTTCTGGGATGCGACACAAATTAAGGATGTTACCTTCAGTCGTGATCCGCTTCCTTTCTTTCATGAGTTAATGGATAAATACAGCAGCGGCACCATGCTTTCTCCCCAGTACGGTGGAGGGACTGCCAATGTAGAGTTCGAAGTGCTGACAGGAAACTCTATGCGTTTCTTACCGCAAGGCTCCATTCCTTATAATCAGTACATTAATAAAGATGTCGATTCATTAGGGAGTATTTTGGCCCGACAAGGCTATGCATCTACTGCCATTAATGCTTTCCACAGTTGGTTTTATAATAGTAAAAAGGTGTATGAAAACTTCGGGTTTAACAAGTATGTGCCTATGGAATTTTTCAAACCCGAATACGAAGGTCCCTATATAGCCGATAGAGAAGTTGCCAAGCAAATTATTGATGCCAGTACGCTTACAGAAGGACCGGACTTTATTTTTGCCAATACAATGGAGAATCACTACCACTATTACCCTGGTAAATTCAAGGAAAATACAATTGAAGTGACGGGAGTCACAGGTGAGACAAAAGGTCTGCTCGAAACTTATGCACAAGGATTACTGGGCGCAGATGATATGCTGAAACGATTGATAACTCATTATGAAAGCATCGATGAACCTACCATCCTCTTGTTCTTTGGGGATCATCTGCCTAGTCTGGGGGAAAACTACAAGGCGTACAAAGAGAGCGGCTACTTAAGTGAAAATGATCCCGACTTTCTTGATAAAATGTATCGGGTTCCCGTTCTCGTATGGAATAATTACTTGCCTAAACAAAAGGATACGCTCAATATGAGCCCTTCCTTTGTAGCTCCATACTTATTAAAATTAGCTCAAAGACCTGGCAGCTACTACACGGACTATTTGTACCAGCTGTCGCAGAACATCCCGGTAATTCCTCCGGAAAACCGTTATGAGGACATGAACATAAACAAGGAAGACCTTAAAACTTATGAAAAACTGCAGTACGACATTATTTTTGGAAAACAGTACGGTTACGAGGAAATGAACAGCAAAATTAAGGACAGCAGTTATATACTGGGTCAAGGCCGAATGGTAATCGATGCGGTAAAAACAGAAGCTTCAACTAGTGGAAATGTTCTAAAGATTACAGGTAAAGACCTTCCTTATAACAGTATGGTAACTATTAATGGCGAGCTGTTACCGGCACAATGGACCAGTAATCATGAGTTAACGGCTCAATTATCGCCTAACAAGAAAATGAATTATCCTTTGAAGGTTGAAATTATAGTCAAAGATTCCAAGGATAAAGTTATCGCCAAATCAAACGAATTTACTTATTCACAAGCCATGGCAAGCAGAGATATGTAAGCTGACAAGCAAGGAACCCTTAAATAAGGGTTCCTTGCTTGTTTATTACTCTGCGCGGGGGGTTGTCAACCCATCGTCATGAAACGCCGCACGCACGCTAGGAATTCATGCACATTGGAGCGGTCGGATAAAGATTTTCTCCTGTAAAGATTTCAAACTCTGTCATCGGCTTTACATCAAAATCGATGTATGTTGAAAGGCATCAACCAGCCATGAGCTCCTAACGGGAAAACATACTGTTAATTATAGTCCATGTGGGTCCAAATCTATAAACAACTGGAAATCATCACGCTAATTCCACCCGCCTAACAGGATATCCCTAATTATTGCTTTAATTAGATGGAGCTATTCCAGTTAGACTCCTTACCGAGGCTAAAAAGGGAAAATTAGCTCCAGAAATTCCAGTTACCTTCAACTGTCCATTTCAACTTCATTCTTGAGTGCTGCAATATTTTAAACTTCCCCTAATGTTCAAAGAACCCACGAAAATTTCGTGGGTTCTTCTGGGTTTAAACATGTATGTAAGCGTAAGTTAGTTTCGTTAAATGATAGAAAATTGGTTGCGGGGGCAGGATTTGAACCTGCGGCCTTCGGGTTATGAGCCCGACGAGCTACCGGGCTGCTCCACCCCGCGTTAATAATACAGAACCCACACAAAATTGTGTGGGTTTTTGCTTGGCAACGTCCTACTCTCCCAAGACCCTGCGGTCTAAGTACCATTGGCGCTGGAGGGCTTAACGGTCGTGTTCGAGATGGGAACGCGTGGTTCCCCTCCGCCATCATCACCAAACGGAATTTATATTTTTCGGGGCCCCCGGAAAGTAATCGGAATACGCTTCAGCGCTCTTCTTCACTTTGTGGGGTAACGTATTGCACCCTGAAAACTAGATCCGAAACAAGCAGCGTCGAGCAACGCTATATATTTTTCACGGTTTCCTCACAAGATATTCGGAGTCAGCTTTAACGCTTCTCTCCACTTTGTGAAGGTATTCTTGGATAAGCCCTCGACCGATTAGTATTCGTCAGCTCCATACCTTGCGGCACTTCCACCCCGAACCTATCAACCT